>CAZKTU010000007.1:0-27567 GCA_964555675.1 uncultured Oscillochloris sp.
ACTAGTCGCGCCTGTGGGGCTGGGCATCCTCGCCGTGGGTGTCGCCGGCGGGGCGCGGGTTGGCCCGGCCGATCGAGGCGCCGATCTCTTTGGCCAGCTCGGGCAGCTCGGGTGGCAGTTCGTCGCCGATGCCGCCGTATGTGCCCGCGCCCTCCTGGTCGAGGCGCAGTCCGGCGTTCTCGAGGGTGGGGACGACCGGCGCGCTCAGGCCCACGCCCGGGCTCGGCGGGTCGGCGTTGCCGTACGTGGGCGCCGTGGCGGGGGCGGGCCGCCGGCTGCGTAGAGCCCCTGCGGCGACGCCGGCCGCGAAGCCTGCGACGGCGCCGGCGATCAGGAGGGCCGAGGCGCCGGTGAGGCTATTCGTCTTTAGCATTGTCTCGCTCCTCTTGCATTGGGGGGGCCGTCACGGCCTTCTGTCTGCAAGATGCGTGCGCGGACTCGAGTGGCCACGCGGGTGAGCTTACGATGCATCAAGTTCTGGGAGCGCAGGCCTCGTTGCCCGCCGTGCCGCGATGCGTTATACTGGGGCTCCTGGTGGCTGCGGCCGCCGACGAATAGTAGTGCTCGGGGGAGGCGCGCCTCCCCCGTTTTCTGTGCCCCGAGGAGGCGACTATGACGCTCTCGTCCCGCCCGAAGGTCCGCCGCGTGCTGGCGGTCGCGTACGACTATGGCATGATCACCGTGGGGGCCCTGCTGGTGGCCCTGGCGGTGCGCGTCTTTCTGGTGCCGAATAATGTGGTGAGCGGCGGGCTAACGGGTGTAGCCCAGCTGCTGAACACGCTGATCGGCACGCCCGTGGGCCTGGTAGTCCTGGCGCTCAACGTACCCCTGCTGGTGGTGGGTTGGCGCTGGCTGGGGGGCTTCGTCTTCGGCGTGCGTACGGCCTATGCGATCGTGGTGATGTCGCTGGCGATCGACCTGCTGGCGCCCTACGCGCGGCCAGTCACCGCCGACCCGCTGCTCTACAGTCTGTACGGGGGCCTGCTGGACGGGGTCGGCCTGGGGCTGATCCTGCGGGCCCGCGGCACCGCCGGCGGCACCGACATCGTCGCGCGCCTGGTCGAGACCCGATTGGGTGTGCAGCCCGGGCGCACGCTGCTGGTCTGCGACGTGGCGATCTTCGGGGTGGCCTTCTTCACCTACGGGCCCGAGAAGATCCTCTACGCGCTGCTGGTGGCTTTCGTCAGCAGCAGGGCGGTCGACTTCGTGCTAGGCGCGGGGCGCGGCTCGCGGCAGGCCCTGATCATCACCGAGGCGCCCGCCGGGATCACGAGCTCGCTGCTGCACGACCTGGGGCGCGGTGTGACCGTGCTCGAGGGCGTGGGCGGCTACACCGGCGCCGCCAGGGCCGTGCTGCTCTGCATCGTGAGCCGCTCGGAGGTCGGGGCCCTGAAGGCGGCGGTGAGTGCGGCAGACCCGCACGCCTTTGTGGTTATCGGCGAGGCGGGCGAGGTAATCGGCGAGGGCTTCCGCCCCATGGCCCCGGCCGGGCGCAAGCAGCCGGCGCCGCCCGCCGAGCCGGCCGAGCAGGCGGCGTGACGGCTAGCCCCGCCGCCCTAGGGTAAACTCCGACCGGCCCGTGAGACAGGGTATAATGCACGGACGGCGAGTGGCGGAGGCTCTATGAGCGAATTGAGCGGCGTCGAGCCAGTGCTGATTGTGGGCGGCTTCGGCAGCAACTACCCCCAGTACGAGGCCCTGCGCGCCTACCTGGCCGAGGTGGGCGGGCGGCCCGTCGCGATCGCCCCCCTCACCCTGCTCGACTGGGCCGGAGTCGTGGCGAGCGACAGCTACGGGGCTCTGCTGCGTATTCTCGACAAGGCCGTGCGCGAGACCCTGGCCGCCTATGGGGCGCGCCGCCTGATCATGGTTGCCCATAGCGCCGGCGGCGTGCTGGCGCGGATCTACCTGGGCGACCAGCCCTACGGCCCGCGGCGGCTCGTCTACAATGGCTTCGAGCGCGTGGCCTGCCTGGCGACCCTCGGGACGCCCCACACCTGCACGCGCACCGGGCGCCAGGGCGGCCTCAACCAGATCGCCTTCGTGCAGGCGCGCTACCCGGGCGCCTACTGGCGCTTCATCCGCTATGTGAGTGTGATGGGCAAGGGCATCTATGGCGTCGCCGGCGGCCCGCCCCCCGAACGCGGGGCCTGGCAGAGCTACACGCTGATCACCGGCGACGGCGCCCAGTGGGGCGACGGGGTCGTGCCCATGGTCTCCGGCCTGCTCGAGGGCTCGCGCAAGGTGATCATCCCCGGCCTGCGTCACGACCCGCGCCCCGACCGGCCCTGGTACGGCAGCAGCCCCGCAATTGTGCGCGCCTGGTGGGAGCAGGTCGAGGTCGCCCTGGGCCAGCCGACCGTGGGGGCCCGCCGCCAGGGCGAGTGAGCGGCAGGTCGATTTGCGTAAACAAGCCCGGCCGTGTACTATATGTACAACGAGCGCTCAGCAGACAGGTTCCCGATGCGCATCCTCTTCTACACGGGCAAAGGCGGGGTCGGCAAGACCAGTGTAGCCGCCGCCACTGCGATGCGCTGCGCGCAGCGCGGGTACCGCACGATCATTCTCAGCACCGACGCGGCCCACTCCCTCGGCGACTCGCTCGGGGTCGAGCTGCGCGCCGAGCCCTTGCAGGTGCAGCCGAACCTCTGGGCCCAGGAGATCAACGCCCTCCACGAGCTCGAGTCGAGCTGGGGCCAGGTCTCGAAATACCTGGCCGACCTGCTGGCCTGGCAGGGCGTCGAGACGATCGCCCAGGGCGAGCTCTCGGTCATCCCCGGCACCGAGGAGCTGTTCAGCCTGTTGCAGATCAAGCGCCACTACGACGAGCAGCGCTACGATGTGCTGGTGGTCGACGCCGCCCCCACGGGCGAGACCCTGCGCCTGCTCTCGCTGCCCGACATCATGCGCTGGTGGATCGCGCGGCTCTTTCCGATCGCCCGGGCCCTGCTCAAGGTGGTGCGCCCGGTGGCCAAGCGGGTCACCGACATGCCGATCGCCGAGGACGAGGTCCTCGCCTCGGCCCAGCAGGCCATCGACGCCCTGGTCGACGTGCGGCTCATTCTCACCGACCAGCAGGTGACCACGGCGCGGATCGTGATGAACCTCGAGAAGATGGTCATCCGCGAGGCCCAGCGCAGCCTGACCTACCTGAGCCTCTTCGGCTATGCCGTCGACGCCGTGGTGATCAACCGCATCCTGCCCCTCGACGTGGACCGTCACTTCACCGCCTGGCGCGAGATGCAGCAGGAGTACGCCCCCCAGGTCGACGAGATGTTCGAGCCCCTGCCGATCCTGCGGGCGCCCCACTTCGAGCGCGAGATCGTCGGCCCCGAGCTGCTCAGCCAGCTCGCCGACCACCTCTTCGCCGACCAGGACCCGGCGGCCTTTCTCTACCGCGGCCCGGTGCAGCGGGTCGAGAAGATGGAGGGCGGCTACGACCTGATCGTGCCCCTGCCCTTCGCCTCCGAGGACCAGGTGCACCTGGCCCAGAGCGCAGACGAGCTGCTGATCTCGGTCGGCTGGCACCGCCACCGTATCGTGCTGCCCCAGAGCCTGGCCCGCCTGCGCGCCCTCGACGCCTACTTCGAGAACGAGGCCCTGCGGGTCGTGTTTCGCAAGGGCGCGGCGTAGGGGGCGGCCCTACGCCGCTACCGGCTCGCTTCCTTTAGCCTCGGCTTGCTCGGCGAGGGAGGCGATCGCGATGCCCGCCAGCAGCAGCACGAAGCCGGCCAGCTGCAGGGGTGCGAAGCGCTCGCCGAAGACGAAGAAGGCCAGCAGGGCCGAGCCAATCGGCTCGCCGAGGATGGCCACGGCGACGAAGGTGGCCGAGAGGATCGAGAGGGCGTAGTTGAAGGCCGTGTGGCCGAGGAGCTGCGGCCCGAGCGCCAGCCCCAGGATGAGCAGGTAGGCGTAGGGCGGGAAGCCGAAGAGCGGCTGCCGGGCGAGGATGGCCCAGAGCAGCAGGATCGCCGCCGCGGTCGAGTAGACCACATAGATGTAGGCCAGCACGCTGAGGCGACGCCGCAGGTCGCGCCCGATCAGCAGGTAGCCGGTCATGGTGGCCGCGCCGAGCAGCGCCAGCAGGTTGCCCAGGGTGGGGTTGGGCTGGGTGCTGCCCGCGCTGTCCGAGAGCCCGATCAAGATGGTGCCGAGCAGGGTCGCGCCGATGCCCAGCATGGTGCGCCAGCCCAGGCGCTCGCGGAAGATCAGCAGCGAGGCCAGGCCGACCCAGAGGGGGCTGGTCGAGACGAGGGCCGCGCTCGAGGCGACCGAGGTGTAGGCCAGCGAGCTGATCCAGCTGGCGAAGTGCACCGCGAGAAAGGCCCCCGAGGCCAGGGCCATGATCAGGTCGCGTCTGCGCAGCGAGCGCAGCTCGGGGCTGACCCTGGACCATGCCAGGGGCGTGAGGATCAGGGCGGCCAGAGCCAGGCGCCCCGCCGCGATGCTGAGCGAGGGCACGCCGGCCCCCTGGGCGAAGCGGACCATGATCGAGGCGGTCGAGGCGATCAGGACGCCGGCGAAGAGGATCAGGTAGGGCGTGGCCGTTCGGCGCATAGGGTCCCCCACGGAGCGCGTCGCACGGCGCTCAGGCTGTATGGTCGGGTGTCGGCTGCGCGCCAGCATACGCCCATCCATGGCTCCTGTCAACGTTGGCACGGAGTATGCCGGTCTTGGCCCCTGGGCGCCTCGCGAGGGGGCGCACCTGCCAGGAGCACATGATGACCCAGCGTGATACAGGCCCGATCAGGGCTCGCCTCGAGGCGATGCGCGCCGAGCTGCTCGCCGACCAGGAGAATTTGCCGATTGGCGAGGACGAGGAGGTGAGCGACTCGGGCGCGGGCCAGCACTACGCCGACGACGCTACGAATGTCTTCTTGCGCGAGCGAAACCTGGCCCTGCGCAACAACGCCGACGATATCGTGGCCCAGATCGACGGGGCCCTGACGCGCATCGAGAGCGGCAGCTACGGCATCTGCGAGCGCTGCGGCCGGCCCATCGGCGACGACCGGCTCGAGGCTCTGCCGTACGCGGCACTCTGCATTGCGTGTGCTCGCGCCGAAGGCCCGGCCTCGCGCCCCTCCTGAAGCCGTCATATGAGCTCGGAGGCTCTCCATCCTCGGGCTGCACAGGGTACAATAGCGGCGGGGCGCTGGCCTGGCCCCGCCCCTTGTGCCTACACCAGAGGGATACCATGCCTCGACGACAGCTCAGTCGGCTCTTGCTCGCCTGCGGCGCGACCCTTGTCCTGGCGGCCCTCGCCCTGGCCATGGGCGGGAGCCCGGGGTCAGTCAGCGCTCAGCCCTTGCCGCCCCGCCCGACCCTCACCCCGCAGCCGCCCACAGCCGTGCCGCCCACAGCCGTGCCGCCCACCGTCGGGCCGACCAGTGTGGCGCCGACGCCCGCAGACGCCGACGACGACGACGATGGCGACGCGGCGGCCGAGCCGGCCCGCATCACGGGCACGGTGATCGACCAGCGCACGGGGGCCCCCGCGCCCGGCCTGACGGTGCGCGTCGGCGACGTCCAGGTGACCACCGACGCCAGCGGCAACTACGACCGCGGCGGCCTGGAGGCCGGCAGCTACGGCGTGGCCCTCAGCCTGACCCCCGAGCAGGGCGTGGCCGCGCAGGGCGAGCTGACGGTGGTGTTGGAGGCGGGCCAGACGGTCGTGCAGCACCTCTTCTTCAACAGCCCGGCCCCCGCCGAGCCCCCGGCGGCCACTGCTGTGCCCATCCCCAGCGCACTGCCCGCCACAGGCGCCCCCGAGGAGGCCTGGAGCGGCCTGCTGCTGCTTGGCCTACTGCTGCTGGGTATGGGTGTGGCGACGCGGGAGGCGGGGCGCTAGTATTACAACGAGGGTTCCAATTTTTACCACGAAGACCACGAAGAACGCGAAGGATTGGAGCCTGCCCGGCGCCAGAGCCGTGCGCCTGTGCCGAGCGAGCGGCTCGCAAGGACTTGGCCTGGCACAGCTTCTCTCCTGCCTTCGTGGCCTTCGCGGCCTTCGTGGTAAACCTCTAACGATTATCGCCGAGCGACCCTAACGGATCAGCCGGGGCAGTAGGCGCGCGAGATCGGCGGCGCGGCGCGCGCGCAGGCTGAGGCGGGCCCAGGCGGGCAGCAGGCGCCGGTCGGCGACGTGGTCGAGCTGGAGCTGGAAGGCCGAGCGCATCAGCAGGTGGCCCGCCCGCGCCCCGGCCGGCACATGGCGTGCGGCCCAGGCCAGGAGCTCGTCGAGGGCCCGCTGGGCCTCGGCCAGGCCCTCGACCAGGGCTGGGATGGTGGCCTCGCGGGCGGCGAGCACATAGAGCTGCTGGCGCAGGCGCAGGAAGCGCAGCGTGGCCGCCCCGAGCTCCCACTCGGCCCGCTCGGCCGCCAGGGCCGCGGCCGTGGGCGCGGCGGTGATGCTCGCCCAGGCATTGCGCCCGCGCACCAGGTGATCCTCGGCGGCGCGCATGGCCTCGAGGCGGCGCTCGAGGGACAGGCGCGGCTCGTCGGCTGTGTCGAGCACATCGGCGGGCGGGGCGGCCACAGGGTCGCGCGGCCCCGACGGGCGCTCGGGGGGTGGCTGCTCGGGGTCGCGGGCCAGGGCGGGCCGCCAGGCGGCCTCGAGCTCGCTGTAGGCCAGGGCGAGGGGCGCGGCGAACGAGGGGGCCCGCGCGGCGGCGTAGTCACCCAGCACGACCTGAGGGTCGCTGTCGGGCGCCCAGGCCAGGCGGGCGAAGAGGTAGGCGTTGAGGGGGGCCCAGACGAAGGGCCGGTCGCCCGTGAGCAGGGCGTGGGCGGCGCCGACGCCGGCGGCCTTGTACGCGGCCATGTCGGCGGCGATGACCCGGGTCAGGGGTGGCGGGGCGGACTTGAAGAGGATGCCGTCGAGGTAGTACTCGAACACCGCCAGGTCGGCCCGCGGCGCTCGCGGCGCGGCGCCGGCGAAGAGGGCTGCGCCGCGCTCGAGGCGGGCGGCCACGGTCCGGTTGGCCGGGTCGCCGATGCCGGCGGCGTAGCTGCGCAGGCGGGGGGCGAAGAGCAGGCTGAGGGCCGGGTGGGGCGCCACGCGGCCGGGCGGGCCCTCGGTGTCGTGGTAGGCCAGGTAGGCCAGGCGCGCCGCGGGCCGGGCCTGCGCCAGGGCTTCGGCCACGGCATTGGCGGCGGTCATGGCCTGGTCGGCCGGGCTCAGCTCGGCGCAGGCGGGGCAGTGGCACCAGCCGCCCGCGCGCAGGTCGTCGGGCCAGAGGTGGTAGACCTCGGCCTCGGGGTAGACGCGGAAGAAAGCCGTTCCGGCGCGCCGCAGCCGCTCGAGGGCGCGTGGACTGCTCACGCAGAGGTTATGGTCGGGGGTGCGGCGGAGCCCATCGTGGCGGAACAGCTCGGGCTCGTCGCGGAAGAGCCGGCGCGGTAGTAGGTCGCGCAGATGGTGGCCGCCGAGCTCGAGGCCCAGGCCATGCTCGCGGATCAGGGGCAGCAGGGTGCGGCGACGGGCGCGCCAGTGCGAGAGCCTGCACGCGGCCAGGGCCGGCTCGTGGATGGTTGTGTGGATGAAGATGGTATTGAGCCTGTTGCGGGCCGCCCAGCGGATCCACTCCTCGGCCTCGTCGAGGAAGTGATCGTGGCCGATCACGAGGCTGCGCACCGGCAGGGCGGGCCGGTCGGCCACAGCGGCCTCCGGCAGGCTTACGCGCCCCCGGCGGGGGATCTGTTCGCCGGCGGGGCCCGGGGCGGCCCAGCGGCAGCCGAGGGCCTCGAGCAGATCGTAGACCGCGTAGAGCAGGCCGCGCGGGCCATCGCCCTTAAGGACGAGGCCGGCCGCGTCGGGGGCGCGCACGAAGCCATCGCCGGCGGGGCCGTGGCTCAGGGCGATACGCCGGCCCGACGCCGTCGCCACGATGGGCAGCTCGGGGGCGCCGAGGCGCGCCAGGGCCCCGCGCAGCTCGGTGGCGGCGTGGCGGGCGACGAGGTGGTCGCCGCTGAGCTCGATCGACCAGTCTGAGGAAAGAGTGAGATCCACGCCGCCATTATATGCGAACGTGGGCGGGGTCGGGGGGGAGAGGGGATGAGGGGGAGGCTTGCTCCCCCTCGCGGCCTAGTTGCGGGCGCCTGCCAGGCGGCGCAGCCAGCCGAAGCGACCGCCGTTCTGCTTGCGCTCGACCTGCTCGGCGCGCCGGGTAGTGCGGGCGCGTCGAGCCTCGCGGGCTGCGCGCTCCTCGGCGGCCATGCGGCGCCGGTTCTCGACCTCGAACCGGGTGAGGAGGACGTCACGCTCTGGGATCATCGGGTTTTCGCCTCGCTACTATACGCTCGTCTCACTGAGCGTATAGTAGCGGAGCGAGGCCGCGCCCACATCGTTGGAATCAGGTATTCATCAGGCGCGGGCCGGCCTAAGGGCTCGGTCTTGAGGCCTAAGGGGTAGCACTTAGGGCGACCCTTAGGCTATGGGTAGGGTGAAGGTGAAGGTGCTGCCCCGGCCCTCGACGCTGTCGGCCCACAGGCGGCCGCCGTGGCCCTCGACCAGGTGCTTGGCGATCGCCAGGCCCAGGCCGGTGCCGCCGGCGTTGCGGGTGCGCGAGCGGTCGACCTTGTAGAAGCGCTCGAAGATGCGCGGCAGATCCTGGGCCGGGATGCCGATACCGGTGTCGCTGACGCTCACCCGCAGCCACGGGCCGCTACTCTGAGGGGCGCCGCTGTCGTGGGGGGCCAGGTCGGCGCGCACCAGAACCGAGCCCCCCGCCGAGGTGAACTTCACCGCGTTGTGCAGCAGGTTGAGCAGGACCTGGCCGATCCGGTCGGCGTCCATCAGGGCCAGCTGCTCCTCGGCGGCGAGTTCGGCCGCCACGCTGATCTGCTTGCGGTCGGCCTGGGGCCTGATGCGCTCGAGGGCGCGCTCGACCACGGGCCGGATCGGCTGAGGCGCCAGCTTGAGGGTGACCCGCCCCGACTCGATCTGCGAGAGCTCGTGCAGCTCGTCGACGAGCTGGGTGACCGCGTCGATCTCCTGGGACATCTGGCCGAGCATATGGCGGGCCACCTCGGGGGGCGGGTCGGACTGCACCGTCTCGACGAGCAGCTTGAGCGAGGCCAGGGGGGTGCGCAGCTCGTGCGAGACATTGGCCACCAGGTCGCGGCGCGAGCGCTCGAGCATGCTGATCTGGGTGATGTCGCGGATGAGCAGCATCGCGCCCGCCAGCTGCCCGTCGGGGGCCAGGGCCGTGCAGCGCAGGCGCAGGGTGCGCCCCGAGGCGATCGGCTTCATGGCCGTCTCGCGGGGCTCGCAGTCGCGCAGCACCTCGGCCACCAGGGCATCGGCCTGATGGTCGCGCAGGGCCGCGATCAGGCTCTGGCCGGCGAGGCCGCGGCCGACCTCGAGCATCTCCTCGGCCTGGCGGTTGAGGTAGGCGACCCGGCGGGTCGGGTCGACCACGACCATGCCCGCGTCGAGCGAGGCCGCGGCGGTCTGAAAGAGCGGGTGTGCGATGGCCGCGAGCTGATCGGGCGAAGCGTAACGGCTGGGCGCGTCGGGCGGGGCGGGCGCCGCCTCGGCGGGGGCGCGGCGGCGCGCCCAGAGCCAGGCGCAGGCGCCGAGGCTGAGGGCCAGGGCCAGGGCCAAGGCCAGTTCGAGGGGGCTCATAGGGCGCCTTCGGGCGCCTCGAAGCGGTAGCCGACGCCGCGGACGGTCTGGATATAGCGGGGCCTGGCCGGGTCGGGCTCGATCTTCTCGCGCAGCCAGCGGATGTGTACGTCGACGGTGCGGCTGTCGCCGATAAAGTCGAGGCCCCAGACCCGTTCGAGCAGCAGGTCGCGGGTGAGGGCGATCCCGCGGTTACGGATGAGGCAGGTGAGCAGGTCGAACTCTTTTTGGGGGAGGGTCAGCTCGCCGCCGTCGCGCCAGGCTCGTCTGCTGCTGGTATCGACCCGGATCGCGCCCGCCTCGAGCACCTCGCGGCCGGCGAGGCGGGGCTGGCGCTCGGTGCGGCGCATGATCGCCCGCACGCGGGCCAGAAACTCGCCCAGGCTGAAGGGCTTGCTGATATAGTCGTCCGCGCCTAGTTCGAGCCCGGCGATGCGGTCGACCTCGTCCTGGCGGGCGGTCAGCATAATCACGGGCACGTCGCTCTCCTGGCGGAGGATGCGGCAGACCGAAAAGCCGTCTAGCCGGGGGAGCATAATGTCGAGCACGACCAGATCGGGCTGGTCGCGGCGGGCGAGCTCGAGCCCTTGGACGCCGTCGGCGGCCAGGAGCACGGTGTAGCCCTCGCGCTCGAGGTTGTAGCGCAAGGTCTCGGCCAGGGTGGTCTCATCTTCGACGAGCAGTATCGTTGGCATAGGGGCTCCCTTGCGGGGTTTCTCAGGCCCCGCGTCTCCTTCTCGTGCCGGGTGGTGACAAAAACGCCGGCGCCGGCGCTGCTCGCGCTGGACGCCGGCGTCGCCGGCCCCGCCGTAGCGGGGGCATTGGTCGGGGCGGAGGGATTTGAACCCACGACCCCCGCGTCCCAAACGCGGTGCTCTACCGGGCTGAGCCACGCCCCGACTGCCGTTAGGGTAACAGGATGGCGGGTCACTGTCAAGGCTGCTCGAGGTTATCGGCGGGCGGCGGCCCGTTGCGCGGGTGATGCCTGAGGCGTCCGCGCACCCGCTCGACCTCAGCGATGGCCTGGCGCACCTCGGCCAGCCACTCGGCGTGCTCGGCGGCGAAGGCCCGCACCGCGTAGGCCAGGGCGCTGCTGCGGGTCTCGGCGACGCCTGCGGCCACCAGGGTGTCGAGCACCTCGCGCTCGGCCCTGCCGAGGCGGGTCATCACCGGGCTGGTGCGGGTGGAGAACAGGGACTCGACGGCGCCCGCGCGCATGCCCCAGGCCACGGGCAGGCCCAGCTCGCGCTCGAGCTCGCGGGCGACCTTGATGCGGGCGGGCCGCGTCTCTTCGCGGCGGCGCTCGATCAGGGCCCGCTCGGCCTCGGGGTCGCCCTCGCCCGCTGGGTCTACCTCGAGCAGCACCACGACCTCGTCGGGGTAGAGGCGCACGATGGGCGGCCGGGCGCTCAGGCCGGGTGGCAGTCTGCGGGCGATCAGGGCCGCGACTTCCTCTTCACGCATTGGTCCGCTCCTGACTCCCGCGGTCGCCCGCGCCCGGCCGCTCAACCGGCGGGCTACGAAGCCCGCCTAGACCTGGCCCTGGCTGTCTGCGCCTATTGTACCGTACCGTGGGCCGCGTGCTATAATGCGCCCTGTGTCAATGGTGACGCCCCCACGCTGCCGCCCTGGCCGGTCAGATTGCCCCTCGCGGCGCCACCTGCGCCACCCAATTGTCGCCCCGTAGTGTATGAATGTTCTGCTTCGCCCGTGCGCCCGCCGGGCCATACGGTGATTCTGTGGAGTTTGAGCTGATCGAGACTGGCAGCGAGGTGCGCCTGCGCACCCCCGAGCTCGAGCTGGGCTGGTCGCGCGAGAACGGGGCCCTGGTGGTCCTGGCCCTGCGCGACGGGCCGAATGTGCTCGGCCACGGGCCGCCCCGCCCCGGCCTCGACATCGCCCTGGGCGCCGCCGGGGGCTGGACGGGGCCCACCTCGTTCGCGCGCTTCCTCTGGCATCGGGCCGCCCCCGTCGACGGCGGCGTCGAGATGCTCGTCGCGATCGGCCTTGGCCCCCTGAAGATCCGCGACCGCTACACCCTGCGGGGCGGCCTGATCGAGCGGCAGGCCGAGCTCGAGCAGGTCGGCCCCGACGAGCAGCGCCTCTACGGGGTGCGCCTGATCTTGCCCAACGCCCGGGTCGGCAACCCCGGCCTCTGCCTGCTCGAGGCGCCTGGCAACAGTGTGCGGCCGCGGGTGGCCCTGGCCGTGGCCGCCGCGCAGCGCCGCAACGTGCTGCCGCGCCGCTTCTTCGCGCCGGGGGTGCGGGGCGGCGGGGCCCTCGAGCCGACGCCCACCCAGGGCCCCGGCCTGCTCGCCCTCCACGGCGCCCCGCCCCAGCAGACGCTCCTCTGCTGGTACGAGTCGGCCGGCGTCGCCGCCCTGCCCTTCGTCGAGGGCGCCGACGGCTGGCTCGACGCGGTCTCGCTCGCCCACGAGGTGGCCCTGGTCGGCGCGCTGCGCCCCGGCGAGACCTTGGTGGCCGGCACGCAGCGCTTCATGCTCTTCGACGGCCCCTGGGAGGCGGCCAGAGCCCGCTGCGCCGCCATGCGTCAGGGGGAGGCGCGGGGGGCGAGTTGGGTGGGCGAGACGCCCTTCTACCTCTGCGATCTGGCGCGCCACGGCGGGCTGGCCGGCCTCGCGGCCGAGGCCCCGGCCCTGGCCGAGCTCGGCGTCGGCGCGCTGGTGCTGCGGCCGCCCCAGCTTGTGGCGGGCGAGCAGATCCTCGATCTCGAGCGGCTCGACCCCGCCCACGGCGACGAGGCCGGCCTGCGCAGCCTGGTCGAGACGGCCCACGCCGCGGGGCTGCGGGTGATCCTCGACCTGCAGCTGCAGGGCTGCGCCGCCGAGTCGCGCTACCTGACCGCGCATCCCGAGTGGTTTGCGCGCTCCGAGAGCGGGGCCTTCGTGATCGGCATGCCGGGGGACGCCTCGGCCACCGGCAGGCACCCCGGCGTGGCGGTGTCGCCGGGCTGCTACAACTTCGACTGGAACAGCGAGGAGCTGCAGCGCTACCTGCTGAGCTGGGCCTGCGCTCAGGCCGACGCGCTCGACCTCGACGGCTTCCGCGCCGTGGCGCCCTACAGCCCCGCCCTGAACTGGGCGCGCCGGCCGCCCCAGAGCGCCGCCGACGGGGCCCTCGCCCCCCTGGCCTGGCTCGGCCGCCTGGGCGCCGACATGCGCGCCGCATCGCCGGGGCGCGCCTTGCTCGCCACCCTCGCGGGGCCCGCCGCCGGCGCCGTCTGCGATGGGCTGTATGACTATCCGGCCCACCTGATGTTCGTCCACACGGCCCTGCGCCGCATGACCGGCCACGAGCTCGGCGACTACCTCGAGGACCTGAGGACCCTCGCGCCGGCGGGGGTGGCGCGCATCTGCTTCATGGAGAGCCACGACACCTGCGAGATCAACCCCCTGGCCGATGGCCTGCGCGGCTCGCGCATCAGCCGCATGCTGCAGGCGGGCATGGCCCTCTGCGGCTTCGTGCCCTCGCTCTGGTCGGGCCAGGAGCAGGGCGAGGGGCCGTTCTTGCGCGCGCTGCTGAGCCTCTGGCGCGCAGAGCCGGCCTTGCGGTATGGGCAGGCCGACTTCAGCTCGACCCGCTGCGACTCGCCGCTGGTGCTCGCGGCGCTGCGCGAGCACGGGGGGCGGCGCCTGCTCGCCCTGATGCACACGGGGCCGCGCCAGATCGAGGTCAACGTCACGCTCCCCGAAGGGCTCGCTCCGCACGCGCCCCAGGACCTGCTGGGGCTGGCGCCGCACGGCGTCGCCCACATCGGCGCCGGGCTGCGGCTGCAGCTCGCGCCGTTCAGCGCCTACTGCCTCGAGCTCTGAGGCCCCTCACGCCTCACCCCTGAAGAATGCGGTACAATGCAAAGAGCAGATGGCGGCAAGGGGCGTCCATGAGTAGCACCGTCCTCCTCACAGATACGAGCTTCGACGCTCACAACTGGCACGGGCACGTCGAGCAGGCCGCCAGGCTTCAGGCTGTCAGACGCGCCCTCGACGCCAGCGGCCTGCATGGCGAACTGCGCCACTACGCGCCGCGCCCCGCCCCCGACGCCGCCCTCGAGGCCGTCCACAGCGACCAGTTGCTGCGCCGCGTGCGCCAGCTAGCCAGCTACGGCGGCGGCCAGTTCGACTCGGACACCTACGTCACCGCCGACTCGTGGGAGGTCGCCGCCCTGGCCGCGGGCGCCGCCGTCGGCGCGGTCGAGGCCGTGCTCGACGGGCAGGCCCGCAACGCCTTCGCGCTGGTGCGGCCGCCCGGTCACCACGCCACCCCCGGGCGGGCCATGGGCTTCTGCCTGATCAATAATATCGCCGTGGCCGCGCGCTACGCCCAGCGCGCCCTCGGCCTCGAGCGGGTGGCGATCGTCGACTACGACGTACACCACGGCAACGGCACCCAGGATATCTTCTACGCCGACCCGGCGGTGCTCTTCTGCTCGACCCACGCCGCGCCCTTCTATCCCGGCACCGGCGCCCTGGGCGAGATGGGCGACCGCGCCGAGGCGCACGGGGCGACCCTGAATGTGCCCCTGCCGTTCGGCGTCGGCGACGTGGGCTACGCGCGGGTCTTCGAGCAGGTGATCGCCCCGGCCCTGCGGCGCTTCCAGCCCCAGCTGATCATGGTCTCGGCGGGCTACGACGCTCATTGGAGCGACCCCCTGGGCCCGATGGTGCTCTCGGTGAGCGGCTACGCCCGCCTGAACCAGATCCTGCTCGGCCTGGCCGACGAGCTGTGCGGCGGCAGGCTCGTCATGGTGCTCGAGGGCGGCTACAACCTCGACGCCCTGGGCGCCTGTGTGGTGGCCTCGCTGCGGCAGCTGCTCGGCCGCGCGCCCGGCTACGACCCGATCGGCGAGGTCGATGCCCCCGAGCCGCTGCCCGAGATCGAGCGCGTGATCGAGAGCCTCACGCGTCGCCACCCGCTGCTGGCGCCCGCCAGCTAAGCCTGATAGGGGCCCTTATGACGATCGCCGTGATCAACTATGGTGCGGGTAACCTGCCTAACGCGGTGCGCGCCCTGCGGGCCGCCGGCGCCGACCTGACGGTGACCGAGGACCCCGCCGTGGTCCTGGCCGCCGACGCGGTGGTGCTGCCCGGCGTGGGCGCCACGGCCGACACCATGCGCAGCCTGCGCGCCCTCGGCATCGCCCAGATCCTGCCCCAGGTCGTCGCCTCGGGCCGGCCCTTCCTCGGCATCTGTGTCGGCATGCAGGTGCTGCTGGCGGCAAGTGTCGAGTTCGGGCTGCACGACTGTCTCGGCATTGTGGGCGGTACGGTGCGCCGCCTGCCCGACGAGGCCGGCAAGATCCCCCAGATCGGCTGGAACCAGGTGCGCTACAGCCCCGCCTTCGCCGACCATCCGCTCTTCGCGGGCATCGCCGACGGCAGCGACTTCTACTTCGTCCACTCCTTCTACTGCGCCGTGGATGACCCCGCGGTCGTCGCCGGCCAGACCGCCTATGGCCTCGACTTCCCCAGCGTCATCGTGCGCGACAATCTGGCCGCCGTGCAGTTCCACCCCGAGAAGTCCGGGCGCTACGGCCTGCGCCTGCTAAAGAACTTTGTCGGCCTCTGTGAGCAGGCCACCGCCAGCGGACAGGGGGCGAGGGGGACGGGCGCGCAGCCGTCCTCGCTCGCCGCCAGCCCAGTATCGTAAGCCTATGGAACTGATTCCGGCCATTGATCTGAAGGATGGGCGCTGTGTGCGGCTGTTCCAGGGCGACTTCGCCCAGAGCACGGTCTACGGCGATGACCCCGTGGCCATGGCCCAGCGCTGGATCGAGCAGGGCGCCAGCCGACTCCACGTGGTCGACCTCGACGGGGCTCGCAACGGGCGGCCCACCAACATCGACGCCGTGCTCGCGATCGTGCAGGCGATCGGCGCGCCGGTGCAGCTCGGCGGCGGCCTGCGCCGCGAGGAGGACGTCACCGCCGCCCTGGCCCTCGGGGTCGAGCGGGTCATCCTCGGCACCGCCGCCGTCGAGCAGACCGAGCTGGTGGCTCGCCTCCTGGCCCGCTTCGGCGACCGCCTGATCGTCGGCGTCGACGCCCGCGACGGCAAGGTCGCCACGGCCGGCTGGACCGAGACGGCCGACGTGCGCGCCGTCGACCTCGTGCGCCACATGGCCAGTCTGGGCGTGCGCCGGATCATCTACACCGACATTAGCCGCGACGGCACCCTCACCGAGCCCAACTTCGAGGCCCTGGCCGAGCTGATCTGGCCCGATGGCCCCGCTATCATCGCCAGCGGAGGCATCGCCGAGGTCGCCCACCTGCGGCGCCTGGCCGCCCTCGGCTGCGAGGGCGCCATCGTCGGCAAGGCTCTCTATGACGGCAAGTTCGACCTGGCCGACGCCCTGGCTGCCCTACGCGCCCAGGGCGCCTGAAGCGGCGCGAGCCTTATACCCTGGATGGATTGAGCAATGACTAACCCAGACCTGACCGCCAAATACGAAGAGGAGCGCCTGCGCGCTCACGAGCAGTCGCAGATCGTCCACCTCCAGGGCCAGATCGACGAGCTACGTCGCCTGCTGAAGGACCAGACCAACAAGTATAACTGGGCCATGGAGCAGGTGCGCAAGACCGAGGCGGCCGTCACGCAGATCCAGAGCCTCTTCGAGCGCCACGCCAACGAGGTGGCCCAGTCCGGCGAGGCGGTGCGCCGCGACGTGGTCGCCCTGCGCAAAGAGGTCGCCGGCGCCCTGGTCAAGATCGACGAGGGCGTGCGCCCCATCCGCGATATGCAGGCCCAGATCCAGCAGGTCGCCGAGGCCCGCAAGCAGGACCGTGACTATGTCGCCGGCTGGCTCGGCCGCATCGAGCAGGGCGAGCAGCAGCTCCTGACGCTCCAGGCCCAGATCAAGGAGCTCGACGACCGCCAGCGCCAGGTCTTGCTCCAGCTCGACCGCCTGCGCGAGGCCGATACGGTCGCCGTCCAGGAGGCGCGCCGGGTCGGCGACGAGCTGCAGGTCGAGAAGCAGAGCCTGCGCCGCCAGGCCGTCGAGGCCCAGCAGCTCGTCGCCGATGTGCGCAGCGTGCTCGAGCAGCACAACGCGCGCATCAGCCGCCTCGACGAGATCCGCCAGCATATCAACCTCTTCTCAGAGACTATCCCGGGACAGATCACCGAGCTGGCCGCCAAACTCCCCGATCTGGTCGCCGAGATCAAGCGCGTCGAGCGCATCTCTACCGAGCGCTTCCTGATGAACCAGGAGCGCCTCGAGGACGTGCGCCAGCAGGCCGACGAGAAGATCGGCGGCCTCCAGGAGGCCGACGAGCAGCACCTGCGCCAGCTCACGGCCTGGCTCGAGCGGGTCGACGGTTACCTGCGCGAGCTCGAGCAGCGTCTCACCCGCTCGACCGGGCGCTTCGAGCAGATCCAGCAGACCCACATTGGCCGTATCGTCGAGCTCGAGCGCCGCGAGATGGACCAGCTCAACGGGCTCTTCGCCGCCATCCGCGATATCACCGAGCGCACCAAGGCGGCGCAGATCGAGGCGGTGGGCGGAGAGTAGCGCGAGCGCCTATGTCCGGCGCAGCAAGAAGATGCGCGGGTAGAGCCCGCCCAGGTCGACCCTGACGCTCTCCTCCAGGGACCAGGCCGGGCTCGCCGCCAGCAGGCGCTCCATCAGGCGCACCTCGTGCGAGAGCAGGGCGCAGCGGGCGCCCGGGCGGGCCACGCGGGCCGCCTCGGCCAGCAGCGCCGGGTAGAGCTCGAGGTTCTCGGCGTGAGAGCCGACCAGGTGCCCGAAGGGCAGGTCGGCCGTGATCGCGTCGACGCTCGCGTCGCGCAGCGGCAGGGAGCGCGCGTCCCAGTCCGTCAGCTCGACCCGCCCGGCCAGGCCGGCGGCCTCGAGGTTGGCCCGCGCGCAGGCGAGGGCGGTGGCGCTGATGTCGCAACCGACGACTCGCCGCGCCGAGCGGATCAGCAGCCGCTCGATCAGCAGCGTGCCCGAGCCGCAGCCGAGGTTGAGGTAGACATCGCCGTCGGCCGGGGCGCACATGGTCGCCATGGCGTGGGCCACGGGCCCGTTGAGGGCCCCCTCGAGGTTGCAGACCCGCCAGGCCCGCGTGGCCAGGGGGCGGGGCGAGAGGCGCGCCAGCAGCTCCCAGCTCGCGCCGTCGGCGGCGCGCCGCAGCCGCAGCAGCAGGTCGCCGTCCTCTTCGCCCACCGCCAGGCCCAGGCGCGCCGCCATGTCCTGCTTCAGCCGGTTGAGCACCGCCGACTCGGCCCCGGCGGCGCTGAGGTAGAGCGTACGATAGGCGCCCGCGGGGTGCAGGCGCATGGCCGTCTCGGCCAGGGCCAGGGCCGCCCGGAAGTGCTCGTCGCCGAGCAGGGCTTTGGGCCGGGGCACGGCGAAGCCCCGGGCCAGGTAGACCGAGGTGGCCGCGCGCAGGCCCAGCAGGGCGCGCAGCTCGCCGCTGTAGCGGATCGGGATGACGCCGGGCGCCTCGCCGGGCGCCAGTTGGACCGTACGGCCCATGCGGCGCAGCTCGGCGCGCGCGATCGGCTCGAGACCCTCGGGCGTGACCACCTCGATCCGGCGCGGCTCGGGGGCCTTTTGGGCCGGCTCGCTCCGGCCCTTCTTGGTATAATTCGGCATGGCTTCCGTCTATTAGCTGAAGGGCCGGCGCCACTGCGCCGCGAAAAGGCTATGAGCGAACAGCGCTTCTCCCTTGGGGTGAGCTACTGGCCGCGGCGGCGACGCCAGGCCGAGGCGCCCCTCTGCGCCTGGGGCGAGGCCGACCTGGGCGCCCTGCGCTCCGAGCTGGAGCATATTGCCGACCTCGGCTTCGACACGGTGCGCCTCGAGCTGCCATGGGCCGACGCCATGGCCGGCACCAGGGTCAACATCGCGGCTCTGCGCAGCCTCGAGCGGGCCCTCGACTTCGCCCACGATTTTCGGCTGCGGGCCGTCGTGGCCACCCTCGGCGGCAGCCTCGGGGGCGCCCTGAGCCTCCCCGAGTGGGCGGTCGGCTACAGGCTGCCCGGCGACGCCGAGCGCGCGCGCCGCCTGGGGCCGCCGGTCGTGGTCGTGTCCGAGGAGCAGCCGCCCATCCTCGCCGGCGAGCGCTACCTGCGCGAGCCGGCCCGCGACCTCTACGGCGAGCCCGAGATCCTGGGGGCCCAGCGCCTCTTGCTGCGCGAGGCCGTGGGCAACTTCGGCGCGCACCCCGCGGTCGAAGCCTGGCAGTTCGGCGCCGACCTCGAGCGGGCCCGCCGCCCGGCCTCGGCCCGCGCCGCGGCCGCCTGGTGGTCGGATCTGACCGAGGCCGCCCGCGACCACGGCGCAAGCGCGGTGGTTGGGGTGGTGAGCCCCCTTGGCCTGAGCCGCGCCGAGGCGCTGCGCCCCGCCGCCCTCGCCGCCGGCGGGGGGCGTCTGGCCGTCTCGGCGGCGCCGCTGCCGCCCCTGCTGCCGGGGCGCGGCGACGGGCCGCGCGCGGCGAGCTTCCTCCACGCCCTCGTCGCGGGGCTGCTCCACGCCGACACGGGGCGCCACGCGCCCGTGATCGTCGCCGATCTGGGCCGGCCCACGGCGGCGGCCGGCGCGAGCGGCGAGGTAGTCACCGAGCTCTTCGGCCGCCCGGCGACCCTGGCCCTGGCCGAGGAGGAGGCTCAGGCGACCCTGGTCGAGGAGGCCCTGGCCAGCCTGCACCGCGAGGGGGCGGGCGGGGTCTGGCTGGCCCGCTACGCCGATGTCGCCCCCGAGCTCTGGCGCATCGCCCCCGCCGACCGCTCGTGGTGGGCGCGCACGCCTGGCATCGTCGCCCCCGACGGCCGCGAGAAACCCGCCGCCGCCGCCGTGCGAGCCTTCGCTCGTCGCCTGCGCGCCGGGGCGTTGCCCGCGCCGGTGGGGCCGCCGGCCCTGCCGCTCGACCCCGAGCGCTACTGGCGCAACCCCGCCGCGGCGCTGCGCGAGCTGTGGGAGGATTGGCATAAGCTCTAACTCGGCTCCCAGCCGAGGTCCGCCAGGTAGAGCAGGTCATCCCGGCTCAGCAGGCCCTCGGCCCTGGCCCTCGCCAGCAGGTCGGGGCGGCGGGCCAGGGTGCGGCGCAGGCGTTCGCGGCGGCGCCAGCGGTCAACCTCGCCGTGGTGGCCCGAGACCAGCACAGGCGGCACGGCGCGGCCCTCCCAGATGGCGGGGCGGGTGTAGTGGGGGTACTCGAGCAGGCCGTCGCTGTGGCTCTCCTCGGCGGTCGAGGCGGCGTCGATCACCCCCGGCACCAGGCGCGCCACGGCGTCGACGATGACCATGGCCGCCAGCTCGCCGCCGGTGAGCACATAGTCGCCGATGCTCAGCTCGCGGGTGATCAGGGTCTCGCGCACCCGCTCGTCGAGGCCCTCGTAGTGGCCGCAGACGAGGATGATGCGCTGCTCCTGGGCCAGCTCGTGGGCGATGGCCTGGCTGAAGCTCTCGCCGTCGGGCGACATCAGGATGACGGGCGCGCCCGAGTCGCCGGCGACCGCCCTGATCGAGGCCGCCAGGGGCGCGGCCTTCATCACCATGCCCGCGCCGCCGCCGTAGGGAGCGTCGTCGGCGGTGCGGTGCTTGTCGAGGGCCCAGTCGCGGATGTTATGCAGGCCCACGGCGATGTGGCCGGCCTGCTGGGCCCGCTTGAGGATGCTCTCGCTCAGGGGGCCGGCGAACATCGCCGGGAAGAGGGTCAGAATGTCGAAGCTGAGCATCTATCCCTCGAGACTGCCGAGGTACTGCTCGAAGAAGGCCGTCACGCGCCGGCAGTAGGCGGGCCGGTCGAGGAAGTAGCCGCCGCAGTGCTCGACCCCGGGCACGACCCACAGCTCGCGGGGCTCGCCGGCGGCCGCGAAGAGCCTGTGGGCGTGCTCGACCGGGACGGTGGTGTCGCCCTCGCCGTGGACGATCAGCACGGGGCGCGGCGCGATCTGGCCGATCACGTCGATCGGCCGGGCGTGGCTGAAGCGGTAGCCGTGGCGGCGGCGGACCACCTCGTCGGCGGCCAGGACCAGGATCTCGGGCGGGATGCGCAGCACGCTGCGCACGCCGTGGGCCACCACGTCGCGGCCCGAGGTGAAGGCGCTGTCGGCGACCACGGCGGCAATGCCGGGGTCCTCGGCGGCGGCCAGGAGCGAGACGGCCGCGCCCATCGAGAAGCCGACCACGCCGACGCGACGCCCGGGCTCGCGCCCGCGGGCGAAGGCCACGGCCGCGCGCAGGTCGTCGACCTCGCGGCTGACCAGAGTCTGTGGCCAGGGGTCCGACTCGCCGCGGCCGCGGAAGTCGAAGACCAGCACGCTGTAGCCGGCCTTCCACAGATTGGTGCCGATGCCGAGCATGTCGTCCTTGCGCCCGCCGTGGCCGTGGCAGCCGATCACAACGCCCCGCGCGCGCTCCTGGGGCAGCCACCAGCCGCTCAGGCGCAGGCCGTCGCCGGCGCTGAAGCTGACCGCCTCGAAGGGCACCCCGAGCTCCCAGGGCGTGAAGGTATACTCGTACCTGAAGTCGCGGCGCGGCTCGGGGCTGACGCGGGTGCTGACATACCAGGCGACGCCGAGGGCGCCGCCGAGGGCGCCGAGGGCGCCGCTGATCGTCAGAGAGAGGAGCGGGGTTCGCCGGGTCATAGGCCTGCCTGGTTGCGTGGTTCGCCACACCAGGGGCATTGTACCCGAAATTCTCGCCCGGCTATGCCGCCTCGGGCGAGGTGAAGGGGAAGTAGGGCGTCGCGTCGGTCAGTTGCACGTCCATCTCGTAGAGCCCGGCGCTGTAGTGCCCCTTGTAGGGCACCCCGAGGCCCTGGACGAGGGCGATCATGCCGCTGTTATCGGCGTGGGTGAGCAGGACCATATGGCGCAGACCGTGGGCCAGGGCCACCTGCACCAGCAGGTCGAAGAGCTGCCGCCCGATGCCGACCCCCTGAAAGTCGTCGCGGATGACGATCGAGCCCTCGCAGGCCTCCTCGCGGTTGGCCAGGCAGGTGTAGCGGGCGACGGCCACGGCCTCCTCGCGGCCCTCCTCGCTAATGACCCCGACCAGGGCCGTCTCCATCGCCGGGTCGATCGTCGCCAGGCGCGCGGCCTCGCGATGCACGCGCTCCTCCTCGAGGTTGTCGAGGGGCACGAAGAAGCGGCGGTAGCGCGTCTCGGACGAGAGCCTGAAGAACATGCGCTCGAGCAGATCGGCATCCTGTTGGCGCATGTGCCGCACGCGCACCTGCCGCCCGTCGCGCGTCGCGAGGGTGACGACCGCGCCGAGGTTCGGCTGATTGGGGAGGATGATCTGGCCCATTGCGAAGCTCTCTCCAGGCAGCCGGCCGGCCCCGCGCCGCACGCTGCGTCATAACTCCATGTGGTACATTGTAGCATGTGCTAGATACGGCTTTGGGTTGAGGAATCGCCGTGGACCGCGAGCCGCGCGTTACGCTTACAGCAATAGTCGGGCCAACCGCCGTCGGCAAGACCGCCCTCGCCGTGGCCATGGCCGCCCGCATCGGCGGCGAGATTGTCTCGGCCGACTCGCGCCAGATCTATCGCCACATGAACATCGGCACGGCCAAGCCCACCCCCGCCGAGCGGGCCGCCGCCCCGCACCATCTGATCGACATCCGCGACCCCGACGAGGAGTTCTCGCTGGCCGCCTACCAGGAGCTAGCCCTGACCGCGATCGGCGAGATCGCCGCGCGCGGGCGCGCCCCCCTCCTGGTCGGCGGCACAGGTCAGTATCTGGCCGCCCTGCTCGAGGGCTGGCAGATCCCGCGGGTCGCGCCCCAGCCCGAGCTACGAGCGGCCCTCGAGCGCGAGGCGGCCGACCTCGGCTCGGCGGCCCTCCACGCGCGCCTGGCCGCCCTCGACCCCGCGGCCGCGGCCCAGATCCCGCCCACGAATGTGCGCCGCGTCATTCGCGCCCTCGAGGTCCACGCCGTCACCGGCGAGCCGATCTCGGCGCAGCAGACCCGCGTGCCGCCCCCCTTCGCGGTGCGCACGATCTACCTCACTCGGCCGCGCGACGCCCTCTACGCTCGCGCCGACGCCCGCGTCGAGGCCATGCTGGCCGAGGGCCTGCTCGCCGAGGTGGTCGCCCTGCTCGCGCGGGGCTACGGCTGGGAGCTGCCGGCGATGTCGAGTCTCGGCTACCCCCAGCTACGGCCCTACCTTGAGGGGGGCGCCAGTCTGGAGGCCTGTGTCGAGCGCCTGAAGTTCGACACCCACAGCTTTATCAGGCGTCAGGGGTCCTGGTTCCGCCGCCTGCCCAACCTCGAGGTCTGGACGCCCGAGCACCCCGCGTGGCAGGCCCTGGAGGGCGGGGCGCGCTAGTGGCTGGGGGCGTCCGGGCTCTGCGGCTGCTCTGCGTGGAAGACCCGGTACTCGCGCACGAAGTGCTCGACGAAGCGCTCGGGGTCGCCGCCCTCGGGCAGTGCGAGGCGCGCGCGCAGCCCTGCGGCGAGCTGCTGGGCGAGGGCGGCGCGCGGCTCGGCCCGCAGGCCGTCGCGGCGGCGCAGGAACGCCTCGGCCAGGGCGTAGTCGGCGGGGCGGGCCAGGTGCAGGTTGGGCAGCAGGGGGGCCGCGGGGGCGTCGGGGGCCCGGGGCGGCACGGGAGCCGGGGCGATGCCGCTGGCCAGCTGCTCGAGGGTGAGGGCGCCCCCCTCGCGCACCACCAGGGTGCCGGCGGCCAGGTCGCCGAGGCGGCGCGAGCGCCGGTCGGCGAACATGACCAGCACGCCGAGGCCGTAGAGGAAGGGCAGGAAGTCGACCACGCGGATCAGGTTGCGGATGGCCGAGGCGCTGAAGTCGAGCGGGCGGCCGCCCTCGCGGATGACCCGCAGCCCCAGCAGGCGCCGGCCCGGGCTCTGCCCTGACCAGAGCAGGTCGAAGGCCAGGTAGTAGCCCCAGAGCAGGGCGAAGGCGCCGATGGCCCAGGCCGCCAGGAAGAGCGTGTCGAGCGCCTCGGCGATGCCCCCGGTCGCCGCGGCCGCCGCGATGATCAGCGCGCCCAGGCCGGCCTGCAGCAGCAGGATGAGCAGCGTGTCGACGGTGGCCGCCAGGCAGCGCGAGCCGAGGCCCGCGACCGCATAGTCGATCGTCACCACCTCGGGCGTCTCGACGGAGTACAGGTCGCTCATCTGCCCCGAGGCCATGTCGAAGCAGGGCCGGCCAGGGCGGCGCTCGGCCGGGATACAGCCTTCATCGATCAGCCTTCATCGTCGCCCTACAGGGCTGGGCGCTCGGCGTCGTCGGGCGGGGCCGAGATCAGGTCGGGCTCGTGGGTCGCCTCGAGGTGATCCATGTCGTTGACCCGCAGCGTCTCCCAGCTGCTCGAGCTGATCCGTAGCACGCTGATCGAGGTGTTGCCGATATGGGGGAAGCGCTTGAAGCCATCACCCTGGTAGCTCTCGGCGTGGGCGAGCAGCATGCGGATGCAGCCGCCGTGGGTGACGAGGGCGAGCGTATTGCCGCCGTGGAGCTTGGCGATGGCGTCGACGGCCTCGACGACGCGCTTGCGCAGGGCGCTGAGCGACTCGCCGCCGCCGCGGGGGATGTCCTGGCCCCGCTCGAGCAGGGCGATCTCGGTGGGGTGGGTCGCCTTAATCTCGTCGTAGGTCAGCCCGCTCCAGGTGCCGAGGTCGATCTCGCGCAGGTTGGGCAGCAGCTGCACGGCCACCTTGACGGCGGCCCCGATCTCCCAGGCGGTCTGATAGGCGCGGGCGAGGTCGCTGCTATAGATCGCGTCGAACCGCGGCCCCTCGGCGGCGAGGCGTTGGGCGACCAGCCTGGCCTGGCGGTGCCCGAGCTCGTTGAGCGGCACGTCGGCGTGGCCCTGCCAGCGCCCGGCGAGATTCCAGTCGGTCTCGCCGTGACGGATAAGATAGACGGTGGTGGTCATTGCAGTGCCCCTGATGAGATCCTTGCGCTGGCGCGCCTCCTACCCGGCATCATACCATAGGATGCAAACGCGACCCCTGGCCCGCGGGTTGACAGGGCCGTGCTGCGGGGCTAGGATGAGACGACTACCCGGCGCGCGGACGCGCTGCGGCCCAGCCCGATGGAGCCCCCGATGTCCACCCTTGTGCTCTTCAACGGCCCGATCTACACCCTCGACCCGACGCAGCCCGTGGTTCGCGCCGTGGCTATCCGCGATGGCCGGATCCTTGCCGCGGGCACCGAGGGCCGCGTCCAGGCCGCCGTCGCCGGCCAGCGCGGCGAGACGATCAACCTGCGCGGCCGCGCCGTCGTGCCCGGACTCACCGACGCCCACGTGCATATTCTCTTCCAGGGCCTGGCCGCCCGCGAGGCTCGCCTCGGCGAGGCCATGACCCTCGAGGCGGCTCTGGCCTCCATCGCCGAGCGCAACCGCGCCCTGCCGGACGGGGTCTGGCTGCGCGGCGGCGGCTGGGATCACATCCCCTGGGGCAAGCGCTGGCCCACCCGCGCCGACCTCGACGCCGTCTGCCCCGAGCGCCCCGCGATGCTCTTCCGTAAGGACGGCCACTCGCTGTGGGTGAACAGCCGGGCCCTCGCCCTCGCCGGCATCACCGCCGATACCCCCGACCCGGCCGGCGGCCAGATCCAGCGCGACCGCGAGGGCGAGCCCACGGGCATCTTGCTCGAGACGGCGATCGGGCTGGTGAGCGCGATTGTACCGCCCCCGAGCGAGGGTGAGCGGATCGAGGCGCTGCGGGTCGCCCAGGCCGAGGCCCTGAGCTACGGCCTGACCAGCATCCATGTGCCCACGGCGGGCGATCATACCAGCGGCCCCGAGGCCTGGCGCGCGCTCCAGACCCTGCGGGCCAGGGGCGAGCTGCGGTTGCGCAGCCTGATCTATTTCGCCCAGTCCGAGCTCGAGGGCGCTCTGGCCATGGGCCTGCGCAGCGGCTTCGGCGACAACTGGCTGCGCGTCGGCGGCCTCAAGTTCTTCGCCGACGGCTCCCTCGGCTCTGAGAGCGCCGAGATGCTCAGCCACTACGAGGGCCGCCGCCACACCGGCATTGCCACGATCGACCCCGAAGAGCTCGACACCCTCGTGCGCCGGGCCAACGCCGGCGGCATCAGCGTGGCCGTCCACGCCATCGGCGACGCCGCCAACCGCAAGATCCTCGACGCAATCGAGCTGGCTCAGGTCGAGCGGAGCGAGGCCGGCGCCGACTACCCGCCCCTCGGCCTGCCCAACCGCATCGAGCACGTCCAGGTGCTGCACCCGAAGGACTTGCCGCGCCTGGCCCAGCTCGGCGTGATCGCCTCGATGCAGCCCATCCACGCCACCAGCGACTGGGAGACGGCCGAGGCTCTCTGGGGCCCGCGCTGCGCCTACGCTTACGCCTGGCGCAGTCTGTTGACGAGCGGGGCGACCCTGGCCTTTGGCTCGGACGCGCCCGTCGAGAGTATGAACCCCTGGCGCGGTATCCACGCCGCGGTCACGCGCCAGCTCCCCGGCGGTATCCCCGCCGGCGGCTGGTACCCCGAGCAGCGGCTGACGGTCGAGGAGGCCCTGCACGCCTACTGTGTCGGCCCGGCCATCGCCAGCGGCGAGGCCGCCGAGAAGGGCCGGATCGTCCCCGGCGCCCTCGCCGACCTGGCCGTGCTCACGGGCGATCCCATGCGGAGCGCCCCGGGCGAGCTGCATGCCATCACTGCTGCCATGACCATCGTCGACGGCAAGGTGGTCTTTGAGCGGACCTAGCGCAGAGCTCCGTGGGGCAGACATATGGGTCTGCCCGAACAGGCGGGCAGACATATGGGTCTGCCCGAACAGGTAGAACAGACACCATGCGGCGCAATCGGATCTTTGTCGCGACGGCGAGCGGCCATTTTGCCGTCGATGTGCTCAACAGTACGGGGGCGGTGCTGCTCGCGGTGCTCAAAGAGCCCCTGGGCCTCAGCTATGCCCAGATCGGCACGGCCCTGACGATCTACTTGCTGATCGGCTCGCTCTCGCAGCCGCTCTTCGGCTGGCTCTCCGACAAGGCCCACGGCCGGACGATGCTGCTGACTGCGGGTAGTGTGGCCTGGATGGCGCTCTTCTATAGCCTGGTGGCCCTCGCCTCGAGCTGGGCCTGGCTGATGCCGGTCTTCTTGCTGGCCGCCCTGGGCAGTGGCCTCTTCCACCCGATCGGCGCGGCGACGGCGGCCAGGGCGGTGCCCGAGCGGGCCGCCAGCGCGACCTCGATCTTCTTCTTTAGCGGGCAGATCGGGCTGGCCGTCGGGCCGTTCCTGGCCGGGGCCCTGGTCGGCAGCTTCGGCGCGCGGGGCTTGCTGCCCCTCACGCTCTTCGCGCTCGTTCCGGCCACGCTGCTCTTTCTGGCCCGTCGCGACGAGGGGAGCCTGGTTAGCTTGCGGGGCAAGGGCGACGCCGGCGTCGCGGCGCGCGAGTGGACCGGGGCGGCGGTGACTCTGGTGGCCGCCTTTGTCGCTCTGGTGGCCGTGCGCTCGTCGATCCAGTCGGTCTACCAGGCCTATCTGCCTCAGCTCTTCGAGAGCCGCGGCTGGGCCCCCGCTCTCTTCGGGCTGCTCGCCGGCATCTTTATGGCCGCCGGCGCGATCGGCCAGGTGGTCACGGGCAATATCGCCGACCGCTACGGTATGCGCGCCGCCGTGGTGTGGCCGCTGCTGCTCAGCATCCCCGCCGGCATGCTCGGCCTGCTCGCCCCCTCGGTCTGGCTGGCCTTCGTGAGCTGCGCCGCCGCCGGGTTCTTGATCGGCGGCCAGCACAGCGTCCTCGTCGTCCACGCCCAGCAGTTGCTGCCCGTCAAGCAGGGCCTCGCCGCCGGCCTCATCCTCGGCTTCACCTTCGCCAGCGGCGCGATCGGCACCTGGCTCGCCGGGCACCTGGCCGATAGCATGGGCCTGCAGACGGCCATGCTCGCCATCACCCTGCTCGGCCTGCCCGCCGCCCTGCTCGCCCTGACCCTCCCCGGCAAGGCTCGCGCGCCCCAGGCCGTCGCGCCGGCCGCCGCGCCCGCGGG
>CAZKTU010000007.1:27667-64648 GCA_964555675.1 uncultured Oscillochloris sp.
TCCCCGGCAAGGCTCGCGCGCCCCAGGCCGTCGCGCCGGCCGCCGCGCCCGCGGGCGATTAGGGGGTCACTCGCCGCCGGCGGCGCCATGTTGGGGGAGCTGGAGGGGCCTGGCCCCTCCAAACCATCCCGCTAAAGCCCCTTCGACCTGATGTACCCGTCCACGTCGACGTTATAGACCACGTCATCGACCGCGAAGATTGCCCAGGGCTTGCCGTCGTCCTGCCAGATCGCCGCGCCCCGCGTGCTGAGCGTGTAGCCGCCGAGCTCGCCGTAGGCCAGGGGCTGGTTCAGCCAGAGCGTCTTGCTGGTCGCGGTGTCCTGGTAGCGCATCACCTCGGCCAGCGCGAGCAGCCCGCTCTGTGGGTCGAAGCGGGTCAGGAAGCGCTCTTCCTGCTCCCCGAAGGGAACCACGAGCCATGCCGTCGTCGCGTCCACCGGCTCCCAGCGCACCCGCGGGTCGCTGAGCAGGGCCGCGGGCAGCCAGGCCAGCAGCTCGGCCCACATACCCAGGTTGGCGCCCTGGTCGATGCTCGGCCCCTCCGAGACCCCGAAGGGCAGCTCCATGCGCCCGTGTCCGTCGAGGTAGGCCTCGTCGGCCTTCAGCACCGGCAGCCCGAAGTAGGTCGCCTCGAAATAGTGCCTGTAGCCCTGGCCGGCCACGTGGGTGAAGCGGAAGCGGGCCGGCAGGGTCAGGCCCTTGATGCGCATGGTGGCCTGCCCCGTCAGCACCGCCGTGCGGATGACGGGGATGCGGTCGCCATAGAGCTGCCGGTAGAAGCGCTCGACCGGCGCGGGCAGGCCCGCCGGCAGGGGCGTCGTCTCGACGAGGGCGCTGCGCTGCCCGTAGGCCGGGAAGGGCGCGGGCTTGATCACGAGGCCGGCCCAGCCCAGCCCGGCGAGGGCGACGAGGCCGAGCCCGATTCTGCTGATGGCGCTCATGCTGGCTATCCTTTCGCTGTGCCGCGCACGAAGATCTCGACCAGCTGCTCGACCAGGGCCTCGACGGGCAGGCCCGGCGTCGCCGCCGCTCCGAGCAGGGTGCGCTGCATGACATAAGAAGAGGTCAGACTGTAGAAGGCGTGGGCCAAAACCTCGGGGTCGAGCTCGGGCCGCACGACGCCGGCGGCAATCTGGCGGCGGAAGTAGCCCGCCAGCCGCGCCTGGTTCTGGTGCGCCCCGCCGACGACGATCGCCTGGAGCTCGGGGTCGTGGGCGGCCTCGCAGACCAGCAGCCGCACCGCGCTCTGGTGCTGGAGCATGTTGTGTACCTCGTCGCGGCCGAGGCGCAGCAGTTCGGCCCTGTAGTCGCCGGGCGGCTCTTCGGCCAGGGCGCGCAGGCCGCCGGCGTTCGCCGCCTCGACGACGGCCCGCAGCAGTTGCTGCTTGGCCCCAAAGTGGCGGAAGAGGGTCACCTCGTTGACCTGGGCCCGCTCGGCGATCGCCCGCGTGCTGGTCCGGGCGTAGCCGCGCTCGGCGAAGAGCGCCTCGGCGGCGCGCAGGATGCGCTCGCGCGCGCTGTCTGTGGCTCTGGGCGCCTCGTTCTGCTGCTGCTCGCTCATCTATCACCCAATAATGTAAGCGCTTGCTTGCATTCAGCATACCCCCGTTTGGGGCGGAGCGCAAGTCGGCCGTTGGGCGGATCTGCCTGTAGGTGCGCCGAAGCGGTGTATCATGGGGGTCTCATCTCTGCGAAAGGAGCAGGTATGCACCCCGAAGAGTTTCGCCGCATCGGCCACGAGCTGATCGACTGGATCGCCGACTACCGCGAGCGCGTCCCCACGCTGCCGGTCTGGTCGCGGGCCGAGCCGGGCGCTGTCCGCGCGCAGCTGCCCGCCGAGGCCCCCGAGACCCCCGAAAGCTTCGCGGCCGTGCGCGAGGATCTCGAGCGGATCATCGGCCCGGGGCTGTCGCACTGGCAGCACCCGCGCTTCTTCGGCTACTTCCCGGCCAATGCGGCCCTGGCCTCGGTCCTGGGCGACCTGGCGAGCACGGGCCTGGGGCAGTTGGGGCTGAACTGGCAGTCGAGCCCGGCCCTGACCGAGCTCGAAGAGCAGATGACCCTCTGGATGCGCAAGCTGCTGGGCCTCTCGGAGGCCTGGCGCGGGGTCATCCAGGACACGGCCAGCACCTCGACCCTGGTGGCCCTGATCTGCGCCCGCGAGCGCATCACCAGCCACGGGGCCAGCCGGGGTGGCCTGCAGGCCGAGGAGTTGCCCCTGACGGTCTACTGCTCGGGCCAGAGCCACAGCTCGGTCGAGAAGGCCGCGCTGCTGGCGGGCTACGGGCGGGCCAACCTGCGGCCGATCGGGGTCGACGCCGAGCACGCCATGCGCCCCGACTTGCTGGCCGAGGCCGTGGCGGCCGACCTGGCGGCGGGGCGGCGGCCCTGCGCGGTGGTGGCCACCACGGGCAACACCGCCACCACCGGCCTCGACCCGGTAGAGGCGATCGCCGCGATCTGTCGCGAGCACGGTATGTGGCTGCACGTCGATGCGGCCATGGCCGGCTCGGCCATGATCCTGCCCGAGTGTCGCTGGATGTGGGCGGGGGTCGAGGCGGCCGACAGCCTCGTGCTCAACCCTCACAAGTGGCTGGGCGTGGCCTTCGACTGCTCGCTCTACTATGTGCGCGACGCCCAGCACCTCGTGCAGGTCATGTCGACCAACCCGAGCTATCTGCAGACCGCGGCCGACGGCGCGGTGACCAACTACCGCGACTGGGGCATCCCCCTCGGGCGGCGCTTCCGGGCCCTCAAGCTCTGGTTTATGCTGCGGCTAGAGGGCGCCGAGGCCCTGCGGGCGCGTCTGCGCCGCGACCTGGCGAGCGCGCGCTGGCTGGCCGAGCAGGTCGACGCCGCCCCCGGCTGGACCCGCCTCAACCCCGTTCACCTGCAGACGGTCTGCCTGCGCCACGAGCCGCCCGGCTTGAGCGGCGATGCGCTCGACCGCCACACCCTCGCCTGGATCGGCGCGATCAACGGCTCGGGCGTGGCCTACCTGACCCCCGCCGTGCTCGACGGGCGCTGGATGTGCCGGGTCAGCATCGGCGCCGAGACGACCACGCAGGAGGATGTCGCACACCTCTGGGCGGCGCTGCGCGAGGCTGCGGAGGGATGACCGCGCGAGGAGTGGGCCGGGGAGGGCCAGGCCCTCCCCGCGATCTTGCCTAGATGTGAATCGCAGCCCCGTGGACTACGGCGTGTACGGCTTCGCCGATGGCCTCGTAGAGGGTCGGGTGGGCGTGGATGGTGCCGAGCATACTCTCGCCGGTGGCCTCGTGAGTCAGGGCCAGGCCGCCCTCGCTGATCATCTCGGTGACGTGGGGGCCGATCAGGTGCATGCCCAGGATCTCGTCGTACTGCTTATCGGCCACGATCTTGATGAAGCCGAAGCGGTTCTGGCCGATCACGCGGGCCTTGCCGTTGGCCGAGAAGGGGAACTTGCCCACCTTCACGTCGTAGCCCTTCTCCCTGGCCTTGGCCTCGGTCAGGCCGACGCTGGCGATCTCGGGGCTGCAGTAGGTGCAGGCGGCGATCTTGCCGTAGTCGATCGGGGTCACGTGCAGGCCGGCGATATGCTCGATGGCCAGGATGCCCTCGGCCGAGGCCTTATGGGCCAGCCAGGGCGCCGCGGCCACACAGTCGCCGATGGCGTAGACCCCGTCGGCGGCGCGCATATGGCCGTCGGTCTCGATGAAGCCTTTGCCGTTGAGCTTCAGGCCGGCGGCCTCGAGCCCGAGGTCGGCCGTATTGGGGGCGATGCCGATCGCCACCAGCAGCTTCTCGACGGCGATCTGCTCGGCCTTGCCGTCGGCGCCGACCACACTGACCACCACCTGCTCGCCGCTCGCGTCGATGCCCTCGACCTTGGCCCCGGCCAGGGTCTTGATCCCGCGCCGCTGCAGGGCCTTGGCCAGCTCGGCCGAGACCTCCTCGTCCTCGTTGGGCACGATGCGGGGCAGGGCCTCGACCACCGTCACCTCCGAGCCGAAGGCCCGGTACATCGAGGCGAACTCGATCCCGATCGCGCCCGCGCCGATCGCCAGCATGCTCTTCGGCACCTCGGTCAGCTTGAGGGCGTCGGTCGAGGAGAGCACCCGCTTGCCGTCGAAGGGGATAGTGGGGAAGGGGCGGGGGCGGGCCCCCGTGGCCACGATGATCTGCTTGGCCGCCAGGGTGCGCTCGCCGCCCCCGTTGAGCTTGACGTGGACCTGGCCGCGCCCGGCCAGTGTGGCCCAGCCGTTGACGACCTCGATCTTGTTCTTCTTCATGAGGAAGGCCACGCCGTCGCTGCTGGCCTTGACCACCGCGTCCTTATGCTTCATCGCCCCGGCCAGGTCGAAGCTGACGCCCTCGACGTTGACCCCGAAGCGCTTGCCCTCTTTGACTTCGTCGAGCAGGTCGGCGCTGTGCAGCAGGGCTTTGGTGGGGATGCAGCCAATATTAAGGCAGACACCCCCCAGGGGGCCGCCCTCGATGATCGCCGTGCGTAGGCCGAGCTGGCCCGCGCGCACCGCCGCCACGTACCCGCCGGGGCCCGACCCGATAATCACCACGTCGTACACGCTCTCGCTCACGGTACGGACCTTTCTAACTGTTTCTCGTGCAATTACGCACGAAGGCCGCCCATATTATACCGCGCCAGACAGCGCTGCGGGCAGGCGCTCGCGTGGCGCGCAGTGAGCCGTTTGTGGCGCTACTACAAAAATCCGTTGGTAACGGCCCTTTTTTATACTCCTGAGGCCCGCCAGTCGCCCCGCCTGAGCCACCCCCCCCACTGTATTTCCCCCCAGGCGGCCGTTAACGCGGAGCCTCCAATGCATCCTACCAATCATCGCAGCCACCCAGTAGGCCCCTTCGCTACTCTCCCCCTGGTTCTCCTGGCTGCGCTTCTTACCCTCGCCCAGCCCTCGCCAGCCCGGGCCGCCAGCGCCGCTCTCGACGTCACCCTGCGCACCGAGTTCCCAGTGGTCAACAGCGGCGACTGGGCCGTGGTCGAGGTGAACTACAGCTGCTCGAGCGTCACCAACCTCCCCTGTGCCGACGTCGTGATCACCAGTGTGCTCCCGCCTCAGTTGGCCCGCGCCGCGAGTGACGTGCAGCTGATCGGGGTCGAGGCCGTCACCAGCTACAGTCCGGCCACCAATACCGCGCGCTGGGCTTTCGCCGAGCCCCTCAACGCCGGCAGCACGGGCACCTTCGAGCTGCGCGTGCGCTTCGCCCCCGGCGTCACCGCCGACGGGACCGAGGCCCTGCTGCGCGCCGAGGTGAGCGGCAGTAATGCCGCCCCCGCCGTCTCGAATCTGCTCCCCCTCACCGCCCGCGCTACGCCGCGCGCCCGGGCCGACAAGCGCTTCGTCTCCGGCGGCGTCCTCGACCTACCCACGCTCTATCAGGTTGAGGTCTGTGTGCCGAACGCGACGAGCGGGGCCCTCGACCTCACCAGCGTGGTGATCAGCGACACTCTCCCTCTGGGGGCGCGCTTCGACAGCGCCAGCGACGGGGGTGTGTACGACCCCGCCTCAGGCACGGTCGTCTGGCCGCCCGCCAGCATCCTGGTCAGCGCCGGCCAGTCGTGCGCCCGCCGTACCCTGAGCGTCACCTTCCTCGATGCCGCCTTCAATGTCGGCGACGAGGTGCGCAACGAGATGTCCGCCTCGGCGACCGCCCTTGGCGGGGCCATCCTGACCCTGATCGACAGCGACATCCGGCTCATCCAGCCGCCCACGCCCGGGCTCGCCTTCGGCAAGAGCGGCCCCGCCCAGGCCAGGGTCGGCGAGACCATCCGCTACAGCTTCGCACAGAGCAATACTGGCACGACCCCCCTCACCGACCTCAGCCTGGTCGATCAGATCCCGCCCGAGGTGCAGGTTAGCCGGATCTACGCCGCCGGCCACAACCAGGCCGCCCTCCTGCGTCTGCGCGTCGAGTATCAGGTCGACCAGAGCGGTCTCTGGCAGGAGCTGCCGGGCAGCCCCTACAGCGCCGCCGCCTGCGTCAATGTGGCCCCCGCGGTCGGCGGGGGCTGCGCCGAGAGCCTCGTCATCGGGGGCGCTACGCTCACCGCCCTGCGCTGGACCTATCTCGACCCGCTGCCGTACGGCTGGCAGGCGACGGGCAATGGCAGCGGCCTCGAGGCCGCCGTGGTCAGCGCCCCGGCCAACCAGATCATTGTCAACCGGGGCGACTCGAGCTACACCTTCAATGGCTATAGCATCCTCGACTCCAGCACGGCCCGCACCCGTGTCGTGGTCGACCTCCCGGGGGCCCGCCCGAGCGTCTCGAAGGCGGCCTCGCCCTCGGTGGTCTACGCGGGCGACGAGGTGCTCTACACGCTGACCCTGCGCAACAATCAGCTGGCCGGCTTCAGCACCGCCCTCTCCAGCCCCCAGATCGCCGACCGGCTCGTGCCCGAGTTGGCCTATGTCGCCGATAGCCAGCGCCTGGTCTCCGGACCCGCAGGGGCCCCGGCCCCGTCGTTTCTGCTGCTTCCCGACTTTCGGGGTGGCGGGCGCACGCTGCTGCGCTGGAGCTGGCCCGGCTACAGTCTGGCCCCGGGGCAGGAGCTGAAGGTCTCGTTCCGCGCCCGGGTCGCGCCCTTCACGGCCGCGGGCCAGTTCGCCAACAGCGCCCAGCTGGCCGGCTGGTCGAACGACGTCGACGATATGGTGCTCTCCGGCTGCTCTAGCAGCCCCATCGATACCCTCGACTACGACGACGACGGCAACACCCAGGAGCGTCTCTGCGGCTCATCGGCCTCGAATGTGAGTCTGGCCGAGTCCGCCGGCACCGACTCGCTCAAGCTCGTCAAGGGCCAGCTCGACAGCGCCTGGAGCAAGGACCCGGAGCGCGGGCTGACCGTCCCCGGCGGCCGCGCCGACTATACCCTCACGATCACCAACACCGGCACCGTCGCGCTCAACCAGCTCGTGCTGGTCGACATCCTGCCCTGGCTGGGCGACATGGGCGTGATTCGCCTCGATCAGCAGCGCGAGACCGAGTGGCGCCCGTTTCTGGTCGCGCCGATCGTCGGCCCCTCGGGCTCAACCGTCTTCTACAGTACACAGGCTAACCCCTGTCGCCAGCCCGATCTGGGCCTCGACCCCGATGCAGGAAACTGTCAGCCCGCCGCCTGGTCTACCGCTCCGCCGGCTGACATCACAGCCGTCCAGTCCTTCAAGATCGACTTCGGGGCCAGAACCCTCAGCCCCGACGAGGCGGTGACCGTCGCGGTGCGTATGCGCGCCCCCTACGGCGGCGAGGCCGGCGAGATCGCCTGGAACTCGTTTGGCTACAGGGCCCGCGAGCTCGGCACCGGCGCCTATCTGCTGGCGGCCGAGCCCCCGCGCGTCGGCATCGAGCGACAAAGTGTTCTCCCACCCGGCTACGGCGACTTCGTCTGGCTCGACCAGGATGAGGACAACCTCCAGGGCCCCGGCGAACCTGGGCTCAACGGGGTGCGCGTCGAGCTCTTCCGCGACAGCGACGGGGTGGCGGGGGCGAGCGCGGGCGACACCTTCGTCGACGAGACGATCACCGGGCCCCACGACGACGGCCGCCCCGGCTTCTACCTCTTCTCGCACCCCGACCTGGTGCCGCCCGGCGACTACTACGCCCGCTTCACCCCACCCCTCGGCTACGGCCTGGCTCTGCCCGACGCCGGCGCCGACGACCGCGACTCCGATGTCGATCTGGGCACCCGCCTCACGCCTGTCACCACCCTCGCGCCCGGCGAGGTCGAGCTGACCTGGGACGCCGGCCTGCGCACCAGCACCGCGGTCGGCAACTATATCTGGCTCGACCGCAACTATAACGGGCTGCAGGACGAGCCGGCCGAGGCCGGGCTGAACGGGGTGGGCGTGAGCCTGCGCCGCGCCGACGGCAGCCTGGTTGGCGTCACGCTCACGGCGGACGACCCTCTGGGCCGCCCGGGGTACTACCTCTTTGACGAGCTGGCCGCCGGCGACTACTACGTCGAGGTGGATCTGCCCGCGGGCTTCAGCTTCGCCACGGCCGACCAGGGCGACGACGCCGGCGACTCCGATGTCGAGCCCACGACGGGCAGCAGCGCCACCTTCAGCCTGAGCGCCAACCAGTATGATCCGACGCGCGACGTCGGCCTGACGCTGCCCGCCGGGGCTCTGCGCCTGGGCAACCTGCTCTGGCTGGACCGTAACGGCAACGGGCGCTACGACCCGGCCGCGGGCGAGCGCGGCATCGACGGGGCGCGCCTGAGCCTCTTCCGCGACAGCAACGCCAATAATAGCCCTGACCCCGGCGAGCATGTCGGCACCGCGACGACGGCTAGCCGCCTCGGCGAGGCCGGCTGGTACGAGTTCGCGGGTCTGGCCGCGGGTAGCTACCTGGTCGCGATCGACCTGGACAACTTTGCTCCCGGCGGGCCCCTGGCGGGCCTGCGCAGTAGCGAAGGCAACCTGCCCACGCCCGACCCTGACGACAACGCCGACGACGACGACAACGGCGACCTGGGCGCGGCCACCATCGCCAGCCGGGCGATCACGCTTGGCCCCGGCGAGCCGACCAACGACGGCGACGACGCCGCGGGCAACCAGACCCTCGACTTCGGCCTGGTGAGCGGAGCGGCCCTGGGCAACTATGTCTGGTTCGATGTCGACGCCGACGGCCTGCAGGAAGCCGGCGAGCCGCCTGTGCCGGGCGTCACCGTCGAGCTGCTGGATGGGTTCGGCACCGCGGTCATGACCACCACGACCGACAGCCTGGGGGGCTACGGCTTCGGCGGGCTGAGCCCGGGCGACTATAGTCTGCGCTTCAGCGGGCTGCCCGCCGGCCACAGCTTCACGGCGCGCGGCCAGGGCGCCGACGCGGCCCTCGACTCGGACCCCGACCCGGCCGACGGCACGACGGGCCTGCTCACCCTGGCCGCCGAGCAGACCGACCTGGGCTGGGACGCGGGCCTGGTCGCGAGCCTGGCCGGCCTCGGCGATCGGGTCTGGGATGACCTCGACCGCGACGGGGTCCAGGATGCCGGCGAGCCTGGCCTCAACGGGGTGGCCGTGCAGCTCTTCCGCGCCGACGGCAGTCTCTATGCCGCGACCGCGACCACGACCAACTCGGGCGCCGACGGGCTGTATGCCTTTGGCGGCCTGCCGCCCGGCGACTACTACCTCGTCTTTGGGGCCCCGCCCGCCGGCTACAAGCTCAGCCCCCAGAACGCGGGCGGCGGCGACGCGGACGACAGTGATGCCGATCTGTCCACGCGCCGCACCTCGCTGACGACGCTCGGGCCCGGCGAGCTCGATATGAGCTGGGACATGGGGCTGTACGCCTACGCGGGGATTGGCGACCGGGTCTGGAAGGATCTCGACCGCGACGGCCTGCAGGGCGGCGCCGAGGCCGGGGCGAGCGGCGTCACCGTGCGCCTGTATAGGCCCGGCAGCAGCACCGCCCTCGCCAGCGCCACGACCGACGCCAGCGGCCTCTACACCTTCACCAACCTGCTCCCCGGCGACTACTACCTCGAGTTCAGCCTGCCCGAAGGCTACAGGAGCAGCCCGCGCGACGCCGGCGACGACGCCGGCGACTCCGACCCGCACCCGAGCACCTACCAGACCGAACTGACCACCCTCGCCGCGGGCGAGCTCGACCGAAGCTGGGACTTCGGGATCTACCCCACCGCAAGCATCGGCGACCTGGCCTGGCTCGACCGTGACGCCGACGGTCTGCAAGAGCCGGGCGAGCCCGGCGTCCCCGGCGTTCAGGTGGTGCTCTACGACAGCGGCGGCGCCAGCATCGACAGCACGGTCAGCGACGCGACCGGCAAGTACCGTTTCGGCGATCTGCTCCCCGGCGACTACAGCCTGCTGTTCGAGCTGCCGCCGACCTTCGTGCTCAGCCCGCGCGATGCCGGGGCCAATGGGATCGATAGTGATGTCTACACCGCCACCAGGCGCACCGACCTGACGAGCCTCGACCCCGGCGAGAGCGACCAGAGCTGGGACATCGGCCTGTACCAGGATTCGCGTCTGGGCGATTATGTGTGGCACGATCAGGACGCCGACGGCCTGCAGGATGGCGGCGAACCCGGCATCCCCGCGGTTGTGGTGACCCTCTACAGGCCCGGCCCCGACGGCGCGGTGGGCACCGTCGACGATACGCTCGTGCTGACCGATACCACCGATGCGGGCGGGCGCTACCTCTTCGCGAACCTGCCGCCCCGCGACTACTACCTCCAGTTCAGCTTGCCGGCGGGCTACACGACGGCCAGCGCCCCCGACAGCGCCGACGCGGACGACGACAGCGACAGCGACGCCGATCCGGCGACCCTGCGCACCGCACTGATCAGCTTGCCCTCGAGCACGAGCGACCTGAGCTGGGACCTGGGCCTCTACAACCCTGCCAGCCTGGGGGACCGGGTCTGGCTCGACGAGGACGCCGACGGCGTGCAGGACCCGGCGGAGAGCGCCACCCCGGGCGCCGTGGCCAACCTCACGGTCGAGCTGTGGCGGCCGGGCGGCGGCACGCCCGCCGTCACTACGACGACCGATCTCGCCGGCCTCTACAGCTTCACCGACCTGGCGCCCGGCGACTACTACCTGGTCTTCCGCGCCCCCGCGGGCTATGCGATCACGCGCCAGAATCAGGGCGACGACGCTGCCGACTCCGACGCCTCGCCGCTCAGCGGGCAGACCGGCTTCATCGCTCTCGCCTCGGGCGAGCACGACCCCGGCTGGGACCTGGGCCTCTACAACCCGGCCAGCCTGGGGGACCGGGTCTGGCTCGACGAGGACGCCGACGGCGTGCAGGACCCCGGCGAGAGCGAGGGGGTGGCGGGCGTGCGGGTCGAGCTGCTGGACGGGGCGACGCTCCTCGACTACACCTACAGCGATATCGGCGGGCGCTACAGCTTTAGCGACCTGCTGCCCGGTAGCTACAGGGTGCGCTTCGGCGCTCTCCCCGCGGGCTACTACGTCAGCCCCAGCGGGCAGAGCGGCGACGAGAGCCTCGACTCGGACGCCGACGCGGCCTCGGGCCTGACGACCGCGGAGATCATGCTCACTTCGGGCGTCGACGACCGCAGGCACGACCTGGGCCTGTACCGCCTCGCCGCAATCGGCGACCGGGTCTGGCACGACCGTGACGCGGACGGGGCCCAGGATGCGGGCGAGCCGGGTGTCGGCGGGGCGACGGTCGCGCTCTACGACAGCGCCGGCGCCCTGATCAGCACCACGACGACCCTGGCGAGCGGCCTCTACACCTTCACGGGCGTGATCCCCGGCGACTACTACCTGCAGCTCGCGCTGCCCGCCGGCTATGACGCGCTCAGCCCGCAAGACCAGCCGGGCGACGATGCCCTCGACAGTGACGCCGACCCCGTCACGCGGCGCACCCCCGCGACCAGCCTGAGCTCGGGCGAGAGCGACCCTAGCTGGGATATGGGCCTCTACCAGCACGCCGGCCTGGGCGACTACGTCTGGGAGGACCAGAACGGAAATGGGCGTCAGGATGGGGGCGAGCCCGGCCTCGACGGCGTGACAGTCACCCTGGACTACGCCGGCCCCGACGGTGTGCTCGGGGCCGGCGGCGACGACACGCTGGCCGTGAGCGCCACCACCACCCTGAGCGGCAGCTACGGCTTCGTCGGCCTGACCCCGGGCGTCTACCGCCCCCGCTTCGGCGAACTGGCCGGCTACGCGCGCGCCGTCTCCGACAGTGTTGTGGCGACCGATACGACCGACAGCGACGCGGACGCCGCCACAGGCTACGCGGCGAGCACGATGCTGGAGTCGGGCGAGCTTGACCTGAGCTGGGACGCGGGCTTCTACAGGCCGGCGACCCTCGGCGACTACGTCTGGGAAGATCTGGACGGCGACGGGGTGCAGACGCCGGGCGAGCCGGGCTTCGGCGGGGTGGGCGTGAGCATGGCCTACGCGGGCCTCGACGGTCTGTTCGGCACCGGCGACGACATCCTCGCCGCGGGCGGCGACACCACCGACGGGGCCGGCAGCTACCTGTTCGAGAGCCTGCGGCCCGGGCGCTATAGCCTGACCTTCACGCGGCCGGCCGGCTACGCCTTCACACGGGGCGGGCGGGGCGACGCCCAGACCGGCAGCGATCTGGCCGAGGGGTTGGCGGCCACTGCGACCACAACTGCGACCGATTTGCTCTCGGGCGAGGATGACCGCACCTGGGACGCGGGACTCTATCAGCTGCTGAGCCTGGGCGATCTGGTCTGGGACGACCTGGATAACGACGGCCTGCACGATGGCGCGCCCGAGGCGGGGATCGCGGGCGTCACCGTCACGCTCTATCTGGACGACGGCGACGGGGCTTATGACGCGGGCGATACCCTCGTGGCGACCGACACCACCGACACAGACGGGCACTATCTGTTCGCCGACTTGACCCAGGGCGACTACCTGGCTGTCATCCCCGCCGGCAACTTCGCCGTGGGCGGGGCCTTGCGCTTCTTCCGCAGCAGTGACCGCGGCGTCCCGACAGATGTCGCCGCCGACCCGGACAACGACCTCGACGGCGACGACAACGGCGTCGGGCCGAGCGGGGGCGCAGTGGGCGGCCCGGTCGCGAGCGCGGCCGTCGGCCTGAGGCCGCAGCTCGAGCCTGCGGACGACGGCGACGCCGACTCCAGCAGCAACCTCAGCCTCGACTTCGGCTTCTATAGCCTGAGCGTGGGCAACCTGGTGTGGGACGACCGCGATAACGACGGTCTGTTCGACGGCGCGCCCGAGGCGGGGCTCAACAGCCGGGCGGTCAGCCTCTACTACGACGCCAATAACGACGGCGACTTCCTGGACGCGGGCGAGTCAACGGCCATCACCACCACCACCACGAGCAACGGCGGGCGCTATCTCTTCGGCGGCCTGCGCGACGGCGGGCGCTACCAGGTCGGCGCGGCGACGGGCGGCGCGAGCTGGGTCTCGAGCACTGGCGGCGCGAACGGCGCCCCGAGCGGCCCCTTCGAGCCGGGCCACCCCGTGGACGGCGACAGCGCCGATGGGGACGATAACGGTACGAAGGCCGCGAGCAACACCGCGCGTAGTGCCGCCTTTGTGCTGATGGCGGGCGACGAGCCCACCGGCGAGGGTGACCTGACCATGCCCACGGGGGTGACGAACCCCGCCGCCGACAGCAGCAGCAATCTGAGCGTCGACTTCGGCATGTTCAACCATGCCCGCATCGGCAACCAGGTCTGGCTCGACGTCAACGGCAACGGCATCCAGAACGAGGCCCCGCTCAGCGGGGTCGGCGGCGTCACTGTCCGGCTCTACAACAGCGCGAGCGCCGTGGTCTCGACCACGACCACCAGCGCGTCCGGGGTCTATGGCTTCGGCTACCTGTTGCCCGGCGACTACAGCCTCGAGTTCGCCGGCCTCCCCGCGGCCTACGCCGTGAGCGCGCAGGACCAGGGCGCGAATAACGCGACCGACAGCGATGTGAGCCCCGCCACCCTGCGTACGCTCTCGACCACCCTGACCCTGGGCGAGGACGATACAAGCTGGGACCTGGGGCTCTACCAGCGGCTCGGCCTGGGCGACCTGCTGTGGGACGACCGGGATAACGACGGCCTGCACGATGGCGCCGCCGAGCCCGGCATCGACGGCGTGACGCTCGAGCTCTACAGCGATGACGGCGATGGGGGCCTCGACGCCGGCGACACGCTGATCAGCACGACTACGACGGCGGGCGGCGGCCTCTATAGCTTTACGAGTCTCGAGCAGGGCTCCTATCTGGTGGTCGTCCCCGCGAGCGAGTTCGCGGCCGACCAGGAGCTCTATCTGTATCGGAGCAGCACGGGCGCGGACGGCGCGGCGACAGGCCCCTACGAGCCGGCCTCTGACCCTGACGATAATCTGAACAGCGACGACAATGGGTCTGGGCCGGCGGCTGGACCTGTCGCCAGCGCAGCGCTTGCGCTGAGCCCCGGCGCCGAGCCGACCAACGACGGCGACGCCAGCGCCAGCACCAACCTCAGCCTCGACCTGGGCTTCTTCCAGCCCCTGAGCCTGGGCAATCTGGTCTGGAACGATCTGGACAACGACGGCCTGTACGATGGGCCCGACGAGCCCGGCCTGGGCGCGGTGCGCGTCGAGCTCTACAGAGACGGCGACGGCGACGGTCGGGCCGACCCAGCCGAGCTGGCGGGCTTCACGACCACGGCCGCGGACGGGGCCTATGCTTTCAACGACCTGGTCGCCGGCGACTACCTGGTGGTGATCCCGGCGGGCGAGTTTGACGCGGGCGGCCCGCTGGCGGGCTTCGTCAGCAGCACGGGGCTGGACGGCGCGGCGACAGGCCCCTACGAGCCCGCGCCCGACCCCGACGACAATGTGGACGGCGACGACAACGGTACGGCTGTGGCGGCCGCGCTGGTCAGCGCGGCGCTCAGCCTGAGCGCGGGCGCCGAACCGCCGATATCCGGCGCGGACGGCGACCTCGACCCCAGCAGCAACCTGAGCGTGGACTTCGGCCTCTTCAGACCGGCGCAGCTCGGCGACCTGGTCTGGCTCGACGCGGACGCCGACGGGGCCCAGGACGCAGGCGAGGCCGGCCTCCCCGGCGTCGCGGTAACCCTGCTGCGGCCCGGCCCCGACGGGTTGCCCGGCGGCGACGACGACGCGACTGTGCGCTCGACGATCACCGGCGCGACGGGCGATTACAGCTTCGCGCCCCTCGCGACGGGTCGCTACTTTGTGCGCTTCGGCCTGCCTGTCGGCTTCGAGCGCTCCCCTGCGGGCGGGGGCGGCGCCGACGACAGCGACGCCCACATCCTCAGCGGCGATACGGCCCTGATCGACCTGGATCCGGGCGAGCACGATACGACCTGGGACGCAGGGCTCACCTATAGGGCGGGGCTCGGCAACCGCGTCTGGCTCGACGGCGACGCGAACGGCCTCCAGGACCTGGGCGAGCCGGGCGTCGCGGGCGTGACCGTCACCCTGCGCGCAGGCTCGGGCCAGCCCCTCGCCACGGCCGTGACCGACGTCGGCGGGTTCTACTCCTTCCCGAATCTGGCGCCCGGCGACTATAGCCTGAGCTTTGCGCCGCAATCCGGCTATCGCTTTAGCCCGCGAGGAGGAGCGGACGGCCGAGACGGGGATAGCGACGTCGATCCGGCGACGGGCGCGACCGTCATCACCACGATTGACCTGAATGAGGCCGACCCGACCTGGGACGCTGGCCTCTATCTGCCGGTCAGTCTGGGCAACCTGGTCTGGGAGGATCTTGACAATGATGGACGTCTGAGCCCCGGCGAGCAGGGCCTGGGCGCTGTCGAGGTGCGCCTCTTCGCCGACGCCGACGCCGACGGCCTGGTCGACAGCGCGGCGCCCATCTCGACCACGACCACGTCGGCAGACGGCAGCTACGGCTTCGCAGACCTGACGCCCGGGCGTTACCTCGTCGAGATCGCACCCCCTGAGTTCTACAGCACCAGCACCGGCACGCCGGGCGCCGCCGTGGGGCCGTACGAGCCGGCGCCAGCGCCGGACAGCGACCTCGACGGCGACGACAACGGGGGCCAGGCGGGTCTGGCCGTCCGCAGCAGCCCTGTGACCCTGCGCAGCCTGGGCGAGCCCCCGACGATCCTCGACGGCGACGACCTGAACGGCAATCAGAGCGTCGATTTCGGGCTGTTCCGGCCCGCCGCCCTGGGCAGTACCGTATGGTACGACCGTGACGGCGATGGGCGCCAGGGCGGCGGCGAGAGCGGCGTCGCGGGGGTGACCGTCACCCTCTACAAGGGCACAGGCGCGCTGATGCGCGACGCGGGTGGCCGCCCGATCAGCAGCGCCACCGATAGCGGCGGCCACTATCTGCTCGACCACCTCACGCCCGGCGCCTACCTGGTCCGCTTCGGCAACCTGCCGAGCGGCTACACCTTCACCACGCCCGGCGTGGGCGACGACTCGGGCGATAGTGACGCCGACCCGACCACGGGCCAGACCGTGGCCGTCGTCGTCGCGGCCGGCCAGCGCAACCTGAGCCTCTGGGCCGGCCTGATCAACCCCACCGCGATTGCCCTGAGCAGCTTCAGCGCCGAGCGGCTGGGCGACGGTGTGGCTCTGCGCTGGGAGACTGGCGCCGAGTGGAGCACCTGGAGCTTCTATCTCTACCGCAGCGCCGACGGGACACGCGCCGGCGCCGTGCGGATCACGCCCCAGCCCATCCTCGCGCGGGGCGCGCCGCAGCGTGGCGCGAGCTACGAGTGGCTCGACGCCGGCGTCGACCCCGGCGAGCGCTACAGCTACTGGCTGCAGGAGGTCGAACTGAGCGGTGCGACCAACGAGTTCGGACCCATCAGGCCCGCCGCCCGAACGAGCGGCGTCTATCGCAGCTATCTGCCGGCCCTGATCCGCTAGCCTCAGCGTTAACCGACGGCTGCCCCGCCGTCGGGCCATGGACACCTATGCAACGACTAAGCTTTGTCGCCGGCCTCGCGCTCGCCATCGTCCTGCCGGTCTGGGCGGCCTGGTCCATGCCATCGGCCCTGGCCGCATCAGCCCGTGTGCGCGCCATGCCCCCTCTGGCTCTCACCGAGACGCCCGAGCCGGAGCCACCGCCCCCCGCGACCGAGGTTCCCAGGCCCACATCGCCGCCGCCGCCGGTCGCAACTGCCGAGCCGTCCCCTGAGCCGCCAGCGCAGCCTCCTGCAGACAGTGGCGGCGGGGACGATGGGGGCAGCGAAGACCGCAGCGAGCGCAGCCGGCGGCAGCCTGGCCCCTCCTCCACCCCGGCCCTTGAGCTCGAGCCGACGCCGACCGCGACCGCCTGGCCCACGGCCGAGCCGCCCACGGCCGAGCCGCCCACGGCCGAGCCACCCACGGCGACACTCACGGTCGAGCCGCCCACGGCGACCCCGACACTGATCATCCCGGCTTCGCTACCGGCCACCGGCGCGCCGGCTGGTGGCGGGCCCGGCGGCCTGCTCGTCGCGCTGAGCGCCGCCGGGCTCTGCGGGGGCGCCGCCCTGCGCATGTGGGCTCGGGCGCGCGCCCGCACGCGAGGGTAGCTTACGTATGCGCAAGCTCATCGCCCTGCTGGCTCTGGCCGCCGCGCTGGCCGCGCTGCCCCAGGGCGCCGCGCGGGCCGCGGCGCCCCAGCCCGACCCGGCGGCCGCCCGCGACGCCTTGCTGGTCAAGGTCAGCCTCGGCGGGGTGCAGCGCCTGAGCGCGACGGCCCTGGCGGCGGCCGGCCTGGAGCTGGCGGGGCTCGACCCCGCGCGCCTCTGGCTGCGGCGGGGCGGGCAGCCCGTGCCCCTCGAGCGGCGCGACGGCGGCGACGGGCGTCTCGACCCGGGCGACGAATTGCGCTTCTTCGCCCCGCGGCCGGGCGACCGCTGGAACGCCGTCGACACCTACTGGCTCAGCGTGGAGGGCGCGGAGGCCCCGGCCATGGCGACGCGGGCGGCGCATCCCGCAGGGGCCCCCGCGCGCACGACGGCCCGCGAGTTGGGCGTCGCCTACGCCCCCACCCACTACGACTCGCGGCGGCCGGGGCCCGATGGCGACCGCTGGTTTGTCGCCGACCTGCGGGCCGAGCCCGACGTCCCCGCGCGCTACAGCCTCGCTCTGGCGGCCACACTGCCGGCCGCGCCGGGGGCCACAACCGACCTGAGCATCGGCGGGCAGCTCTATGCGGGCGAGGCCGCGCGCCTGGGTGTGCAGCTTGGGGCGGCATCGGGCGCGGCAGCGTGGGGGGGGCAGGGCGCCCGGTCGAGCGACATGACCCTGCCGGGGGCTGCTACCGCGCTGACGATCACCCTCAGCACCCTCGACGGCCCCGCGGCGCTGCTGCTCGACCAGGTTAGCTGGGAGCGGGCGGCGCTCCTCGAACTGAACGGGCAGGGCGCCCGCTTCAGGGGGGTGGTCGGGCGCTGGAGCTACGCCCTCGCGGCGCCGCCGCTGGGGTGGGCGCTCTATGACGTGACCGACCCTGCCGCCCCGCAGCTACTCGCGACGGTCGGGGGCGCCTTCGAGGATGGACCGGCCCCGCGCGACTACCTGGTGAGCGGCCCCGGCACGCTCCACGAGCCGGCCCTGGCCCCCTGGCGGGCGACGGACATCGCCGCCCCGCGCGCCGCCGAGGTGGTCTACATCGCGCCCGAGGCCCTGCACGAGGCCCTTGCGCCGCTGATCGCCCATCGGCGGGCTCAGGGGTACGCCGTGGCCGTCGTTTCGGCCGAGGCAATCTATGCCGCCTGGAGCCACGCGGCGGTCGACCCCGAGGCGATCCGCTCGTTCCTGCGCTACGCGGCCGCGACGTGGTCGCCGGCGCCCCGGGTTGTGGTGCTGGTGGGCGACGGCAGCGCCGACCCCCACGGCTGGATGGGGCGCGGCCCGGCCAATCTGAACCTGCTGCCGCCCTATCTGGCCGAAGTGGATCCCTGGCTGGGCGAGGCGGCCTGCGACACCTGTTACGGGCGTCTGGCCGGCGACGACCCGCGCGGGCAGCCGCTGCCCGACCTGGCCGTCGGGCGCCTGCCGGTGAAGAGCGCCGCCGAATTGGGCGCCCTGGTGCGCAAGCTGATCGCCTACGAGGAGCTCGCGGACAGGGCGCTCTGGCGAGGTACGGTGGCCCTGGTGGCCGAAGAGCCCGACACGGCGGGCGACTTTGCGGCGGCCGCTGAACAGGTTGCGGGGCTGGTACCGGCCGGCGTGCGGATCAGGCGGGTCTACTATGACCCGACGGGGGTGCGTGGGCCGGCGACGGCGGCGGCGGCGAGCGAGCAGACCCGCCAGGCCTTCGCGGCCGGGGCGGCCGTGCTCGTCTACCACGGGCATAGCCATCCGTGGCAATGGGCTCTCACCGATCCTTCGGCCGAGCGCTCGGGGCTGTTGGGCCTGTACGATCCCGATAGCCTCGCCAATGTGGGGCGGCTGCCGGTCGTGCTGGCGATGACCTGTCTGAGCAGCGCCTTCCAGACCCCGGCGCGCAGCGGGACCACGGTCGACGAGCGGCTGCTGCTGGCCGAAGGCGGGGCGGCGGCGGTCTGGGGGCCGACGGGCTTCGCCGTGGCCCACGGCCACGAGTTGCTGCAGCAGGGCTTCTTTGCGGCCCTGACCGACGCGCCCGGGGGGCAGGCCGCCGTGGGCGAGCTAATCATGGCCGGCTACAGGGCCCTTGCGGCGACGGGAAGCGCGAGCGACACCCTGTTCACCTACGTCCTGCTGGGCGACCCGCTCACGCCGGTGCGCCTGACGCAGGCCAACCGAGTGGCTCTGCCGCTGGTGACGCGCTAGCCAATCAGGATCTGCTCCTCGGGGTACCTGATCGGCTGGGCGCGACCCTGCTCGCGGGCGATCGCGACGATGATCGTCAGGGCGCCGAGGCGGCCCCAGAACATCACCAGGCAGATCAGCAGCTGGCCGAAGAGGTTCAGTTCGCCGGTCAGGCCGAGGGTGAGGCCGCAGGTGGCGAAGGCCGAGACCACCTCGAAGGCCGCCTCGTCGAGGGTGGTATCGTGGGTGATCAGGAGCAGCCAGGTGGACAGCAGCACGACGAAGAGCGAGATAGTCAGCACGGCGGCGGCCTTGCGCATCGAGCCGACGGCCAGGGTGCGCCCGCCGACGGTGGCGTCGGCCCGGCCGCGCGCGAAGCTCCACAGCGAGATCGTGAGCACCGCGAAGGTGCCCGTGGTGATCCCGCCGCCCATCGAGGCCGGGGCGCAGCCGATGAACATCAGGACCATCATCAGCAGCTGGCTGGCCGGGGCGAGGCTGTCGAACTCGGCGATGCCCCAGAAGCCGGCGGTGCGCGCGCTGATCGACTGGAAGAGGCAGATTAGCAGGCGGCGCAGGGGGGGCTCGTCGGCCAGGGTGCCCCCGGACCCGCCCTCGGCCACAAAGAAGCCCAGCGTGCCGGCCAGGACCAGGAAGCTGACCACATAGAGGGTGATCCTGGTATTGAGCGAGAAGCGCCGCGTGCGCCAGTAGGCCAGCAGCTCGGCGATCACCGGGATGCCCAGGCCGCCGAGGAAGATCAGGGCGCCCAGGATGCTCAGGCTCAGGTTGTCGCGGGGGATGCCGTCGGGGTAGCCGGGCGTGCCCGTGAAGAGGTCGAAGCCGGCGTTGCAGAAGGCCGAGATGGCGTGGAAGATGGCGAAGAAGAGGGCCTGGCCCTCGCTCAGGCGGCCGTCGGCGCGCCAGTGGAGGTAGAGCAGCACGGCCCCGACGGCCTCGATGGCCAGCACTGTCGCGAGCACATTGCGGGTGAGCTTGACGATCGCCTGCGGCGAGAGCAGCCCGAGCGAGTCGCTGAGGGCGAGGCGGTCGGTCAGGCTGATGCGCCGCCCGAGCAGGCGCATGATCACGACGGCGACGACCATGAAGCCCACGCCGCCCAGCTGCACCAGCACGAGCAGGATCACCTGGCCGAGCAGGGTGAGGTCGAGCGCGGGTGTGAGGGTGCTCAGGCCGGTGACGCTGAGGGCCGAGGTGGCCGTGAAGAGCGCGGTGTTCCAGCTCAGGGGTGCGCCTATGGCGGCGGCCGGCAGCATGAGGGCCAGGGTGCCCAGGGTGACCAGCAGAGCCAGCCCGAGCACGATGCGCAGAGTTGGCGGCAGCGGGCGGCGCGAGCCGGCGGCGGAGAGGCGGCGCACGGGCGGAGAGATTGACATATCAGGCCATGCTGCAGAACGAGCTGATCGATCCGTCGGCGCCGATGATCAGGATCATGTCGTCGCGGGCGAAGAGCATGTCGGCCGGCGGGGTGACGATCATCTGGCCGGCCCGCCTGATCGCCAGCACGTTGATGTTGTAGCGTTTGCGCAGGCCGCTCATCATCAGCGACTGCCCGACCAGCCACTGGGGCACCCTGACCTCGGCGACGCTGAAGCCCGCGCCGAGCTCGAGATGGTCGAGGACGCGCGGCTCGGCCAGGCGCCAGGCCAGGCGCGCGCCGGCCTCGTGCTCGGGCAGCACCACCTCGTCGGCGCCGACGCGCACCAGGATCTGTTGCTGGCGCTCGCTGACCGCCTTGCAGACCACCCGGCGCACCCCCAGGCTTTTCAGGGTCACCGTGGTCATCAGGTTATTCTCGAAATGGGTGCCGATCGCCACCACCACCGTGTCGAACGAGGCGATGTCGACGGCCCGCAGGGCGTCCTCGTTGGTCGAGTCGAGGGCGACGATCTGGGTGAGCCTGTCGGCGAGACCCTGGACAATCTGGGGGTCGCGGTCGACGCCGAGCACGCTGTAGCCGCGCTCGGTCAGGTTGAGGGCCACGGCGCTGCCGAAGCGCCCAAGGCCGATCACGGCAAACTCGTGGCCGTTCGAGCGGCTCATCAAGGTATCCTTGTTTCTGTAACGCTAGCGCCTGTGAGTCTGATGAGTCTATTGTACCCTGCTTCGCTCGCCGCAAGAGCGACTGTGCTACAATGCCGCCGCTATGGAAGATCGCATCCGCCTGATCGACACCCACGCCCACCTGGCCCTCAGCCAGTTCGACGAGGACCGCGCCGCGGCCCTCGCGCGGGCCGACGCGGCCGGGGTGGCCCGCCTGGTCGAGATCGGCTTCGATCTGCCCTCGTCGCGCGCCGCTGTGGCCCTGGCCGAGGCCCACCCTCAGATCTATGCCGTGGTGGGTGTGCAGCCCAACCACGTGGCCGAGCTGGCCGACGGCTGGCTCGACGAGGTGCGGGCCCTGGCGGCCCACCCCAAGGTGGTGGCGATCGGCGAGATCGGCCTCGACTACCACTGGATGAAGGCCCCGCCGCCCGACCAGGAGCGGGCCTTCCGCGCGCAGCTGGCCCTCGCCCGCGCCCTCGAGCTGCCCGTGGTCATCCACAGCCGCGAGGCCAAGGACGATACGCTGCGCGTGCTCGCCGACGCCGCCCGCGGCCAGCCGGGGATCATGCACTCCTTCTCGGGCGACTGGGGCTACGCCCGGGCCTGCCTCGAGATCGGCTTCCTGCTCTCGTTCTCGGGTCCGCTCACCTTCTCCAAGGCCGGCGAGCTCCACGAGGTGGCGCGGCTGGCCCCCCTTGGGATGCTGCTGACCGAGACCGACAGCCCCTTCCTCAGCCCGCACCCGCATCGCGGCCAGCGCAACGAGCCGGCCCGGGTGCGCCTGGTCGCCGAGCAGCTCGCGGCCCTGCGCGGCGAGCCCCTCGCCCATGTGGCCGCCGCCGTGTGGGCGAACGCCGAGCGCGTCTTCGCGCGTATGGGCGCCTGATTCTATGGCAACTACGGTCAACAGTTCCCCACAGCCCCGGTCGCTATCGCGCGAGCTCGGCAATGTCCTGCCCGGCGCGCTGCTGCTGCTGATCATGACGGGGGCGGTGGTCTGGTCGCTCTCGGTCTCGACCTGGGCCGAGGGGCTCGATGTGCTGCGCCCGATGGCCCTGCTCGGGCTGATCGTGGGCGTGATCTTCGCCCGGCTGCCCTGGCTGCCGGCCTGGCTGGCCCACCTGCTCAGCGCCGCCCTGGCCCTGACCTGGGCCGTGCAGCTGCTGGGCGGGCAGATGGACCCCGCCCTGCTGAGCTGGCGCGACCAGGCCACCGACCTGGTGATCCGGGTGATCATCTGGGGCCGCGTGCTGGGCTCGGGCGGGCGCGGCGAGGACATCCTGCTCTTCGTGCTGGTCCTCTGTCTGCTGGTCTGGGCCCTGGCCTACAGCACGGCCTGGATGGTGCTGCGGCGCGGCTGGACCTGGCGGCCCATCCTGCTCAACGCCCTGGTGGCCCTGGTCAACTATACCTATGTGCTGCCCAAGCCGACCCTGGCCTTCTTCATCTTCCTGTGCGCGGCGCTGCTGCTGCTGGTCTACCAGCACGTGCTCGAGCGCCAGGCCCAGTGGGACGCCCAGCAGGTCGAGTACCCCGACATGCTGCCCCTGCGTTTCATCTGGTCGGCGGCCCTGGTCTGCGGCCTGCTGATCGCCCTGACCGCCGTGCTGCCCGGGCAGGTCTCGGTCGACCGGGCCACGCGCACCTGGGCTCTGCTGAGCGGCCCGTTCAAGGCCGCCCGCGAGGGCTGGGAGGATATGTTCAGCACGATCAGCGCGCCGCCCGGGGCGGGCAGCGGGGCCTTCACCTCGCGCGGGGCCACCCTGGGCGGGGCCCGGCAGCTCACCGCCGAGGTGGTGATGGAGGTGCGCTCGACCGAGTACGACTACTGGCGCGCCGTGGCCTTCGACAAGTACTCGGGCCAGGGCTGGCAGAACACCGTGGGCGAGCAGGCCCGCTCGGCCCTGGGGGTCGGCGCCCCCGAGCAGGCCCGCACCCCCCTGGCCCCGAACGAGCCGATCCCCCTGGCCGATGTGCGGGCCCGCCGCGAGATCGCCCAGCGCTTTACGCTGGCCGACGACCGGCTCGACGACCTCGTGATGGTCGGGGGCGCCGTGCGCAGCGTGACGGTGCCGACCCTGGTCGAGCATAACTACCAGGAGGGCGACGGCGGTCTGCGGCCCAACTTCGACGAGACCGCGCTGCTGGTGACCCGCGAGCGCCTGCGCGCGGGCCAGACCTACACCGTCACCGCCCTGATGTCCTTCGCCGACGTGGCCAGCCTGCGCGCGGCGGGCGACGAGTACCCCCCGTGGGTGCGCGAGCGCTACCTGCAGCTGCCCCCCACCGTCAGCGCGCGCACCCGCGAACAGGCCGCCCAGGTGCTCGCCGCGGCCGGCGCGCGTAACCCCTACGACGCGGCGATCGCCATCCAGGAGTACCTGCGCAGCTTCCCCTACAACGAGTCGATCCCCGCGCCGCCGGCCGGGGCCGACCCGGTCGACTGGTTCCTCTTCGAGCAGCGCGAGGGCTACTGCGACTATTTCGCCTCGGCCATGGTGGTCATGCTGCGCTCGCAGGGCGTGCCCGCCCGCTGGGTGCGCGGCTACGCCGGCGGCGAGTTCGACGCCGAGCGGGGCGTCTATGTGGTGCGCGAGAATGTCGCCCATAGCTGGCCCGAGGTCTACTTCCCCGGCTTCGGCTGGGAGCGCTTCGAGCCCACGGCGGCCAGCTACACCAGCCAGCCCGTGCGCCCCCTCACCTCCGAGCTGGGTGTGGAGCCTGGCCCGGGCGACGTGCTCTCCGGCGGCGAGATCCCCCTGCCCGGGCGCTTCGAGGACCTTGACGAGGGCCTCGACCAGAGCTCGGTGCCGGTCGTCCTGGACGAAGAGTTCGACGCGGGCCGCGACCTTGGCCGCCCCCTGGCCGCCCTGGCCCTCCTGCTCGCGACCCTGGCCCTCGCCGCGGCCGCCGTCTATGGGCGCTGGCGCTACGAGCTGCGCGGCCTGAGCCGGGCCGGGGCCTCGTACGCGGGCATGGCCCTGCTGGCGGGCTGGGGCGGGCTGCGCCAGGAGGCCCACAGCACCCCCCAGGAGTACGCCGCCGCCCTGGGCCGGGCCCTGCCCGAGCACCGCCTCACCATCGAGCGGATCGCCGCGGCCTACGCCCGCGAGCAGTACGGCGGCCCCGAGGCCTCGCCCGGCCGGCTCTTCAGCAGCAGCCGCGACACCCACCCGAGCGAGGAAGACGAGCGCGAGCTGCGCAAGGCTCTGGCCGCGCGCATCTTCACCGGCATCCCCGACCGGCTGCCCCAGGCCAGGCCGCGGGCCTGAGCCCGCCGCTCCGCCGCCCGTAGGGCCTACCCCGCCCCGCCGGCCTCGGCGGCCAGCTGCTCCTGGGCGTGGCGCGGCCAGTCGGGGTCGCGGCGCAGGCTCTGGTCGAGCATAATCAGGTCGACGCTGCCGTCGCGCACGATGCTGTCGGCCAGAAGCGGGTCGCCGAGCTCGCCCTCGCCGATCACAGGCACGTCGACCACGCGCCTGATGCTGTCGGCGAGGGGGATGGCCCACCCCGGGAAGCGGGCGACATTGGGCGGGTCGGCCGGGACGGCCACGTCGAGCAGGCGCACGCCCGCCGCGGTCAGGCGTTTGGCCAGCACGCGGGCGTCCTGCAGGTTCAGCCCGCCCGGGGTGAACTCGTCGGCCAGCAGGCGGAAGCCGAGGATCAGGCGGCGCCCGAACCAGCTGCGGGCGCCCTCGACGATCTCGAGGGCCAGGCGCTGCCGCCCGGCGCTATCGCCGCCGTAGGCGTCGGCGCGCTGGTTGCGCAGGGGCGAGAGCATATCGTAGAGGGCCCCGCCGTCGGCCGCGCTGAGCATCACGCCGTCGGCGCCAGCGCTATGGGCGCGCCAGATCGCCAGCAGATAGGCCTCGGCCAGCTGGGCGGGCGCGACGCCATGCGTCGTGGGCTCGTCGAGGGTCAGCATCACCCGGGCGCCCTGGGCGGCTGCGGCCGTGATCAGGTGCCTGAGGCCCGGGACGAAGGCGTCGGCGTAGAGGCCCAGGTGAGCGGCCGGCCGCGCGGCGGGGGGCGGGGTGACGCGCAGGGCCTCGGTGAGCAGCAGGCCCACGCCGCCGCGGGCCCGCCGCCAGTAGTAGTCGATCAGCGCGTCGGTGGCAAAGCCGTCGGCGAGGGCTGCGCCGCTCGGCCCGGGGGCCATCGCGATACGGTTCCGCAGCTCTCGACCGTTAATGGACAGGGGGCTGAACAGGTCGGCCATAGGGCCCCATTGATCGCCGGTGTCTGCACAGTATAGCCCTCGCGCGGCGGCCCCGCAAGGAGTCATCTTCCTGTAAGGATTCGCCGCGGGTTCTGGCCCGATCTCTGCTTAAATTCATGGAGACAGCCAGGGACTCCAGGCCTCTCCACCAGGCAAGGCCCTCGGCGAAAAGATCCAGCCGGAAACGTTAATTTTAGTACATCTGAACGATGAGAGACCTGTCACCGGTTGGGGGAGTTGAGAGGGGGGAGCACATGTCCGCACGCGCGCGCCTGAGCCTTTTCGCGGGCCTGATCGCCCTGATCATATTCTCCGCCGCCGGCGCGCTGCCCGGCGTCAGCCCGGCCGCCGCCCAGCGCCCCGCCGTGCGCGTCTATGTGCTCGAGGGCGGCCACAGACCCTCGGATCTCGCCGTGGCCCAAGCGCTGCGCGACCGCGGCTTCCAGGTGACCCGTGGCGTCAATACGTCGGCCTTCGACGGTACGCGGGTCAACCTGGCCGACTATGACGTGCTCGTGACGCTCTATACCTCGGGCTGGACCACGCCCGTGCCCGAGGCCGGCCTGGCGGCGATCAGGGCCTATGTCGAGGGCGGCGGCGGCCTGGTCACCGGCGAGTGGTTCGGCTGGCGCGGCCAGCTGAGCGAGATCATGCCGAGCACCAACTGCCTGTGGAACACCGCCACGCAGACCAGCTATACCCAGGTCGCCCCGCACCCGCTGATCAACGCCGGCCTGCCGATCTCGTTCACCTTCAACCTGGGCGACTTCAGCGGCAGCGAGACCTGCCTCGTGGCGCGGCCCGAGGCCACAGTCTTCTACAGCAGCAGCAACGGCGGCGGCACCCCCGGCCAGGTTGGCCTGGCGGCCTGGAATGTCGGCCTGGGCCGCGTGGCCGCCTTCTCGACCTTGCTCAGCGAGACCGAGCTGGCCAGCACCGAGTACCGCACCCTCTTCCAGAATACGGTCGCCTGGTCGGCCGATGTGCGCGACGCCACGCCGCCCACGGTGCGCTCGGTAGAGCTTGCCTCGGCCGGCGGGATCGTGCGTCAGCAGCAGGTCGAGCTGAGCATCAAGGCCGCCGACAAAGGCGGCGCCGGGGTGGGCTCGATTATCGTGGCCGAGTATGTCTTCAGCGGCGACGAGGCCGACGCATGGCGGCTGGTCAGCACGAGCGGCTGGCGGCGCTACCGTCAGCCCGGCGCCACCCTGAGCTGGACCCTCAGCCCCAGCCCCGGCGTCCACTATCTGCGGGTCTTCGCCGCCGACCGGGCGGGGAACATTAGCCGCGAGCCCGGCGTCGTGTTTGTGAACTATACACCGAGCGGCGCGACGCCGATCGGCCTCGACGAAGCCCATATCTACCGGGTGACCCCCGGCAACCTGCCTCTGGCCACGGCCCGCATGCGGGTGGCGGCCGGCAACCCCGACCTGTACGTCTCGGGCCCGGGCGTGAGTAGCGCGCCAGTGAGCGACGAGCCGGTGGAGGAGATCAGTTTCGTGCCGCAGGGCGGCGTCTACGAGCTGGGCGTGATCGGCTTCGAGGCCGGCGCCTATAGCCTCGAAATTGGGCCGGCGCCCCTGGCGGGCTCGGACGGGCGCGCCGAGATCGAGCGGCGCGGACGGGGCAGCGTGATCAATCTCTTCCCGCCCGAGCCCTTGGGCGAACCAGGCGACCTGCCGACGCCGCCCGCGGATATCGGCGAGCTGGCGATGGAGCCGATGGTCTACCTGCCGGCCCTCAGCCGGCCCTGACCTCCGGCGACCGAAGGTAATCTTAGCAGGCGCTACGCCCTCTCCCTTCTCCGGGAGGGGGCAGCGTCCCCTCAGACGGTAGCGATGACGACGGCGTATGAAGCAGGTGTGAGGCAGCAAAGTGTACTCGGCATGACTCAGCATTCGCTCCAATGGAGCTCTTTCATACCCTATCATGTGGCCGCAGAGCTCGCGGCCGACCCTGAGTCGCCCCTGACAGGGCGCGAGCGGCGCGTCGCGTCCGTCGCGCTCTTTGCCGATATCAACGGTTTTACGGCGATCAGCGAGGCCCTGGGCGCGGGCGAGCGCGGGGGCGGCGAAGCGCTGACCGGCATCCTCAACTCGTACTTCACGCCGATCATCGCCCTCATCCAGTCGTACGGCGGGATCGTCGCCAAGTTCGGCGGCGACTCGCTGACGGCCTTCTTCCCGCACGAGCCGGGCGAACGGGCCGCCGTCGCCCGGCGCGCTACGGCATGCGCCCTGGCCATCCAGGGCCAGGTGGCGCGCTACAGAGATATCGAGGCCGCCGGCAGGGTCTTCACGCTGCGCATGCGAGTGGGCCTGGCCGCGGGCGATCTGCTCTGCACCGTCGTGGGCGACCCCGAGACCCGGCTCGAGAGCATTGTCGCGGGCGGCGTGCTCGACCTGGCCGCCGAGGCCGAGGCGGCCGCCGCCCCCGGCGAGGTGGTCATTCACCGGGCCCTCATGGCCGAGCTGGGCCACGTGCGGGTCGAGCCGCGCGACAGCTCGATCACGGCGGCGACCTACTTCGCCGTGCTGCGCAGCGCAGAGATCCCCGACCCGGCGCCCCTCGACCCGCTGCCGCCCCTGCCCGAGGCCGCCGTGCGGCGCATTGCGGCCTTCTTGCCGCCCACGATCGCCCGCCGGCTCGGCGACGGCGAAGCGAGCTTCGTCGGCGAGCACCGGGGCGTCGCCGTGCTCTTTATCGCCTTCGACGGGCTCGATTACGACGGCGACCCCGCCGTCGGCGCGAAGCTCCAGCAGTACCTCGGCCAGGTCTTCGCCGTGGTCAGGCGCTACGGGGGCTACGTCAACAAGGTTGATATGGGCGACAAGGGCAGCAAGGCCCTTATCCTCTTCGGCGCGCCGGTGGCCCACGAGGACGACGCCGAGCGGGTGATGCAGTGCGCCCTCGAGCTGCGGGCCCTGACCGAGCGTGGCGCCTTCCTCCCCGAGGGCCCGCTGCAGAGCGACGAGCTGCCGGGCGTAGCGCCCGCGCGCCAGCTGTCCGCGATCGCCGTGCGCATGGGAGTCACCACAGGCTCCGTCTTCAGCGGCCAGGTCGGCTCGGCCAGCAGGCAAGAGTATACGGTCATCGGCGACGCGGTGAACCTGGCGGCCCGCCTGATGCAGGCGGCCGGCCCCGGCCAGATCCTGGTCGCGGGGCCGGCCAGGCGCGCGGCCGGGCCCCGTTTCAGCTGGGCCGGCCAGGCCGAGCTGCGGGTCAAGGGCCGGGCCGCCACCGTCGTCGCCGCGGTCCTCGCCGGGGCGGGCGCCGCCCCGGCCGGCGGCCAGCAGGCGCAGCGGGCCATGGTGGGCCGCATGGCCGAGCTGGCCGAGCTGCGCGAGCGGGCCGAGATGGCCCTGCGCGGGCGCGGCCAGGTGGTGGCGATCAGCGGCGAGGCGGGCATCGGCAAGAGCACCCTGGCCCTGGCCTCGCTGGGCGACGCCGAGGCGGTCGGCTTCCGCTGCCTGACGGGCGAGTGCGTCTCGTACCGCTCGGCGAGCAGCTACCTGGTCTGGCGGCCGGTGCTGCGCGGGCTGCTCGGCCTCGACGCGGCCTGGACGGGCGAGCGACAGCTGCGCCACCTCGAGCAGCAGCTCGGGGCCCTCGACCAGCGCCTGGCCCAGCGGCTGCCCCTGCTCGGGCCGCTCCTGGGGCTCGCCATCGCCGAGAGCGAGCTGACGGCGGGCCTCGAGGGCGAGGCGCGCAAGACGGCCACCGAGACCCTGGTCTGCGACCTGATGGCGCTGGCGGCCGGGCCGGTCGCGATCGTCCTCGAGGGCTGCGACTGGATCGACCCCCTGGCCCGCGACCTGCTGCTGGCCGTGGCTCGGCGCATCGTCGGCCTGCCGGTGCTAATCATCCTGACCTTCCGCGGCGCGCCCGACGAGCGCGAGGACTGGATCGCGCCGATGCGCGGCGGCGGCCTGCACCACATGACCGAGCTGGCCCTGCGCGAGCTGCCCGGCCCCGAGGTCGAGGCCCTGGTCGCGGCGACGGTGGCCCGCCACTTCGGGCCCGACGCCGTCGCGCCGCTGGCCCTGGTCGAGCTGGTGGCCTCGCGGGCCCAGGGCAACCCGCTCTTCGTCGAGGAGCTGCTGGCCCTGGTCCACGACCGCGGGGTCGACCTGGCCGACGCCGAGGCCGTGGCCGGCCTCGAGCTGCCCGACAGCCTGCACAGCCTGGTGCTGAGCCGGATCGACCGGCTCGACGAGGGCGCCCAGACGGCCCTGAAGGTGGCCAGTGTGATCGGGCAGGAGTTCAGCCCGCGCTGGCTGGCGGGGGTCCACCCGCCCCTGGCCGAGGGCGCCCGCCTCGACCGTCAGCTCGAGACCCTGCGGCGCAGCGACCTGGCGGTGCTCGAGCGGGCCTCGCCCGAGCCCTCGTACATGTTCCGCCACGTGATCACCCGCGATGTGGCCTACACCAGCCTGGCCCGCGCCACCCGCTCGGGGCTCCACGAGCGAGCGGGCGCCTATATCGAGCGAGCCTACGCCGGCGAGCTCGAGCGGCACCTGGACCTGCTGGCTTACCATTATGGCCTGAGCGACAATCAGATCAAGCAGCGCGAGTACTTCTACCGGGCGGGCCTGGCCGCCCAGCTGGCCTTCGCGGCCGAGGCGGCGGCGAGCTTCTATGAGCGCCTGCTGCCCCTGCTGCACCGGGGCGAGCGCAGCGCAGTGCTGCTGCGCCTGGGCGAGGTCCTGCGTCACTGCGGTCGCTGGGACGAGGCCGAGGCCCGCTTCCGCGAGGCCCTGGACCTGGCACCCGACCACGCCACGGCGGGCAGGGCGCGCCTGGCCCTCGGGGCCCTCGAGACGCGGCGCGGCGAGTATGGGGCGGCTCGCCAGTGGCTCGCTCAGAGCCGCAACGACTTCGCCGCGGCGCGCGAGCGGGGCGGCGACGGCGAGGCCCTCGAGCAGCTCGGGATGGTCGCCTGGTACACCGGAGATTACGACACGGCCCTCACGCTCCTCGAGCAGGCCCTGGCCCTCGGGGGCGCCGGCGATCCGCGCCGGGCGGCCCAGATGCTCAACAATGTCGGCCTGGTCTACTGGGCCCGCCACGAGCTCGGGCGCGCCCTCGACTGCTTCGAGCGCAGCCTGCGCATGGCCACAGAGGCCGGCAACAGGCAGCACGCCGGCGTCGCCGTAGGCAATATCGGCAATGTGCACCTGGACCGCGGCGACTACGGCAAGGCCCTCGACTGCTACCTGCAGAAGCTGCAGAGCGCCCTCGACATCGGCGACCGCATGGAGCTGGGCATCTGCATCGGCAACATCGGCGCGATCTACGAGGGGCAGGGCGAGTATGCCAGGGCGACGATCTGCTTCAGCCGCTCGCTCGAGCTGGCCCTCGACCTGGGCGACCAATTGGGTGTGGGCGTGGCCCTGTGGAACCTGGGCACGGCGGCCATGGGCGAGGGCCGCCTGGACGAGAGCGAGGCTCTGTTCGAGCGCTCGGCGGCCCTGCTCGGCGCGATCGACGCCACCTACGAGCTGTGCGCCTGCAAGGCCAGCCAGGCCGAGCTGGCCTCGCGCCGCGGGGCCCACGCCGCGGCCATGGCCCTGCTGAGCGAGGCCCTTGTCCTGGCCGAGGCGAGCGGACACGCCGATACCGCCCTGCGCTGCAAGCTGCTCTCGGCCGAGTGTGGGCGGGCCCTGGGCTGGCAGCGCCCCGGCGATGCCGCCACGGTCGTGGCGCGCCTGTTCAGCGAGTGTACGAGCGACAAGGAGCGGGCCGCCGTCCACTACACCCTGGCGCGGGTCGACGGAGCCCGTGCGGATGATCGGGCCGCCGCCGCGCGCCTCTACCGCGAGCTGCACATGCGCACGCCCGATGCCGAGTTCCGGCGTCGCTACCTGGCCCTGATGGGCGTGGCCCTGCCGCAGCCCGCCCCCCTGCCGCCCCTGCCGATCGCCGTGCTCGAGCCCCACGTCGACCAGGCGGCCATCCTGGGCCGCGTCGCCGACCTGATCGACGACCTGTGCGCGCCCGTGGCGGTGGCTCAGGCGGCCTAGAGGGCGAATCGTGCTACAATCGCCCCCGCGCAGACAGAGCGAAGGGGCGGCAATGGGTCTCTCGGTGGCGGTGATCGCGCGGGACGAGGAGCGGCACATCGGCGGCTGCCTTGCGAGCGTGGCCGGCCTGGCCGACGAGGTGCTGGTGCTGCTCGACAGTCGCACCGCCGATGGGACGGCAGGCGTGGCCGCGGCCCAGGGCGCGCGAGTGGTGTCCGAGCCCTGGCGCAACTTCTCGGCCCAGCGCAACCTGGCCCTCGACCTGTGCGCGCAGCAGTGGGTGCTCTTCGTCGACGCCGACGAGCGGGTCACCCCCGAGCTGGCGGCCGAGATCCGCGCCCTGTTGGGCGGCGAGGGCCGCGCCGAGGGAGCCGCGCCGCCCGCGGCGGGCTACTGGGTGCCCAGGCGCAACCTCTTCTTCGGGCGGGCCGTGCGGGGCGGGGGCTGGTACCCCGACCGGCAGTTGCGGCTGCTGCGCCGCGAGGTCGCGCGCTACGACGAGGCGCGCCTCGTGCACGAGTACGCCGAGCTCGGCGGCCCGGCCGGCGAGTTGCAGGGCCACCTGTTGCACCTGAATATCGAGGGTCTGGGCGAGCTGTGGGCCAAGCAGAGCGTCTACGCCCTGGCCGAGGCCCGCACGCTCTATCTTGAGGGGCGGCGGGCCCGCTGGCGTAACCTGGTCGGCGCGCCCGCGCGCGAGCTGTGGCGGCGCTACATCGCCCTCGGCGGCTGGCGCGACGGGGCCCTGGGGCTGCTCCTCTGCGCCACCCTGGCCTGGTTCGAGGTGGTGAAGTTCATCTTCCTGTGGGGGCAGGCTGAGGCGAGCCTGTCGTCCGCTCGAGCCAGGCGAAGAGCTCGCTGAAGACCCGCTCGCGCACGGGGGCGGCCGAGAGGACCAGGTCGTGGAGCCCGCCCTCGATGGCCAGGAGGCTCACGTTGCGGCCCAGGCCGGGGCCGTAGCGGCGCATGTGGGCCACGTCGAGCACACAGTCGGCGCGGGTGAACTCCTCGCTCCAGGCCTTGCCCAGGTGCGAGCGGGCCGAGTGCATGAGCAGGATGGGGCAGGCGATGTTCAGGCCGGCCTGCAGGCGCCGCTGCCCCGTGGTGATCGCGCGCAGCCAGCCGGCGTAGGCGGGGTGGCCCGCGATCGGCTTCCAGCTCAGGTCGAAGTCCCACTCGCCGTGGTAGTCCTTATGCACGCTCTGGGCGTAGAGGGGCGAGATCACGGCGCCGAGGGGCAGGGTGGGCAGCACGGCCCCGAGCCGGGTGGCGACGGCGGCCTGGGCGCGCTGGGGCGGGGTGACGTTCAGGTCGACGAAGGGACTGTTGAGGAAGAGGGCGCGGATCTGGCCGCGCCGCGCGCCCTCGTTGGCGTAGAGGGCCCCGGTGAGCCCGCCGGTGGAGTGGCCGTTGAGCAGCAGCCAGCTGTGGCCGTCGGCGCTGATCAGGTCGATCGCGCGGTCGATCTCGGGGTAGTACTCGCGCAGATCCTTGCAGTAGTTGGGGCGCTGATGGGGGCGCAGCGAGCGGCCGTAGCGGCGCAGGTCGAGGGCGTAGAAGTCGTAGCCGTGGGCGTTGTAGGCCGCCGCCATGTGGGCCTGGAAGAAGTAGTCGATGAAGCCGTGCAGGTAGAGCACCGCTCGCCCCGCGGGCTGCGCCGCCCGCCGGCGCACCAGGGTGGCGACGGCGGGGCCGTCGAAGGCCTGCGGCAGGGCGATGGTAGTAATCTCGAAGCCGTCAAGCACGTCGGGCGACCAGGTGGGTGCGGCGGTCGTCGTCATCGGTTCACCACAGCGGCGCGGCGGATACAGGGGCTCTATTGTAGCGGAAAAAGCGCCGTACGCTTTCGTGGTGCGCCCGCCCGGCTCCACGACGGCAACGAGCGCGCGAAGGTGCCGGATGCCTTAGAAGTTGCTCACCACGTCGATCAGGCCGCGGTCGCGGGCGACCCGGTCGAAGACGCGGAAGGCGAGGGCGGCCAGGGCGACGAGGGCGCCGGTCATGGCGGCCAGGATGAGCAGGAGTTGGGCGTCGGAGAGGGCCGCGAAGGTGGTGAAGGCGGCGGCGCCCTGGCCCAGCAGCGCGCGGCGGACCAACTCGAGCCAGTAGCTGATCGGGATGGCGAAGCCGATCGGGCTCAGCCAGGCCGGCAGGATGTCGATCGGGAAGATCGCCCCGCTGAAGAGGTAGAGCGAGGCGGCCACGGCCTCGCCGATCGCCCGTGGCTCATTGCGCAGGGTCAGGGTCCAGCTGCCCAGCGCGATGCCCATGGCCACCAGCGAGGTCAGGCCGAGCAGCATGCTGATGGCGAAGAGCGGCCAGTTGACCTGCAGGGCGCTGATCGGCAGGTCGAAGAAGAGCACGCCCGCGCCCAGGGTGACGGCGACGGCGATCGTGCCGATCACAAAACGGGCCACGGCGCGGCCCATCAGGTAGACCGGGACGTTCAAGGGCGCGACGTAGATATACTTCAAGGTGCGGTAGCGCTCGCGGTCGTCGAGGATCGAGAAGCTGGCCCCGGCCATGATCGCGCCCACGTAGATGTAGAAGCTGTTGCCCAGGTAGATGAAGGCGAAGACCGGGTCGTCGGGGCCGGTCTGGGCCACGACATTGTACATGAAGACCAGGATCAGCACCGACGAGACCGGCTTGAGGATCGAGAAGACGAAGAAGACAAATGGGTCAGTCCAGTTCGACTCGATCTGCCAGCCGAGCCAGGCCGCGGTCCTGAAGGTGCGGGCGGATTGTTTCAGCATCACCGGCGCCGATCTGTCAGGGTGCCCTCGTCACGGGCTTTGCGCTCCATCACGGCGAGCGCGAGGCGGGCGAGGGCGATGAAGCCGACGGCCATGACGCTCAGGATGGCGATCTCGACCGGCACGGCGAGGAAGCCGAGCGCCGGGCCGTCGGCGAAGACCAGCTGGCGCATGGCGTCCATGCCCAGGGTCAGCGGGATGAGCGAGGCGGTGAGGGCCACCGCGAAGCCGAAGCTCTGGATGGGGAAGTAGAAGCCGGCGACGAAGTAGACCGGCTCTTGGAGCATGTTGCTGATCTGGAAGGCGTCGCGCCCGAAGAGCAGGAAGAGCGAGCTGAGCAGCATGCCCAGGCCGTAGAGCGCGGCCATGGTCAGCAGGAAGACGGCGATGAGCTGCGGGAAGCTGCTGACCGCGAAGGGGATCTGGAAGAGCCAGGTGCCCAGGCCGATGATGATCGCGGCCCGTAGACAGGTGGCGAGCATGCCGCCGATGGCCATGCCGAGCAGGATGGCCATGAGCGATGTGGGCGACATAATGAAGAGGGGCAAGTTACCCTGCTCTTTGTCCCAGTAGAGCTGGGCCGACATCTCCCACATGATATTGATCCAGAAGGCCGTCATGGCCCCGCCCATCACGGCGAAGCCGATATACTGCTCGGGGGCGTTGATCGCCTTGTAGACATAGACATAGCCGACGGTGGTCAGGAAGGGCAGGAAGGTCTCGAAGAAGATCCAGGTGGGTTCGCGCCGCTGGCCGATAATGCGTGGGTAGGCCCTGGCCCAGACGGTGCGCAGGAAGAGGCGCCAGCCGGTGTCTTTGTGGGGCGGGGCGGCCTGGCTGCGGGGGAGGGTGAGCTGGCTCATGCGGCCACCTCGGCGCGCAGGGCGGCCTCGGCCAGGCTGACCCCGACCAGGTCGACGAAGACATCTTCGAGGGTGGGCTCGCGCTTCTGCAGGTTGAGGATGTGGGCGCCGTGGCCGGTGAGTGCGGCGACTACGCCCGAGATGACGCTATCCTCGGCGAGGATGAGCTCGAGGGCCGAGCGGTCCTCCTCGGCGCTGTGGGTGGCCTTGGCGACGCCGGGCAGGCTGTCGATGGCGTCCAGGGCCAGCGGCTGCAGGGGGCTGACCTCGAGGCGGAAGATCGCCTCGCGCTGCAGGCGCCGCTTGAGGTTGGCGGGGCTGTCGCAGGCGAGGACGCGGCCGGCGTTGATGATCGCCACGCGCTCGCACAGCTCGTCGGCCTCGGCCATGTAGTGGGTGGTGAGCAAGAGCGTGCGGGCGGGGTCGGCGGCCATCCAGGCCTTGACGAAGGCGCGCAGCTCGCGGGCGGCGCCCACGTCGAGGCCCAGGGTGGGCTCGTCGAGGAAGATCACCTGGGGGTCGGTGAGGAAGCCGCGCACGATGTTCATCTTCTGGCGCAGGCCGGTCGAGAGGTCGGAGGTCTTGGTGTGGGCGCGGTCGGCGAGGCCGATCACCTCGAGCAGCTCGTCGATGCGTTGGTAGGTGGTGCGCTGGTCGAGGCCGTAGAACTGGCCGAACATCCATAGATTCTCGCGCACGGTGAGCAGGCCGTAGCCCGAGGACTCGCCGCCGCTGACCATGTTGATGTGGGGTCGCACGCGCTCGGGGTGGCGGGCCACGTCATGGCCGGCGACCAGGGCGGTGCCCGAGCTGGGGGCGAGCAGGGTGGTGAGGATCTTGATCAAGGTGGTCTTGCCGGCGCCGTTGGGGCCGAGCAGGCCGAAGAACTCGCCGGTGGGCACCTCGAGGGCCACGTCGGCGAGGGCCACGCGGGTCTTTGGTTCATCGCGGCGCCCGCCGCGCACCTTGTAGATACGGCCGAGGGCCTCGGTCTTGATCGCTAGCTGGCTGGGCATCGCTGTAGCGTCCCTCTGCAAGGAGGATGCGAAGGTATGGGTGCTGAATCGGGCCTGTGCCTGTAGGGTATGGCCCGGGCGGGCGGGGAGGATCGGGCGGGGGGCGGATTTGGGGGGCGCGGGGTAGGGGCGGGGCGTCAAGCCGGGATTACGTATCGGAGAGGCGCTCTTCGGCCTGCATGGTTGCCAGCAGCGTGGCGATCTGGCGGCCGATGCGGCGCAGGGGGTCGCCGCTGTGGTAGGTGCGACTGAGGATGATCCCGCCCTCGATGGAGGCGGTGATGAACTCGGCGAGCTCGGTGGAGCGCTCGGGCGAGAAGCCGGCGGCGGCGAGCTGCTCGGCGAAGGCCCCACTGAGGCGGCTATAGGCCTCGCGGCAGGCCTGGTTGAGGCGCTCGCTGGTGGTGGCGGTCTCCATGGCTACGGCGGTGAGGGGGCCGCCGGCGCGGAAGTGGGAGCGCTCGACGCCCGCGGCGATCTGGTCGGCGAAGTGGGCGAAAGAGCTGAGCAGGCAGGTGTCGGCGGAGAGGCCGGCCCTGATGCGCTGGGCGATGCTCTCGCCGGTGCGGGCGATGGCCTCGGCGGCGAGGCCCTCTTTGCCGTCGGGGAAGTAGTAGTAGAGCGAGCCGCGGGGCGCGCCGCTGGCCTGGATGATCTCGGTCATGCCTGTGGCGTGGAAGCCCTGGGCCTCCATGAGATCACAGGTCGCCGCAATGATCTGGTCGCGCGTGCTCAGGCCCGCAGACGTATGGGAACGCTGGCTTGACATAGGATGATTATACGGATCGACTCGAACGACGTCAAATCTAGTGGGCGGGCC
>CAZKTU010000007.1:64748-66329 GCA_964555675.1 uncultured Oscillochloris sp.
GGGCGGGCCCAGGCGCCGCCAACCCGGCTCTGGTCTAGAGTGAGGGGGGCGCAGAGCAGCCTGGCCTGCTGCACGGCTCTGCGCCCTCTGTAGTCCTACTCGCTATCGGGCTTGGTCTCGGGCCCTGCGGCCGGGGTCGTCGGCTTGGGGGCGGCGGGCTTTGGGGCGGGGGCCACCCGCTTGGCGGCGGGGGTTGCCGGCTTGGGGGTGGGCTTGGAGGCGTTGCCCTTGCGCGGCAGGCCAGGGGGCGGGGTGGCCGGGGTGTAGTGCATGCAGAAGAAGCCGCGCAGGGGGCCGCGGTCGGGGCTGGGGCTGCTCTCGACGGCCTGGACAACCTCGCCGCGCATGTCGATCTTGATCGTCTGCTCCTTGCCGGGGCCATTGGAGTCGTAGAGGTAGATCGTGCCGGTCTGGTCGCCGTTGTCGTCGATGCCGATGGCGAGGACCTGGTGGTTATTGAAGGGCGAGGTCGAGCTGCCGATCAGGCAGAGGGGCCAGGGGCCGTGGGCGAGGAAGCCCTTGAGGTTCTGGAACTGCTCGCGGGTGCGGTCGCGCAGCCAGACCGGGCCGGCGCCGGGGATGGGCAGGTGCAGCATCATCATCCAGGAGAGCAGCACCGCCGCGTTGGGCTGCAGACTCTCGAGCTGGCGGCGCCAGAGGTAGTCGCGAATGGGCTTCTCGTCGGGGTCGTCGCTATCGGGGGTGCGCTTGGGGTCGGGGCCGGTCGGCACAGGTAGGCCGGCGCGGAAATGGTCGGCGGCCGAGAAGGCCATGCCGCCGCAGAGGCCGTAGTAGTCTGGCAGAGCGTCCTCGATCCATGAGTCGAGGGCGGGGCTGACCATGCCTTTGACCATGCCGAAGGGGTCGTTGCCGATGTTGCCGACGGCCTCGCCGGTCGATTGGGTCAGCGATTGGCGCAGCTGTGTGTGCTCATCCTTCTTCATCTTCCACGAGTTGACGAACGGGTAGCCGTTTTCCTCCGGTTTGAAGGCCGTCCTCATATCCTGCTCCCCTGAGTTGCGTATCGTCGCGGCCCTGCCAGTATAGCACGGAGCGGGCGGGCGCTGCGTCACGGCCATGCCGCAAGCGGGGCAGGGGGGCCGTCACCGGCGCACCGTCGCGTAGAGCCCCTGGCCGCTGATGATCGGGCGGTGCTGGCGGCGGGCCTCGGCGGGGTCGGCCCAGAACGAGAGCTGGCCCCGGTCGGCGTAGTGGCTGCGCAGGACGGCGAGGACGTGTTTGCAGTTGACGCCGCCGTACTGGGCCCAGGGGCAGGTGCACTGGCCGCTCAGGGTGTCCGGGTCGATCATCACATAGTAGCTGCGCCCGCTGAGCGAGGCGCTGCCGACCCTGTAGCTGGCGGGGCCGATCGGTGTAACGACCAGCCTGCGGCTCGCGCGCTGCAGGGCCTTCAGGCGCACGACATTGCGCCGGCCCGGGGTGAACTCGCTGCTCATGGCGCTCCCTCCAAATAAAAACGCGCCACCCCTTTTTGTGCATCAGGGCGGCGCGGAAAGCTTCTACGGACACGCCTCAGTATACCACGAGCTAGACATAAATACTATTAGTGGGGTGTTAGAA
>CAZKTU010000008.1:0-14445 GCA_964555675.1 uncultured Oscillochloris sp.
TGGGTCGAGCGCCCGGCCCGGCCCTACCAGACCCGCGGGGCGACGGGCGTCGGCGTGCGCCTGCTGGTCGAGCTGCTGCGGGGCTACCTGCAGTAGCCCGCCCGGCGGGGGCTGAGCGCCCGCCTCAGGTCAGGAAGGCGTGATAGGCGGGGTTGTCGCTCTCGTCGTTGTACTGGTAACCGAGGCGGGCGAGCGAGGCGTGGAAGCGGTCGAGGTCGGCGGCGGGCACCTGGATGCCGGCGAGGACGCGACCGTGGGCGCTGCCGTGGTTGCGATAGTGGAAGAGCGAGATGTTCCAGGACTCGTCGAGGGACTCGAGGAACTGGAGCAGGGCGCCGGGGCGCTCGGGGAACTCGAAGCTGTAGAGGCGCTCGTCGGCGGCCTCGGGGGCGCGGCCGCCCACCAGGTGGCGCAGGTGGACGATCGCCAGCTCGTTGGCGGTGAGGTCGAGGGTCTGGTAGCCCAGACCGGCCAGGCGGGCCACGACGGCGGCGCGCTGGTCGGGGCGGGCCAGCTCGACGCCGACGAAGATGCGGGCCTCGGCGCGCGGGGCGTAGCGATAGTTGAACTCGGTGATATTGAGCATGCCGAGGTCGCGGCAGAAGCGCTTGAACGAGCCGGGGCGCTCGGGGATGGTCACGGCGAGCAGGGCCTCGCGCTGCTCGCCGATCTCGGCGCGCTCGGCCACGTGGCGCAGGCGCCCGAAGTTCATGTTGGCGCCGCAGGTCAGGGCGACGAGCGACTCGCCTGCCAGGCCGTGCTCGGCGACGTAGCGCTTGAGGCCGGCCACGGCGAGGGCGCCCGCCGGCTCCTGGATGGCGCGAGTATCGTCGAAGACATCCTTGATCGCGGCGCAGACTTCGTCGGTGCTGACGCGCACGAAGTCGTCGAGGTACTGGCGGACCAGGCCGAAGGTGTGCTCGCCGACGCGGCGCACGGCGACGCCGTCGACGAAGATGCCGACCTGGGGCAGAGTCACGCGCTGGCCGGCGCGCACGCTCTGGTACATCGCGTCGGAATCGTCGGGCTCGACGCCGATGATGCGGATCTGCGGGCTGATACTCTTGAGGAAGACGGCGATCCCGGCGGCGAGGCCGCCGCCGCCGATCGGCACGAAGACGGTGTAGCGCTCGGCGCGCATCTGCTGCGAGATCTCGAGGCCGATCGTGCCCTGTCCGGCGATCACCAGAGGGTCGTCGTAGGGGTGGATGAAGGTTAGCCCGGACTCGGCCTGCATGGCATAGGCCTGGGCCTCGGCGTCGCTATAGCTATCGCCGTGGAGCACGACCTCGGCGCCGCGGGCGCGGCAGGCATTGACCTTGATCTCGGGGGTGGTGGCGGGCATGACGATCACCACCGGCACGCCCAGGCGCTGGCCCGAGTAGGCCACGCCCTGGGCGTGGTTGCCGGCCGAGGCGGTGATCACGCCGCGCGCGCGCTCGTCGGCGCTGAGATGGGCCATGCGGTTGTAGGCCCCGCGCAGCTTGAACGAGAAGATCGGCTGCAGGTCTTCGCGCTTGAAGAAGACCTGGTTGCCCAGGCGGGTCGAGAGGCGCGGCGCGGGCTGCAGGGGCGTCTCGACCGCGACGTCGTAGACCCGGCTGGTGAGGATTCGCTGCAGGTATTCGAGGTCCAATCGCTGCTCGCTTGGCTAGGGTTGGCGTCGAGGGGTCATTATACCCGCGATGAGAATTGAAGTGATCAGACGTATTCTGGCCGACTTCGCCGACAGCAGCCTGAACGACTGGCCGGGGCCTGAGCGCTGTGTGACTTAGTCACTGATCGTTCCGTCGCGCCCTGCTATGCTTGGGACAGAACGACGGAATGACAAGGAGCAAGGCAATGCAGGCGAACATGGGCACGATCGACCGGGTGGTGCGGGTGGCGGTGGCGCTGGTGGTGGCGGGGCTGATCTTCACCGGGGTAGTCAGCGGCTGGCTGGCGATCGTCCTGGGGGTGCTGGCGGCGGTCTTCGTCCTGACCAGTGTGATCAGCTTCTGCCCGCTCTACGCCCCCTTCGGGATCAGCACCTGCCCCCGGCCGGCGGGGAAGAATCGGGCCTGATCCGGGGTAGGGCGGCGGCACGCAGGGCTCAGCGTAGAAAGACGCCGGGCCCTGCGTGTTTGTTGGTAACCATTTCGCTCTTGCGCGCATCTGATCGCTACAGGCCGCCCCCACTGACGAGGGCGCCGCAAGGAGGTGCATCGTGGCACGCAAACACATCGTCGTGATCGGCACCAGCTTCGCCGGCTACACCGGCGCCCTCGAGCTGCACGAGCTGCTCAAGGATGGCCACGACATTACGGTCGTCGCCAACACCCACGAGTTTGTCTTCATCCCCTCGCTGATCTGGTACCCCTTCGGCCTCCGCGAGCGGCGCGACATCGCCTTTGACGTGCGGCCGATCTACGCGGCTCGCGGCATTCGCTTCGTCGAGGCCAAAGTCACCGGCTTCGACCTGGAGCAGCGCCTGGTGCGCACGACCTCGACCGAGCCCATCGCCTATGACTATTTGCTGGTCGCGACGGGCCCCCACGTCGACTTCGCCAGCGTGCCGGGGCTGGGGCCCGACAAGCACTCGTACTCGATCTGCAACCTGGAGCATGCCGAGGAGACGCGCCACGCCTGGGAGCGCTTTGTGCGCAACCCGGGGCCGATCGTGATCGGGGCGGCCCAGGGCGCGGCCTGCTTCGGCGCGGCCTACGAGTTCATCTTCAACGTGCGGCACCAGCTCAAGAAGCTGCACCTGCTGGACAAAGTGCCGCTGACCTATGTCACCGCCGAGCCCTTCCTGGGCCACTTCGGCATCGGCGGCTTCGGCAACGCCAAGAGCATGTCCGAGACCTTCTTTGGGCTGCAGGGGATCAGCTGGCGCACCAATTCGACCATCGAAGAAGTGCAGGCCGACGGGGTGCTGCTGGGCAGCGGTGAGCGTTTGCCCTCGGCCTTCACCATGATCATCCCGCGCTTCCTGGGTATTCAGGCCATCCGCGACACGCCGGGCCTGGGCAACGAGAAGGGCTTCATCGAGGTCGGCGACGACTACCGCCATAAGGTCTACCCCGAGGTCTACGCGGCGGGCGTGGCCGTACACGTGCCCGCGGTGGGCGAGACGGCGGTGCCCTGCGGAGTGCCGAAGACCGGCTACCCCTCGGAGGTTATGGCCAAGACGGCGGCCCACAATATCGCCGCCGAGATCCTGGGCACGGGCGAGCACAAGACCATGCCCTTCTCGATGATCCACGCCTACTGCATCATGGACACGGGGGGCATGGGTATGCTGATCCTCGGCGACCACATGCTCGGGGCGCGCCACCTCGAGTTCATCATCCCCGGCCCGCAGGCCCACTGGGCGAAGCTGGCCTTCGAGAAGTACTTCCTCGAGACGCGCAAGCGCGGGCATGTGTAGGGGTCGGAGGTGGCGGGGCGCAGAGTAATCTCTGCGCCCCTATGCGTACGAGGATGCTACTCGGCGTCGAGGAGGGCCTGGGCGGCCAGGTCCTCTTCGGCGTAGGCGACGAAGGGGATGCCGGGGGCGCCGGTGGCGAGGGTGGTGCGGTAGAAGCTGGTGAAGGTGCGGGCGCCGCCGGCGAGGGTCGCGACGTCGGCGAGGCCGTGCTGGCGCAGCAGGCGGTAGGCCAGGTAGCTGCGGAAGCCGACCATACAGTAGAGGCGCACGGGGCCGCGCTCGGCCGCGCGCTGTAGGTCGGCGACCCGCGAGCGCAGCTCGGGCAGGGGGATATTGACGGCGCCGGGGATGTGCCAGTGGGCGAACTCCTTGGGGCCGCGCACATCGACGAAGGTCGTCCCCTGGGGCTGGGCCTCGTACTGCTCGGCGTACCAGAGCTGCAGGTCGCCGCGCAGCAGGTTGGCGGCGACGAAACCGGCCATGTTCACCGGGTCTTTGGCCGAGCTGTAGGGGGGCGCGTAGGCCAGCTCGAGCTGCTCGAGGTCGAAGACGCTCATGCCGGCGCGGATGGCGGTGGCCAGGACATCGAGGCGCTTGTCGACGCCGTCGAAGCCGACGATCTGGGCGCCGAGGACGCGCCCGTCGTCGGGGGCGAAGAGCAGCTTGAGGTGCATGGAGGCGGTGCCGGGGTAGTAGCCGGCGTGCCCCGAGGGGTGAACGTAGATCTTGCGGAAGGCCCGGCCCAGGCGGCGCAGGGTGCGCTCGGAGGCCCCGGTCATGCCGGCGGTCATGTCGAAGACCTTGACCACGGCGCTGCCCTGGGTGCTGGTGTAAACACTCTCGCGGCCGCAGATATTGTCGGCGACGACGCGCCCCTGGCGGTTGGCGGGGCCGGCCAGAGCGATCAGGGCCGGCTCGCCGGTGATGGTGTCGGTCACCTCGACCATATCGCCGGCGGCGTAGATATTGGGGTCGGAGGTGCGCAGATGGGCGTCGACGGCGATGCCGCCGCGGGGCCCGAGGGTCAGGCCCATGGCCTGGGCGAGGGAGGCGACGGGGCGCACGCCGGCGGCGAGGATGACCAGGTCGGCGGCGAGGCGGGCGCCGTCGCGCAGCTCGACCTCGACCCCGGGGGCGCGGTCGTGGATGGCCGCGGCGGCCGTGCCGAGGTGCAGACTGACCCCGTGGCGCTCCATGTGGTAGCGCAGATCGGTGGCCATCTCGGCGTCGAGCAGGGGCATAACCTGGTCCTGGAGCTCGACCAGGTGAACCGCGAGGCCGCGGGCGCGCAGGGCCTCGGCGACCTCGACCCCGATATAGCTGCCGCCGATGATTACGGCCGTCTTCGCCTGGGCGTCGAGGACGGTGATAATCGCGTCCATGTCGGGGATGCTGCGCAGGGCGAAGACCCGGGGGTGGTCGATGCCGGGCACGGGCGGGCGCAGCGGGCCGGCGCCCTGGGCGAGGACGAGCACGTCGTAGGGCTCGCTCGAGCGCTGGCCGGTGGTGTGGTCGAGCACCTCGACGAGTTGGGCGGCGCGATCGACGGCGAGGACCTCGTGCTCGGTGCGCACGTCGAGGGCGAGGGTCGAGCGCAGGTGCTCGGGGGTGACGACGAGGAGCTGCTCGCGCTCGGGGATGGCGCCGCCGATATGGTAGGGCAGGCCGCAGTTGGCGTATGAAACGTAGCGGTCGCGCTCGAGCACAACGATGCGGGCGTTCTCGTCGAGCCGGCGCAGGCGGGCCGCGGCCGACATCCCGGCCGCCACGCCGCCGACAATCACGATCTGCTTCACGGGGTGTTCCTTCTCTGTTGCGTGCGGGCTATCTGACTCCTCAGATGCACGCTACGGGCCAGAGGTTACACCCTATGGCAGCAGGCCCGGCAGAAGGGCGAGCAGGCCCTCGACGCGGGTGCGCAGGGCGTCGCGCACACTGCGGAAGGCGGCGAGCTGCTGGTCGGGGTCATCCAGGGCGGCAGGGTCGGGGATGCTCCAGTGGAGCTGGGGCACGGCGTCGCCCCAGCGGGCGCACTCCTCGCGGGCGATGTCGCAGACCGTGACGATCAGGTCGGGGCGCATGTCCACGAGGGCGCCTAGCCCCTTGGCGACCTGGTAGCCGATGTCGATGCCGGCCTCGGCCATGACCCGGGTCGTGAGGGGGTGGATGGGGCGCGGGCTGGTGCCGGCGCTGCGGGCCGTCAGGCGGCCGTTGCTGAGGTAGCGCAGCCAGGCCTCGGCCATCTGCGAGCGGGCGCTGTTGGCCGTGCAGAGGAAGAAGACCGTACGCGGCGGCAGCGCGGGCAGGGGTAGCGCGCTGGGCACCTGGAGCAGCGCGCCAAGCTCGGCGAAGGTAGCCCTGAGGGCGTCCAGATCGAGCCCATAGTAGAGCACGCGGCCGTCGGCGTCGCTGCGGTGGGCCTGCACCAGGCCGCCCTGGCGCAAGGCCGAGAGGTGGTACGAGACGAGGTTCTGCGGCAGGCGCAGCAGGCTGGTCAGCTCGCCCACCTGGTAGTCGCTGCGGCGCAGGGCGGTGATCAGGCGCCAGCGCGTCTCGTCGGCGATGAGCCGCAGGCCCTCGGGCAGGCCGGCAGTGTCGGGCGCGCCCGACGGGGGCTGTGGCTTCATGGCTGTGGCTTCCTGGTCGTCACCCCGCTGGCGGAACGGTAGTGCCCAAACAGCCGAGCTGTTTGGCCAGGGAAGGGCCGGGGAGGGCGAAGCCCTCCCCGAAACCCAGCCCCGCCAGCCCAACCGGGCAGGTTTGAATTGCACTAGCCTGATCGTAGACGAGCCGGTCGCGGCTGTCAACAGGGCGTCACATTGACAAGGCTCAATCTAGCTGCTATGCTTGGGGCGAAGGAGACGACCATGCCTGAGCTGAGCGAAGTATCAGAGCCCGCCGTCGGCGAAGCCTGCTGCGCCCCGGAGCTTGCGCCGCGGATCGACCCTGAGGCGGCCAGAGCTCTGAGCGACGATCTCACCCTGTTGGGCCACCCGATCCGCCTGCAGATCCTCGACATGCTCGCCCAGCGCGACGGCCAGGTCTGTGTGTGCGACCTCGAGGGGGCCCTGCCGGTGAAGCAGCCCACGGTCTCGCACCACCTGAAGCTGCTGCGCGAGGCCGGGCTGATCGACTGCGAGCGCCGCGGCCTCTGGGCTTACTACTTCGTCAGGCGCGAGGCCGTCGCCGCCCTGCGCGGGCGCGTGCTCGCCCAGCTCGACGCCCTGCGCTGAGCTGCGGGGCTCACTGGCGCCGCCCCTACGTGTACCCGCTTTATTGACGTCTGTCAATCTTAGGAGGTGTGTGATGAGCCAGCCTGTAGCCGATCCCACCGCCATTAAGGTCGCCGTCCAGGAGCACTACGGCAATGCGATCAAGCTGGCCGCGGCGGCGAGCTGCTGCGGCCCCGCGGCGAGCTGCTGCGCCGAAGACAGCACCGCCCTGGAGCTGCACGGCCCCGAAGCCCTCGCGACGCTGCCCGCCGACGTCGTCGCCGCCTCGTTCGGCTGCGGCAACCCGCTGGCTCTGGCCAGCCTGAAGCCGGGCGAAGTCGTGCTCGACCTGGGCTCGGGCGGCGGGCTCGAGGTGCTGCTCGCCGCCCAGCGCGTCGGCCCGGCGGGCTACGTGTACGGCCTGGACATGACCGACGCCATGCTCGAGGTCGCCCGGCGCAACGCCGAGAAGGTCGGGGCGAGCAACGTCGCCTTCGTCAAGGGTGATATCGAGGCCATCCCCTTGCCGGACCAGACGGCCGACGTGATCATCTCGAACTGCGTGATTAATCTGGTCCCCGACAAGGGGCAGGTGCTTTCAGAGGCCTACAGGGCCCTCAAGCCGGGCGGCCGGCTGGCGGTGTCGGACATTGTCTTCGACGGCGAACTGGCCGATCTGCCGGTGAGCGAGGGCGAGGTGCGCGCGGCCCTGAGCTGGGCCGCCTGCTTCGCCGGCGCCCTGACGATGGGCGAGTACCGGGCCCTGCTCGAGGGTGCGGGCTTCGAGGAGGTCGGGCTCGAGGTGACGCGCCGCTACACCCTGGCCGAGCTGCGGGCCGAGGGCTCGGAGATGCTGGCAAACCTGCCGGCGGAGGCGGTCGCGGCCCTCGAGGGTCGGGTCACCAGCTGCGCGATCAGCGCCAGGCGGCCGGGGTAGCGGGGTTGCGCTCTGCGCTGGCGGCGCAGAGGCGGGGCCCTTCAATGGGAGGTACGCATGATCATTCTGCACCCTGACGGCAGCTACGAGGTGTGCGAGCTGCCGCCGCGCGTGGCGCGCTGGTTACATGGGCTGGGTCGGCGGGCCCGCGAGCGCGTGCGCGAGGCGGTGCGGCGGGCCGGCGACGGGGCCGAGGCGTGCTGGAAGCCGCGCGACGGGGCCTGCCCCGACTGTGGCGGAGGCGCGTGCTGAGGATGCATGGACCGTCGCGCCCGCGCATCTACTACGGCTGGCCGATGCTGGTGGCGGTCTCGAGCGCCCAGGTCGTCTCGTGGGGCATCCTCTACTACGCCTTCAGCGTCTTCGTGGCCCCGATGCAGGCCGAGCTGGGCTGGGCGTCGGTCGAGCTGATGGGCGCCTACTCGCTGGCCCTGCTCTGCTCGGGGCTGGCGGCCGTGCCCGTGGGACGCTGGCTCGACCGACACGGCCCGCGGGCCCTGATGACGCTCGGCTCGATCCTGGCGGTGCTGCTGGTGATCGCCTGGTCGCAGGTAACGAGCCTGGGGGCCTTTTATCTGATCATGGCCGGGATCGGGCTGGTCTCGGCGGGCGTGCTGTACGAGCCCGCCTTCGCGATTGTGGCGGTCTGGTTTCGCCGCCTGCGCGGGCGGGCCCTCACCGTGCTGACCTTCTTCGGGGCCTTCGCCAGCTTCATCTTCATTCCGCTGAGCGCGTGGCTCACCGCGCTATTTGGCTGGCGCGGGGCCCTGCTGGCCCTGGCGGGCATCCTCGGCCTGATCACCATCCCCATTCACGCCATCCTGCTGCGGCGGCGGCCCGAGGACCTGGGCCTGTTGCCCGACGGCGAGGCGGCGGCGGCCGCGGGCGGGCCGCACCCGGCGGGGCGCGAGCGCAGCGTGGCCACCCGCACGGCCCTGCGCGAGGCGCGCTTCTGGCTGCTCAGCTTCGCCTTCGCGGCGAGCACCTTCGCCGGCGTGACCATGACCGTGCATCTGATCCCCTACCTGGTGGGCGGCGGCCACAGCAGCGCCTTCGCGGCCACTGTGGCGGGCCTCTTCGGGCTGATGTCGCTGGCGGGGCGCATGACGATCGGTCCTATGGCCGACCGCTACGCTCGGCAGCGTGTGACGGCCGGGCTGGTCCTGATGCAGATCGCGGGCCTCGCGACCCTCGCCCTGGCCGGCCATACGGCCGCCGGGGCGCTGCTGTACGTCGCGCTGTTCGGCGCAGGTTCGGGCACCCTGACGATTATGCGGGCCGCGCTGCTGGCCGAGCACTATGGGCCGGCGAGCTACGGCACGATCAATGGCGCCCAGAACCTGGCCCTGACCGGCGCGCGCACGATCGCCCCGGTGGGGGCCGGGCTGCTGGTCGGCGCCCTCGGGGGCTATGAGCCCGTACTCTGGGGGCTCGCCGGGCTGCTCGTCGTGGGGGCCGCGGCCGTGCTGGTGGCCGGCGAGCCGCGCTCGGCGGCGGCGAGGGCCGCGGCGGACTGATACGCATGTGCTTTCTGAAGTCAGAGTAAAATAGCGTCATACGGGCAGCCTGCTTAACCTCCGCTTAAAGCAAATCGGACGCAGGCTTAACACAACCTGACTAGAATAGCCACGTCTCAACAGGGCGGCCGGCAGGGCAATCCGTCGAGCCCGTTCTGTGATTGCGGTCGCCCGGCTGATGGGCGGCTGCTGCCTGAGACAACGGCACCCTTACCCTGGAGGAGGATTTCGGAATGACCCTTTCCACGAAGCGACTGATCGCCCTGGCCTTGCTGCTGGCCGTGTGTATCCCTGCTCTTGCCGCCTGTGGCGGCGCCCAGACCGCAGCGCCGACCACGGCCCCCGCCGCTCAGGCCACAGATATCCCGGCGCCGGCCGCCACCGAGGCAGCCCCTGCCGCTACCACAGCCCCCGCCACGGACGCGGGCGTGACACTGCCCGACGTCGACCCGGCCAGCGTGACGGGCGACATTATTGTCGCCGGCTCGTCGACGGTCTTCCCCCTGACCGAGCGTATGGCCGAGATCTTCGGCGAGGACGGCTACGCCGGCCAGATCACGATCGACAGCATCGGCACCGGCGGCGGCTTCGAGCGCTTCTGCACCAACGCCGAGACTGACATCGCCAACGCCTCGCGCCCGATCAACGACGAGGAGCGAGCCGCCTGCGAGGCGGCCGGGCGCCCGGCGATCGAGTTCCGCGTCGGCACCGACGCCCTGGCGGTGGTCGTCTCGAGCGAGAACGACTTCCTGACCGAGCTGACCCTGGAGCAGCTCGCCGCGATCTTCGGCGGCGAGGTGACCACCTGGGCCGACGTCGACCCGAGCTACCCGGCCGAGCCCATCCAGCTCTTCAGCCCCGGCACCGACTCGGGCACCTTCGACTACTTCGTCGAGGCGGTCTTCGACGAGGACCCGGCGCCGCTGCTGGGCGCCAACCCCCAGCTCTCTGAGGACGACAACGTGCTCGTGCAGGGCATCGAGGGCAGCCCGTACGCGATCGGCTACTTCGGCTACGCCTACTACCAGGAGAACGCCGACCGCCTGACGATCCTCAACATCGAGGGCGTCGAGCCGACCGAGGCCACGACCGAGGACGGCAGCTACCCCCTGGCCCGCCCGCTCTTCATCTACTCGGCGGCCGAGGTGATGGCGGCGAAGCCCCAGGTGGCCAGCTTCATCAACTACTACCTGACTAATGTCAGCGACGAGATTGGCGAGGTCGGCTACTTCCCGGCCAGCCAGGGCGCCCTCGACGAGGCCAGGAGCGCCTGGCTCGCGGCCAACGGGAGCTAGAGGCCCTGTTGGGCTGCGCAGCAGCGACCTGCTGCGCAGCCCGGACCAAGCAGTACGCACAGCCCCGCGCGGCAGCGCTGAGGAGGCAGGCATGGCAGACCGGGCGCGCGTGAGCGCCGAAACCCTTGCAGCAAGCGGCGGAGCTCTGGCTCAGCCGATCGACCTGACCAAGAAGCCGCGGGTCGGAGAGAGCATCATCCAGATCGCCCTCTTCGCGTGCGGCATTATCTCGATCTTCACCACGATCGGCATCGTCTGGGTCCTGGTGAGCCAGGCCCTGCTCTTTTTCGCCGACCCGGCGGTGACCCTGGTCGAGTTCTTCACCGGCACGGTCTGGCAGCCGCAGATCCAGCGCTTCGGCGTCATGCCTCTGGTCAGCGCCACCCTCATGGTCACCATCATCGCGCTGCTCATCGCCGTCCCCCTGGGCATCGCCACGGCGATCTACCTGAGCGAGTACGCCTCGCCGCGGCGGCGGGCCTTCCTCAAGCCGATCGTCGAGCTGCTGGCGGGCATCCCGACGGTGGTCTACGGCTATTTCGCCCTGACCTTCGTCACCCCGCTTTTGCGCGGCATCTTCGGGCGCGATGTGGTGCAGATCTACAACACCATGGCGGCGGGCCTGGTGGTCGGCATCCTGATCATCCCAATCATCGCCACCCTCGGCGAGGACGCGCTCAGCTCGGTGCCGAGCGGCCTGCGCCAGGCCTCGTACGGGCTTGGGGCCACCAGGTGGGAGACATCGACGCGGGTGGTGCTGCCGGCGGCCCTCTCGGGCATCCTGGCCGCGATCATCGTGGCCATGTCGCGGGCGATCGGCGAGACGATGGTGGTGGCCCTGGCGGCCGGCGCCAGCCCCAACCTCACCTTCAACCCCTTCCAGCCGGCCGAGACGATGACCGGCCACATCGCGCGCATCTCGGGCGGCGACCTGAGCTACGGGACGGTGGACTATAACAGCATCTTTGCGATCGGGCTGCTGCTCTTTGTGATCACCTTTTGCTTGAACATTCTCAGCCGCTGGATCGTCGGGCGCTACCGCGAGGTGTACGAATGAGCGCCGATCTGAACCGGCTTGATCCGTCGCCGAAGAGCGACCTGCCCGGCCACCTGCCCGAAGGCGACGAGATCACCCGCAACGTGGCCAGCCGCCAGGCCCGCGGCCGGCTCTGGCAGGGGCTGCTGATCGCCAGCACCATGGTCGGCCTGATCGTGCTGCTGCTGCTGCTCTTCAACATCGCCAACGACGCCTTCGGGGGCATCGCCCTCGAGAGCGCGATCGATGAGCAGGAGCTGACGGGCGGCCGCCCCCTGGCCGAGCTTTCGAGCGACGAGCTGGTCACGATCATCGAGGAGAACGTCAGCGCCCGTATTCTGCGCCGCCTCACCCGCGAGCGTCCCCTGAGCGAGTACGGCGACAGCGAGCTGCTGGCGGTGATCAACAGCGAGGTGCTCGAGCTCGAGATCGTCGAGACCTACCCCCTGGCGCGCTACCTCTTCCAGGGCGAGCAGATCCGGGCCGAGCTGGCCGCAGAGCACCCGCGGGCCGAGCTGCAGTTCAAGAGCTGGGTGAACTGGCGCTTCATCAGCAGCCCGATGTCGAGCGACCCGCTGCTCGCGGGTATCCGCACGGCCATCCTCGGCACACTGAGCGTGCTGCTGCTGACCATCCTGTTCGCCTTCCCGATCGGCATCGGCGCGGCGATCTATCTCGAGGAGTACCAGCGCGACAAGCCCTTCGACGAGCGGACGCCGACGGGGCGCATGCTCAACCGGGCCTTCGGGCGCATCTCGAGCCTGATCCAGCTCAACATCTACAACCTCTCGGGCGTGCCCTCGATCATCTACGGCATGCTGGGCCTCTCGATCTTCGTGATCGCCATGGTGCAGCTGACCAGCGGGGCCTTCGTGGGCGCGACCGACCCGGCGACGGCCAACGGGCGCACCATCCTCTCGGCGGCCCTGACCATGGCGCTGCTGGTGATGCCCGTGGTGATCATCGCCTCGCAGGAGGCTATTCGGGCGGTGCCGAGCTCGCTGCGGCAGGCCAGCTACGGCCTGGGGGCCACCAGGTGGCAGACGATCTGGAGGATCGTGCTGCCAAACGCGCTGCCGGGCATCCTCACCGGGACCATCCTGGCCGTGTCGCGGGCGATTGGCGAGACAGCGCCGCTGATCGTGGTCGGGGCCTCAACCTTCATCGTCACCGACCCGGGCGGGCTCTTCTCGAAGTTCACGGTGATGCCGATCCAGATCTACACCTGGACGGCGCGGCCCCAGCAAGAGTTCCGCAATCTCGCGGCGGCCGCGATCATCGTGCTGCTGCTGATGCTGCTGACGATCAACGCCGTGGCCATTCTGCTGCGCAACTATGTGCGCTCTCGGAGGGGGAGCTAAGATGAGTCTCAACACGCAAAAATATGTCATTGAGATGCGGAACATGAGCATCTACTACAGCGCCTTCCGCGCTGTGAAAGAGGTGGACCTGAATATCGAGCGCAATAAGATCACCGCCTTTATCGGGCCTTCGGGCTGCGGCAAGAGCACCGTGCTGCGCTCGCTGAACCGCATGAACGACCTGATCGTCGGGGCCCGCACCGAGGGCGAGGTGCTCTACCAGGGCAAGAACCTCTACGACCCCGACGTGGACGCGGTGCAGGTGCGCCGGCGCATCGGCATGGTCTTCCAGAAGGCCAATCCCTTCCCGAAGAGCATCTACGAGAATATCGCCTACGGCCCGCGCATCAATGGCTGGAAGGGCAGCAAAGAGCAGATGGACGCGCTGGTCGAGCGCTCGTTGCGCGGCGCGGTGCTCTGGGACGAGGTGAAGGACAAGCTCCAGCAGCCCGGCACGGCCCTCTCGGGCGGCCAGCAGCAGCGGCTCTGCATCGCGCGGGCCCTGGCGGTCGAGCCCGAGGTGATCCTGATGGACGAGCCCTGCTCGGCGCTGGATCCGATCTCGACGCTGAAGATCGAGGAGTTGATGTTCGAGCTGCGCCAGCGCTACACGATCGTGATTGTCACCCACAACATGCAGCAGGCTAGCCGGGCCTCGGACTATACGGCTTTCTTTTTGATGGACAAGGTGGACCGGGCCGGCCAGCTGATCGAGTTCGCGCCCACCGACCAGATCTTCCAGAGCCCGCGGGACGAGCGCACCGAGCAGTATATCTCGGGCCGCTTCGGCTAAACAATGCAGCCACTGGCTCAGCAGACACCGAGACGACTCGAGGTGCTGGTGCTGGCCGACGAGCCAGTGCGCGGGCGCGCGCAGTCGGACCTGGCGCTGGTCGCGCGGCGCATCACGTGTGTGGCCGAGCCCGAGTCGCTGCTGCTGTGCGTGTGGGAGCAGAACCCCGAGGTGATCATCATCCAGGGGCCGGCGCACCCGCTGAGTGTGCAGACCCTCTGCGCCCAGATCCGGCAGTTCTTCCAGACCCCCATCCTGGTCCTCGAGCAGGGGGTGAGCGAGGGCGAGCGGATCAGCTGGCTCGACAGCGGCGCCGACGATGTGCTGGGCCTCGCCACGGCGGGCCCGGCCGAGCTCTCGGCGCGCTGCCATGCCCTGCGGCGGCGCATCTATCGGCAACTGCGGCGCGACCCGGCCTCGCTGCGGCTAGAGGCCCTGGGCATGCAGCTCGACATCCCGGGGCGGCGTCTCTTTGTGGCCGGGCGGCTGCCGATCGACCTGAGCGGGAGCATGACGCGCCTGCTGGCGATCTTCCTCAGCTACGGCGACGACCTGGTGCCGACGGCGGCCCTCGACCAGCACCTCTTCGGCGCCTCGAACGCCGCCTCGCGCGAGCGCAGCTCGGCCTTGATGCAGAGCTTCAACCGGCGCATGGGCGAGCTGCCGGGCCCGCTGCCGCGCATCGAGCGGGTGAGGGGCAGCGGGTATCGGCTGACCATGGGGCCACGGTAGGGTGCGTAACCGAGTTACGCGTTTCGCCGCTGCCCGCGGCGTGGGGGTATGGGGCCTACGGCCCCACGGTGGTTGATGTGGAGGGCCATGCCCTCCACGCCTCCCGCTCGTGCAGGTGGAGGGCCGGCCCTCGGCGCCTCCCGCTTGTGCAGG
>CAZKTU010000008.1:14545-64981 GCA_964555675.1 uncultured Oscillochloris sp.
GCCTCCCGCTCGTGCAGGTGGAGGGCCGGCCCTCGGCGCCTCCCGCTTGTGCAGGGAGGGGGCTCACGGCTGCACGAGGGGCAGGGTGATGCTGAAGGTGCTGCCCTGGCCCTCGACGCTGGACACGCTGAGGGCGCCCTGGTGGCGGCGCACGATCTCGTGGGCGAGGTAGAGGCCCAGGCCGAGACCGCCGGTGTGGACGAGGCCCGTGCTCGAGGCGCGGTAGAAGCGCTCGAAGATATGGGGTAGGGCCGCGGGCGGGATGCCGGAGCCCTGGTCGGCGACGGTGATCCGGGCGCTCTCGGGGTCCGCGCTGACGCGCACGGTGATGCTCGTGTCGGGCGGGCTGAAGCGGGCCGCATTGGTGAGCAGGTTGGTGAGCACCTGGCCCAGGCGCGCGCCGTCGCCCCGCACGACGAGGGGGCGCTCGGCGGTCAGCACGACCAGGCGGTGACGCCCGAGGGTGGGCCGGAGCAGCTCGCAGGTAGACGCGACGAGGCCGCCAAGCTCGAGGTTCTCCATGGCCATGGTCAGCTCGCCGCGCTCGAGCTGGGCGGTGTCGAGCAGACGCTCGATCATCGCGGCCAGGCGCTCGCCGAGCTGGCCGATACTGAGCACGGCCCGCAGGTCGCGCTCGCCGAGGGTCCCTTCGCGCTCGGCGCGCCGCGCCAGGAGCTGAGTGTTGCCAAGGAGGGCCGTAACCGGCGTGCGCAGCTCGTGGGCGGCGATGGCGATGAACTCGTCGCGCAGGCGCACGGCGGCCTGGGCGGCGCCATACTGCCGCGCCAGCTCGCCCGAGAGGGTGGCGAGGTTGGCCTCGCTATCGGCCAGGGCGGCCTGGAGGGTGCGCCGCGCCCGGGCCATCACGAGCAGATTGCCCAGGCGGGCCCTGAGCTCGGCGGCCGAGAAGGGCTTGAGCAAATACTCCTGGGCGCCGCCGCGCAGCAGCTCGAGGCGCAACTCGGGGTCGGCGCGGGCGGTGAGCATCATAATCGGGGTCTGCTCGAGCTCGGGGCGCCGGCGCAGGGCCCTGACGAGCTGGTCGCCGCTCATGTCGGGCATCATGACGTCGCTGATGATCAGGTCGGGCCGCAGTGCGAGGGCCTTCGCCTCGCCCTCGAGCCCGTTGTTGGCCGTGATCACGCGGTAGCCGTCGGCCAGCAGCCCGGCGACGAACTGGCGCACCTCGCCATTGTCTTCGACCACCAGGATGAGCGGCTGCTCGCCGCCGGAAGCTGTCACGACGCCTGGGGCGGGCGTCTCGGCGCGCGGCGCGGGCTGAGGCAACGTCTGGTCCGGCGGGGCGATACGGGCTGGGCTGGGCGGGGCCGTCGGGGCGGCGGCGAGGGTGACGGCGAAGCGCGCGCCGCCCAGCTCGCTCGCGTCGACCGTGATCGTGCCGCCGTGGAGGGCGACCAGCTCGCGGGCGATCGCCAGCCCCAGCCCGGTGCCGCCGAAGCGGCGTGTCGTCCCGCCCTCGCCCTGGTGGAAGCGCTCGAAGATCGTCTCGCGCTGGGCCACTGGCACGCCGGGGCCGCTGTCCTCGACCGCGAGCACGAGCTGATCGCCCGCGGGCTGTAGGCTCAGGCGCACGGTGCCGCCGTCGGGGGTGAACTTCATGGCGTTGCCGACCAGGTTGAGCAGCACGCGCTGGATCTGCTCGGAGTCGACCTCGGCGAAGAGCCCCTCGGGCGCGTCTACCTGCAGGTGCATCTGGCGCTGCTGGGCGGCGGCGCCGAAGTAGTCGGCGGTCAGGGCGGCGAGCTGGCCGAGGTCGACGGGGCTGCGCCTGAGCTCGAAGCGCCCGGCCTCGAGGCGGGCCACGTCGAGCAGATCCTCGACGTGGCGCTGCAGCAGCAGAGCGTTGCGCCTGATCGTCTCGAGGTCGCGGCGCTGGCTCTCGGGCGCGTCGAGGAGCAGCAGCTCGACCGGGCCGAGGATGAGGGTCAGGGGCGTGCGCAGCTCGTGGCTCACATTGGCGAAGAGCTGGCTCTTCAGGTCGTCGAGCTCGGTCAGGCGGGCGTTGAGCTGGGCCAGCTCGGCGTTGGCGGCCTCGAGGCGGGCCTTGCGCTCGCTCGAGACGCGGGCCTCGTCGAGCAGGCCGAGGATACGCGGGAGGAGGGCCGGCAGGGCGACGGCCGTGGCCACCGAGGCCACGGCGGTGATCAGCTTGAGATAGCCGGCCAGCCAGTAGTAGGGCTGCCAGAAGGTCCAGGCCTCTACGAAGTGGGTGCTGCCGCACGAGATGATGAAGGCCCCGAAGGCCAGGAGCACCCAGTGGAAGGGCAGGTCGCGGCGGCCCTTGTAGACCAGGAAGGCCAGGGTGCTGGCGATGGCGACGTAGGAGCTGCCGATCAGCAGGTCGTTGGTGACGTGGAACCAGAGGAGCCCGGGCTGCCAGAGGATACAGACGCCATGGGGCGCGTAGCCGGCGGTGTTGAGCAGGGCGGGGCCGATGCCGGGGACGAGAAAGACGCCGAACGCCAGGAGCGACAGAACGGCGCCGTAGATCAGGAGCGGGCGCCCGCGATGGAGGGTGAGCATGGAGTGGTTCCTCTGGAAACCTGGGTACGGGGACGACCATAGGGCTCGGGCCGAGGCCTGGCGGCGCTGACTCTGGCGGGGCTCAGGGGCTGGCGCAGCACTGCTGGACCATCTCGACCAGGCGGTCGAGGTCGATCGGCTTGGGGAAGTGGGCGGCCGCATCGAGGGCCGGCACCCCGCTCAGCAGGTCGGCGTAGGCCGAGATGGTGATCACCGGGATGGCGGCCAGGGCGGGCATGTTGCGCTGCGCCGTGCGAAACTCCCAGCCGTTCATGCGCGGCATCATCAGGTCGAGCACGATCAGGCAGGGCTGGAGGGGCTGCTGCTGCAGGTAGGCCAGGGCCTCTTCGCCATCGCCGGCGCTGGCCACCGAAAACCCCTCGTCCTCGAGGAGCTCGGCGAGCATGCTGCGAATGAAGGGGTCGTCGTCGACGATCAGCACATCCACGCTCGGCTCCTCCTTGCTGAAAACAATGGCTCGTAACCGATGCCTTTGCCGACACCATAAAGGGTCTCTCCCTACAAGAAGCGTGCCAGGGCACATTGAAGCCAGGTCCAGGCGCGCCACATGTGCGCTTGAACCTGGCCTGAGCGCTTGACCGCCATCGGGGCGAGCGCTAGACTGGCCGCGCCGTCGCTCTGGCGGCCACAACCGAGGGCCCGTATGGAACTGATGCGCTCGCTGGCCTTCTTCCTCGCCGCCGGGCTCTGCGAGATTGGCGGCGGCTACCTGGTCTGGCTCTGGCTGCGCGAGGGCCGGAGCGCCTGGTATGCCGCGGTCGGGGCCGCGCTGCTGGTGCTCTACGGGGTGATTCCCACCTTGCAGCCGGCCAGCTTCGGGCGGGTCTACGCGGCCTATGGCGGAGTCTTTGTGGTGCTCTCGTTGCTCTGGGGCTGGCGCGTCGACGGCGTCCCGCCCGACCGCCTCGACCTGATCGGCGCCCTGGTGGTGCTGCTCGGGGTCGCCGTTATGATGTACTGGCCCCGGGCCGTGTGAGGGTGCGGTTGCGGGGGGCGCCGGTCTTATCTGCGGCCACCGGGCTCACCCGGGGCCGGCGCGGCCCGGCGGCGCAGGCCGAGGCCGGCGGCAATCAGCAGCACGCCGCCAAGGGCGAGCCCGAGCCCGCCGGGCGCGACGCTGTCCGCCGCGGTCACCGGCATTTGCTGCGGCGCGCCGGTTGTCAGCGCGGGAGCGGTGAGCACGAGGGTCTGCAGGTTGGCCAGGCGGCCTACGGCATAGACATCGTAGACTAGGCCGGCCCGTAGCTCGACGCCCGGCAGGGGCAGGAAGACCACATTGTTGCCGGTCGCGACCACCTGGAGGTCGTAGCTGCCCGCGGGGAGGCTCTGGTATGGGCTGGCTTCGCCGAAGCTGACATCCTGTGCCAGGGCCTGGCCGCCTACGACCTCGACGTCGACCCCGGGGGCGTCGGGCGAGGTGTGGATCACGCGTACCCTGGCTTGCCCGGCCGCCAGAGGCGAGCGGTCGTCGTTGTAGGTCTGCGCCGCAAGCTCGTTGAGCCCGATCGCCGCGACGGAATAGTACTGCCCTGCGGCCAGGGTGACGCTGGTCGCCAGCACCTCGGCCCCATCGTCGGAGGCGACCACGCGCAGCGTGTGTTCGCCGGGTGGCAGCTCGATATACGGACTGGCCGCGGCGAAGCCCAGGTCGCTCACGGCCGGCGCGTCATCGATCAGCAGGTCGACCGGGGGCACGTCGGGCGCGGCATGGACGAGGCGCAGCTGCGCGCCGGGGCTCTGGGCGGCTACAGGGCGGGCGCCGAGGGCCAGCAGGGCGAGCCCGGCTACGATCAGGAGGCGCTGGAGCATCGAGTCTTCTCCTTGTGCGGCGGGCGGGCCGTGCGGTTACGGCCCGTCCGCGGACGTAGGTCCGAGCAGTTGCTCGGCCCGCAGGTTGTCGAAGGCGGCGGCGGCCTGACCCTGACGCGAGGCCAGGGCTACCCCTACCTGATTGTGGACGAGCCCGTCGGGCACGGCGAGGGTGGCCAGGGGCAGATCGTTGGCGTAGAAGGCGAGCGTCTCGCCGGTCCGTTCGATGCGCACCTGGTTGCGGGCCCCGCCCTGGGCGAGGGCATCGCTCGCCGTCCAATCGATCAGGTTGCTCACCAGCTGGGTATCTTCTTCGATCACCTGCACGGCGAATGCGCCGTCGGGGGTGAGCAGGAGCCGGTAGAAGGTCGCCGGCTCGGCGGCAAGAAAGATCGCCCCCGCGCCGCCTGCCTCCATGGTGAGCGTGAGGCTGATGCGGTAGTCGCCGGCCGGCAAGGCCCGCGAGATACCGAGGTTGGTCTGGCCGTTCAAGCTCAGCAGGTAGCGCCCGTCGCGCATGACGGCGCTCCAGCTTTCGTCGTTGCGGACCAGCCAGCTGCCGTCGGGGCGATCGAACGTTTCGTCGACCAGCACGCGAGCCGAACGCGGGGTCAGCACGGGCGGAACTGGGGTGGGCAGCGTGGGCGTCGGCTCACTTGGCGCGACGCTCGTGGCGGGTGCGGCCGTCGGCTGCGCGGGGGCGGTTGGCCCCAGGCCGGCGCCGGCGCCCAGGCGCATCAGGAACGAGAGGCCGAACAGCAGGGTCAAGGGTGGGATGAGGACGCGCCCGACCAGGCGCTGCCGGCGCGCCCAGGGATGCTCGAGGCCGCCCAGGAACTCGCGCAGGATGAGCAGGGCGATCAGCAGCAGGGTCAGGCTGAGGGTAACTGTCGCAATCATTGGGCTTCCGACGGCGCTCCGTTCGTGCTCCGTCCTCCACGCCCCCTCCCGAGGCCATCAACCCCGCGCGGCTCGGGCGAGGCAGGGGCCAGCCGGTCGAGCACGGGGGCCATGCGGGCGACCACCTGATCCCAGTTCAGCTGCTGTTCGACGCGCTGTCGGCCAGCGCGGCCCAGGCGCGCGCCATAGGCCGGGTCGCGCAGGATGCGCAGCAGCGCGGCGGCGAGGGCGGCGCTATCGCCGGGCGGCACGAGCAGACCGCTCTCGTCGTGGGCAACCTCCTCGGCGATCGCCCCGACCGTGGTGCTGACGCAGGGCAGCCCGTAGGCCATGGCCTCCATCAGCACGAGCGGATAGGGGTCGAAGAAGGAGGGCAGGCAGAAGACGCTCGCCTGGCCGTAGAGCGCGGCGAGGCGCTCCCGGTCGTTGACGCGCCCGAGCACGCTGACGCCGGGCTCGGCCACGGGGGTTGTGGCGCCGACGATCTGCAGCCGGGCCGCCGGCAGCTCGGCGCGCACCAGGCGGAAGGCTTCGAGCAGAATCGCGCCGCCCTTGCGCTCGAAGTCGTTGCCGACGAACAGGATGCTGGGCTCGCGCTCGCCCGTGGGTAGCGGCGGCAGCCGCTCGAAGTTGGCTCCCGCGCCCACATTAGTGACTCGCTCGGGCGCGATGCCATAGTCTGTGATCAGCGAGCGGGCGGCCGGCTCGCCCATGGTAAAGAGGTGGAGCGCCCGCGCGTAGGTCGCTCGCTCGAAGGCGAACCAGCGCTCGAGGGCGCGGCCGCGGAGCGGGTTCCACGCGGGCCAGCCCTCGACCGATTGCTGGTGGGTATTGTCGACATAGATGATGGAGGGCACACCAGGGCTGCGAAAGAGGGCGTGGACCTGTAGCACGGCGTCGATCGGTTCGCCGAGCCGGGCCAGCCCCGCTCGGCAGTTGGCCGAGCGCAGCCTGCAGGCCAGGACGCTCTTGAAGAAGCGCTCTTGCCAGCGCCGGCGCACGGGGTGGTAGCTGGCCAGGGCGACGCTGTAGCGCTGCCACGGGCGCAGCTCGACGTCGACCCGGCCGGCCAGGCCGTAGCGCCGCTCGAGGGCGGCGAAGAGAAAATGGGCGAGGGGGTCGCCTCTGCTGGCCCCGACGAGCCGGGTCATAGCGCGGCTCCTTCTTCTTCAAGGGGGTGCGGTCGGCGCTGCCGCTCCTCCGTCGCTTCCGCAAGATGCCGGCCAAGGGCGGCGCGGTAGACGGGCGGGCCCATCACCGCGGCCTCGAGCCAGACCGCCGCGAGCCAGCCGAGGGCCAGCCCGTTCAGGCCGCCCAGGCGCGCCCCGAGCGCGGCCAGCGCCAGCTCGAGCGCGCTGCCGACCACCGCGAGCAGGGCGGCGCGCCCCACCCGCTCGTTCAGCCGGCAGATGGTGACATAATGATCTTTGATGATGATCGGAAAGACGCCCAGGCCCATGATGCGCAGGGTCCAGGCCGCCTGCTCGGCGTATGCTTCGCCAAACAGGCGCAGCACGGGGACCGCGCCGACGAACAGGAGCAGATTGGCGACCAGGCCCGCCGCCCCGGCCACGGCGAGGGTGAAGCGCATGCGTCTGGCGACGGCGCTCGGCTCGTGGGCGCCCGAAGCGTAGAGGGCGGTGGCGATCGCCAGGGGGCCGAAAAAGACGAAGCCGGCCAGCATCGAGGCGGTGTAGAAGTAGGCGTTGGCCGTGGCCGAGAGCAGGGCGGTGGCGATGATCGGCAGGGCGAAGCCGGCGACCTGCAGGGCCAGGTTCAGCCCGTGGTGGCCCAGGGCCGCTCGCCCGAAGCGGCGCAGCAGCCCCCAGCGCGGCTGCAGGCCGCGCGTCCGCGCCAGCTCGCCGCGCCAGCCCAGGTAGCCGGCCAGGGCGAGCAGCGAGACCAGGTTGCCGACCAGCCAGGTCGCGTAGATCGTCTGCCAGCGCCCGGCGCCCAGCAGCGCCCCGGCGCCCAGCAGGGCGCCGAGCTTCAGCGCGGCGAAGATGATATTGCGCCAGAGCTGCAGGCCGCCGCGCAGCATACCGATCAGGGCCTGGTCGAGCACCATCACCAGGGCGGTCAGGCTGACCCCGGCGGCGAAGAGGGCCACGCTGAGCGGGTCGGCCCCCAGGGGGGCCAGGTTGGGCGAGATGGCCGGGGCCAGCAGGGCGAAGATCAGCCCGAAGACCCCGCCCGCGGCGCCCGCCGTCGCCAGAGCCGTGGCGAGCAAGGGGCCCGCGGCGCCCGGCTGGCGCGGCAGCTCGCCAATCAGCAGCGTGCCGAGGCCGAGCATGCCGGCCACCCCCAGCAGCGACATCGCCGAGATGCTGGCCCCGGCCAGGCCGACCGCTGTCGCGTCGAAGAGCCGGGCCGCCAGCAGCCAGTAGACCAGCCCGAGCCCCGAGGTGAAGACCAGGCTGCCCACCAGCGAGCTGGCATTCGCCAGCAGGGTCAGGTTGGCCGCGCCGCGCAGCCTCTCGCGTAGGTTCCGTATCATGGCCGCAGCTCCGTCGTAGTGCGCTCTAGATCGTCCTGGAGCAGCGTGCGTCGATAGACCGCCTCGGGCGCGTCCTCCCGATAGAGCACGGCCTCGGCCCAGCCGGCCTCCGGCAGGGTGGCCCGGGTCTCCCAGCTTTCGCCGGGGGCAAGCCTGAGCTGCTCCCACTGCTCGACGCGCTGCCCGGCCACGCGCAGCTCGAGCCTGTAGCCGGTCGGCGCGCTCTCGCTGTTCCTGACCCCGAGCTGCACGGTGCGGCTCTCGGCGCTCACGGGCAGCATCCAGAGCTGGGTGAAGCCGGCTTTGGGCTCGTTCAGGGCGCCGGTGACGGCCACGCCGAAGGCGCTGCCTAGCACGAGAAGCGCCGGGGCGTAGCGCAGGCTGTTGCGCCAGCCGGGGCCAGGGCCGGGCCCGGGCAGAGCGCGGCGCGGACGGCGGCCGCGGCGCACCTGGGCGATGGCGCAGGCCGCGAGGGTCAGCGCGGCGAGCAGGAGGGTCCAGCCGACGCGGCTCAGGCCGCCGGGCAGCAGGTTGAGCAGCAGCCCGCTCAGCGCGCTGAGCGTCAGGCTCAGCCCGAGGCTCAGCAGAGCGCGCTCGGGCAGGCCGAGGGTCGGCCAGGGATAGATCGCCGCCGTGAGCGCATAGCCGGGGAGCAGCAGCACCAGGACTGCCGCCAGCGGGCCGCTCAGCAGCGGGATCTTGAGGCCCATCAGGGCGAAAGCAATGGCGACCAGGGCCAGCCCGGCGGCCAGGGCCAGGTCGTAGCGTTTATGGTTCACGGACATCTTCTCCCAGCCGGTAGATCACGATCGAGCCGCTATCGAATAGCCGGTCGACGCCCAGCAGACGGTCAAACTTGGCGAGGGCCGCCGGGTCGACCGGCGCGCTGTGCTGGAGCGCGTTGGGCTCGGGGGCCTCGAAGTAGATGCCGACCCTTGGCAAGGCGGTGCTGAGCCGTTGGTCGACCAGGACATAGTCGATCTCGGCGCGCTGCACAATCTCGTTCTGCACCGTGCCGTAGCCGGCCCCAAAGAAGAGCGGCGAGACGTCGAGCCCATCTTTGACGTGGGTCACGGCCCGCTGTTCGCCGTACGAGGCGAGCAGCAGGCGGTTGATGCGGTCGGCGGCGAAGCGCTGCCCCGGCCCGAGCCGGTCGCGGGCCCAGGTGGCGGCCTCGACCCCCTGGGGCTCGACCGAGCGGGCGTCGGCCGCCACCAGGTAGGGCCCCGGCATACGCGCCCACTGCGGGCCGACTCCGATCACGACATTGCCCAGGAAGATCACCGTGAGGGCCGCGATGAAGGGCAGTTGCCAGCGCCAGTCGGGCCGACGCAGCAGCAGGAAGCGTGTGATGCCCACGGCCAGGACGAAGGCCACGGCGATGAACACCGAGCCGGCCGCGCGGTCCGAGGCCTCGCCGCCGCCCTTGGTCAGGCGGAAGGCCAGGCTGGCGGGGTGGGCCAGGGCCGCGACCGCCAGGGCCACGGCCCCGGCCCGCAGGCGCTCGTAGCGCCAGACGAAGAACAGCCCGAAGGGGATGCCGACCAGGATCAGCCCGGTCGCGCCGAGGGCGACCTCGCGCTCCCAGAGCGGCGGCACCTGGCCCGCGTAGTCGCGGAACAGCTCGCGCCTGGCCAGCTCGCCGCCGATCAGCTTGAGCAGCTCGCTCACGGCGCCGATCAGGTGCGGCGCCAGATACTCGACCACCAGGGTGGCGATGTAGACCAGCCAGGTCAGGTTGAGCACCAGGCTGAGCAGGGCCATGCCGCCGGCCCCGGCTTCGGTCGTGACCCTGGCGCGCAGGCGCAGCCAGGCCTGGGCGCCGGCCCAGATCAGCAAGAAGAGGGTGAGCGCATAGGCCGTGAGGTGGTGGGTGACGGTGATGGCGGCGATGCCCAGCAGGGCCGCCAGGGTGGGCCCGGCGCGCTCGGCCGGGGCCATGTCGCCGCGCCAGGCCAGGGCGAAGAGCACCAGGGCGAGCAGCGGCAGGGCCAGGGACTCGTACGAGAACTGGGCGTCGAAGATGATCAGCTTCGGGTTGGCCAGATAGAGCAGCGTGGCGAGCCCGGCGGTCTGGGCCGAGCGGCTGATGCGCTCGTAGAAGAGGAAGAGCGCCAGCACGAAGACCAGGCGCGCCGACCCCAGCACCAGCGCGCCGGCGCTGAAGAGCGACATCCCGCCCAGTTGGGCGATCGCGCTGGTGATCAGCTCGAGCCCGGGGTACAGGGCGCTGATCGGCAGGATGGGGTTGACGGCGAAGAGCCGCTCGCCGCTCAGAATGTCGTTGGCCGTGCGCCAGTGCAGGAATTCGTCGTGGAAGGCGAAGGCCAGGGGGTAGCGCAGCAGCTTGGCCAGGTAGAGGCCCATGCCGAAGATCAGCACCAGGCTGAGCCGCTCGCTCCGCGGGGCCTCGGGGGCCAGCAGGCGCGCCACGATCGGCACGAAGAGGGCCAGCAGCCCGCCCCAGAAGAACAGCTCGCTCCAGCCCGCCCAGGGGGCCAGGGTGCGGGCGCCGCTGTAGGCCAGGGCGACCAGCAGCACGCCGAGGGCGCCGACGAAGGCCAGCCCCGGCAGCCAGAAGGGCTCGAGGGCGGCGAGGCGCAGGCGGGCAAGCCGGGCCGGGCCGAACTGGCCGGCGGCCAGCCAGTCGGCCGAGCCCAGCCGTGGGGGGCTCGTGCGCAGGGGATGGGCGACCTGACTCTCCTCCTCGTCGACGGCGACGCCAACCGGTTCGGCCGTGCTGTTTCCGCGCATCACGCTCGTGAACCCTCGAGGACGGCAGTGTCCAGCAATTCGCGGTAGACCTGCTCGATCTGCGGGATGACCGTGGCGGCCTGGAAGCGGCGCACGCGCTGGGCGCCCGCCCGACCCATGCGCTCGCGCAGCACGGCGTCGGCCAGCAGGCCCTCGATCGCCGCCTGCAGCGCCGCGCCATCGCCGGGCGGCACGAGTAGACCGGTCTGCCCGTCGGCCACGATGTCTTGCAGCCCGCCGATGCGCGAGGCGATCAGCGGCTTGCCGGCGGCCATGGCCTCGAGGGCGACCAGCCCGAATGGCTCGGCCCAGACCGAGGGGACGAGCCCGAGCAGGCTGCGGCGCCAGGCCTCGAGCACGGCGTGGTGCGGCCAATCCTTCAGCACCGTGATCCCGGGCGGCAGATCGGTGGTAGCCACGGGGTGCTCGGCCGTGTGGTAGCCGATGATCACCAGGGGCGGCGCGGCCCGCAGCCGGCGGTAGGCTTCGATCAGCACGTCGACGCCCTTGTAGCTGCCAAAGGCCCCGACGAAGAGCAGGAAGGGCTCGGCGGGCAACTGGGCCACGTATGGCGCCGCGGCGACGGGGTCGCTCGGCTCGGCGTCGGGGATGCAGACGGGGATGACCCGGTACGGGGCCCGTCCGCCGACCAGACCGTTGCCGATGGCCACGGCCTCGCTCTCGGGCAGAAACATGTCGACGGCGGCGCGCTCGGCCAGGCCCATGCTCCAGTTGGCGAGGGTCGTGATGGCGCCCTTGGCCGCCCCATAGTGCTCGGCGGCGCAGGCGAGGCATTTGCGCGGGCCGGGGCCGCTACAGAGCGCGCCCTGGTAGATCAGCTTCTTGGTGGCGCAGGCCAGGCTGTAGTCGTGGAGGGTCAGGACCAGCTTTGCGCCGCTCCAGGCCTTGAGCGGCAGGAAGGAGTGGATCAGCCAGTTGTGGGCGTGCACAATCTCGGGTCGCTCGCGCTCGATCAGCGCGCGCAGCGCCAGGGCCGTCTCGGGGTCGGGGAAGGGCGGGGCGTGGCGCCGGCCGCCCGAGCTGTGCAGCCAGGGGATGCGCCCCATGCTGCTGCCCAGACGGTAGACCCGGACCGCCCCGTCTTGCTCGAACGCGGCCATGCCCTCCTGGCGCAGGGTCGCCACGGCGACCTCGTGGCCGCGCGCAGCCAGGGCGGCGCTGAAGTCGCGCACCACGCGCTCTTCGCCGCCGATGATCGGCGGGTAGAACTGGGCCAGCATCAGGATGCGCATGCGACCCTCCCCGCGGCCCGCTCATACACTTCCATGAGCTGGGCAACGCAGCGCTCCCAGGTCGGCAGTTCGACCTGGGCCGGGATCAGCGGGCGCTCGAGCTGGGCCAGCATGGCGGCCGCGAGCTGCTCGTCGCTCAGCGAGAGCGGCACCGCGGGCACCAGACCTTCTTCGGCCAGCTCGCTGAGGCCCGAGGTGTCGGCCACCAGGACCGGGCACTGGCGGGCGACGGCCTCCATGACGGCGATCGGGTGGGCCTCGTATTCGCTGAAGAGGGTCATCAGGGCGGCCCGCCCCAGCACGTCGGCCATGGCCTCGCGGTCGCTCGGCGGAATGACCCGGATCTCGACCCGCTCGGCCACGCCCAGGGCGGCCGCCTGCCGGCGCAGCTCGCCTTCGTGCGGCCCGGCCCCCAGGATGAGCAGGCGCAGCTCGGGCCGCTTGCTCAGCAGCAGGGGCAGCGCGGCGATGGCGCGATGGTGGCCCTTGTAGCGCTCGAGCCGCCCCACCGAGAGCAGCAGGTTGGGGTCGCGGGCCTGGGGCCGGCCTGTAAGCCGGGGGAGCTGCGAGCCGTTGCGGATGGTGGTGAAGCGCTCGGCGGGCAGGCCCAGGCGCCGTCGGAAGAGCTCGGCCTCGAACTTCGAGACCCCGATCAGGCGACTGGCTCCGGCCAGCAGCGGCTTGAGCGTCGCCCACTGGGCGGCGCGCCCGAGGTTGCGCAGGCGCGAGCTATGCCCGCCGGTGTGGAAGGTGACCACATAGGGTGTGCGCGAGTGGCGCGCGGCGAGCATGGTCAGCGGCGGCACCAGGGTGTGAATGCCCTGGAGGTGGATGACGTCCCAGCTGCCGGCCCGGATCGCCTGATAGAGCTGGGGGGCCAGATAGTAATCGCCGCGCGCGGGCCACGAGCGCACCCGCCGCACGGGGATGCCCTCGACGATCTCGCTTGGCGCGAGTTTGCCGCTCGTATCGGTGGCCAGCACCGCGACCTCGACGCCTCGGGCCCTCAGGCGGCGCGCCACTTCGTACATATGGGTCTCGACCCCGCCCATCTCGGGGAAGAAGCGCTGCGAGACCTGGAGCACCCGCAGCGGCCCGACGGGCTGCCCGCCGCGCCGTGCGTTTGCGCTGTGAATAGTATCAAACTCGGCTTGCTGAAGCATTCGCTGTTCTCTCACGGGTGAAATGTGCATACAAGGCCAGGGTCGCCGGAGACGAGGGCCAGGTTGGCGAGGCTGAAGGCCAGCGGGCGACCGCCGACGCTCACGGCGGGCTGCATACTGACGAGTTGGACCAGGTTGGCGCCCGAGCTCAGCTCGAGCTCGAGCGGGCCGAGGGGGCCCAACCCCGGCTCGCGCACCTCGAGGCGTTGGCGCTCGACGCCATTCACCAGCACGACGATCGTGGCCGGGGTCTGGGCGGCCTCGATCTGGCCGTTCAGGCTGGCCGAGAGCGCGCGCTCGGCCACGATGCGCAGCTGGGCGTCCGCGCCGTCGCTCCAGCGCCACCAGTAGGGCCCATCGCTCTCGCTGCGGTGCCAGCCGCCGGTCAGGGTGAACGAACAGCCGGGCGCGGTGGTCTCGGCCTCGGCCAGGCGGCGGCCGAGCGTGCTCAGGTCGAACCAGCCGCTCGCGTCGCGCCCCGGCAGCAGGGCGGCCAGAGGCGCCGCGGCGAAGCTGGTGGCGCCGCACCCATCCTCGGGCAGCGCCACCCGCTCGGGCGAGCGGCCCTGGAGCAGCAGCGAGCGCGTGGCGACCGACCAGTGGTTGAGCGGCGTGTCGCGCAGCCCGCCCGCGGCCGCCATCGAGTTGCAGGTCCATGGGCTGCGGGCCAGGCTATCGGCGAGGCGGGCCTGGAGATTCGACCAGACGGTGCTCTGCACCACCAGGGTCAGGGCGAAGATCGCGGCCACGGCGTCGCTGGTGCGCTTGCGGGCGGGCCAGAGGCGGCGGGCGCGGGCCGGCCCGAGCGGCTGAAGCAAACAGTCGAGCGCGGCCAGGCCCACGAAGGGCAACGCGCAGAAGAGCACCCAGGTCTTGTAGCTGATCGCATTGCCCCAACGCTGCGAGCTCGCGGCCCAGATCAGCAGCGCGCCGCCGGCGACCAGCAGGGCGGCCCGCTCGAGCAGCGCGGCCAGGCGCGCCCCGGCCGCGCTCTGGGCCCCGGGAGCGACCGCGACGAGCAGGAGCATGAGCCCGGCCAGCCAGGCCGCGGCAAGGGCGATCAGCGGCAGACCCGCCACGCCCTCGCGAAAGCTGTTCATGACGACGTCCACGGCCAGCTGGTCGCTCTCATAGGCCGAGCGCAGCAGCCAGAAGCGCAGGGCGGCCACGGCGCTGAGGGCCAGGAGGCTCGCGGCCCAGACGAGCATGCGGTTGCGCTCGGCGCGGAAGCGCAGGCCCGCCGCCACGGCCAGGGCGGCGAGCAGGGCGAAGAGCGGGATGGCGAAGGGATGGCTGAAGTAGAGGCCCAGCGCGCACAGGCCCAGCGTGAGCGGGTAACGCTCGATGCGGCGCGTCAGCACGGCGAGGATGAGCGGCCAGGCCAGCTGCACGGCCATGGCCGCCTCGGCGACGAAGAAGAGCTGGCCGGGCAGCGTGGCCAGGCCGATACCAAGGGCGGCCCAGACAAAGAGCGACGGCTCGTGGTCGCGCACGACCTGCCAGGCCGCCAGCAGGGCCAGGAGGGGCACCAGCCCGTAGGCCAGGCCGAAGGCGAACTGTAGCAGCGCCAGGTCGTCGGTGACCCGGCTGAGCAGCAGCGCGGGCAACTGGAGCGGGATGTTGATCAGCCGATCGTTAGGTACGTCGAAGCTCTGACGGTCGAGCAGCTGGAAGAGCCGCGAGCTACCGTCCCAGCTGAGGGCCGCGCCATTGGCCACGGCGAAGATCAGGCCGGCGGCCAGCAGCCCGAAGAAGCCGCGCAGCTCGCTCCAGCCGCGCCGTACCCGCTCGTGCGTCAGCACGGCCCCTTGCTCCAGTGAACGCTGCATTAGTCTCCCTTGCCCGGGTTGGCGCCGCCCGCGCTCGCCCGGCTCCGCGGCGCGCTCGGGGCCTCGCCCCGGCGCAGGCGGGTGAAGAGGGCGCTATAGCCCTCGGCGGTCTGGGCCCACGAGTGGGCCACGCTGAAGCGCCGGCGGCGCAAGGCCGCGACCCTGGCCAGCCCCGCGCGCAGAGCCTCGGGGTCGGCCGGCGGAACGAGGATGGCCCCCGCGTAGCTGTGGACGGCCTCGCCCAGCCCGCCGACGGCGGTGGCTACGACCGGCAGGCCGACGCCCATGGCGACCTGGAGCGGGCCGCTCATCGACGAGCGATGGTAGGGCAAGACCACCGCGTCGGCCCCGGCCAGGTAGCCCGCCAGCTCCTCGTCGCGCACATAGCGGTTGACAAAGGTGATGCGCTCGCGATAGCGGCTCCGGGCGATCAGCTCGGCCGGCAGCTCCCAACCCTCCCAGGTCTCGCCGACCACCGTGAGCCAGTACTGCGAGATCTGGTCCGCCGGGATGGCGTCGAAGGCGCGGATCAGGTCTTCCAGGCCTTTGTAGGGCCGGATCACGCCGAAGAAGAGCAGATTGCAGCAATCGGCGGGGGCTTCGCGCAGGGCGGGCTGCTCGGGGGCGGCGCTGTACTGGTCGTACGGCCCGTGGGGCACGACCATGATCGGCTTCGCGCCCAGGTCGTAGCGTTCGGCGAGCAGTTGGCGGTCGAAGCTGGAGTGGACCGTGAAGGCGCTGGCCAGGCGCAGCAGCATGGGCGCGACCAGGCCGACATAGAAGCGGGCGGGGAGCATGCGCGCCTCGGCGGTGTCGAGCACTTCGTGGAACTCGATCACCAGGCGCGCGCCGAGCAGCTTGCAGACCAGGGCGAGCAGCAGGTAGGAGTGCAGCACCGCGCCGCTCCACCACTGGAAAACCACCGCGTTGGGGCGTTCGCGCAGCAGGAAGGCCAGGGCCTTGAGCATGCTGGGCAGCCAGAACCAGTCGACGCCGTCGAAGACGCGCACATGCGGCTCGTAGGTCTTCGCGGCCAACTGAGCCCCGACCCGCGCCCGGCCGGGATAGAGCCGGGTCGGGATGAGCTGGCGCATCAGCAGGGCCGAGACCGGGTGGGCGCGGCCGAGGGCGTTGGCCAGACGGTAGGTGTAGACGCTGATCCCACTGAAGAAGCGCGGGCCGGCGCCAACCACGCAGAAGCGCAGCGCTTCTGAATCGGTCGGACGCTCGGGGCGCGCGGGGGCCTGGGGCATACGCTCAATCACGTCAGGTTCTTCCTGGGTGCGCCGGCACAGCAGGGCCGGACGCACTACCGATGTAGGGGTGCCGTTTACAGGGCCTCGCCGACCGTGCGCTCGCGGGCCTCGGGCTCGTCGCTCGCGGCCTGTGGCTGCGCGGCGGGGCTGCTCGGGCCGAGGGCGGCGATCACGCCAGGGCGGGCGCGCTTGAGGCGCTCTTTCACAATCGTCTTGGCGACGCGCCAGCCGTCGGGGATGGCCCGCAGGCGGCCTACGCCGTGGACGCGCTCGGCCTCGAAGCTGGGCACCTCGGCCACCTTGAGGCCGGCGCGCAGGGCGCGGACGTTCATCATGGTCTCGATCTCGAAGCCGTCGCCGTCGAGGTCGAGCTGGGGCAGCACCCGGCGCCAGAAGGCGTTGTAGCCGTAGCAGAGGTCGCTGAAATTGCCGCCGAAGAGCATGCGTACGGCCAGGGTCAGGCCGCCGTTGCCGAGCTGGCGGTAGAGCGGCATGTCGGCGGTGCCGCCGCCCTGCAGGAAGCGCGAGCCCTTGACGAAGTCGGCGCCGGCCAGCAGCGCCCCGATGAAGGCGGGGATCTCGCGGGGGTCGGTCGAGCCGTCGGCGTCGAGCATCACGATGATCTCGCCGCTGGCTGCGGCGAAGCCCGAGCGCAGGGCGGCGCCTTTGCCGCGCCCTTGCTGCTGCACGACGCGCACGCCGGGCCAGAGGGCCCGGGCCACGGCGACGGTATCGTCGGTCGAGTGGCCGTCGACCAGTACGACCTCGTGGACCCAGGTGGGAATGTGCGGCAGCACATAAGGCAGGTTGTCGGCCTCGTTCAGCGCGGGGATGACGACGCTCACGGTGGCCTCGCGGGCCGCCAGTTGGGCGGCGGTGAGCTCGGTCGTGCCACGGGCGGCGGGGCTGGGGGCGCTCGGCGCGAAGGGGCGGCTCGGTTGGCCGATGTAGGGGCTGGTCATGCCAGTTTCTCCGGATTGATCTGCGGCTCACAGGCGCGATGCGCACAGCAAAGCTTCGCCCGGCCCGGCGTCAAGCGGCACGCGCAGCGCAGCGCGTTGCGGGCCTGATGCTTCAGGCGGTCAGGGTGAGGAGTGACAGCGCAAGGGTGGTGAGGCTGGGGTCAGAGCTGCCGGAGGGGTGTAACGCTCGTGGGGCGGGCCGGCGTGCGTCGTTGCAGGGCGCCGGCCAGAGGCTGCTGTCCGCGAAGGACTTGCTCAGATCATAGCAGTGAAGGCGTGAGCGCGCATAGGAGCATCCGCCCATTTTTTCTGGAGGGTCTGCGAGCCAGACCGCCCATCAGTCCTCGATCGCGGCCAGGCCGTTGCGGAAGGCATAGATGACCAGGCCGAGGCGATCGCTCAGGTCGAGCTTGCTGAAGATCGAGGTCAGGTGGTGGCGCACCGTGGCCTCGCTGATATGCAGCCGGTCGGCGATCTGCTGGTTCTTCAGCCCCGCGCTGATCTGCGCGACAATCTCGCGCTCGCGCGCGGTGAGCGCGCTCAGGCTGGGCGCGGGCCCGCCGACCTCGCGCGCCTCAGGCTCTTCGCGCAGCACGCTGGCGATCACGCTGCGGTCGAGCCAGATCTCGCCGGCGTTGACCCGCCTGATCGCCTTGACCACCGTCTCGAGCGAGGTATCCTTCATCACGATCCCCATCGCGCCGGTACGAACCGCCCGCCGCTGGGGGGCCAGGTCGCGCAGGCCGGTCAGGATCAGCACCCTGAGCTCCGCGGCGGCGGCGTTGAGCTCGGGCAGCAGACTCACCCCGTCGTCGGCGCCGAGGTCGAGATCGAGCAGGGCCACGTCGGGACGAAAGCGGGCGACGCTCGCCAGGGCTTGCTCGCGGGTGGCCGCCTCGGCGACCACCAGCATATCGGGCTGCTCGTCAATAACGATGCGCAGCCCCATACGTACGACCGTATGATCGTCGATAATCAATACCCTGATTGGCTCTTCGCGCTCCATCTCCATGGGGCGCTCCTTTTCTGGATTAAATAGCAAAGTTTTCCCCTCAGCTGTCGGGATATGCCGTATAGCGCAATTCAGCGCTGTATTACTCTGCGAAGATTCAGTGTAGGGCGGATCTCTCCGGGTGATCTGATAATTTGCTGAGGCAAGATTGCGCTTGAGAATCTGCATACTGATCGAAACGCTGGCGCGCGGGGCGGTCTGGCATCGGAGTTGCTAATGCGCCAACAGCCGAACTGTTTGGCCATCCCGAAACCCCGCCCGCAAGCCCAATCGGGCAGGTTGGAACTGCATTAGGGCTCGCGACATGGCTCTTTCCAGCGTGCCGGTAACTGCACCATTCCTCATTCTGGCGGCGCTGCTGGCGCTGCTGACGAGCTATGCCTGGCGGCAGCGGCGCGTGCCGGGGGCCGTCGCGCTGGGGGGGCTCGCGCTGGCGACCAGCCTCTGGCTGTTGACCGCGGCCCTCGAGCGGAACGCAATGACGCTTGATGAGAAGCTGCTCTGGCTGCGGGTGCAGTACCTGGGCATCGTGCTCGTCCCGCCCGCCTGGCTAGTCTTCTGCGTGCAGTACGGGGCGCGCTCGGGCTGGTTTACGCGACGCCGTCTGGGCCTGTTGCTGATCGAGCCCGTGCTGACCTTGCTGCTGGTCTGGAGCAACGCGTTCCACGGCCTGGTCTGGTCGCGCGTAGACCTGGCGAACCTGGGCGGGCGGGCCGTGCTCGAGCTGCGCTACGGGCCCTGGTTTTGGGTCCACGCCACCTGGTTTTACCTGAGCCTGCTGCTGGGCAGCCTGCTCCTGCTCAGGCTGGTCTTGCTCGCCCGTGGGCGCTACCGGCGCCAGGCCTGGGTGCTGCTGCTCAGCGCACTGGCGCCCTGGGTCGGCAATACGCTCTTCGCCTTCCGCTCGCTGGCCGGGCCGCTCGACCTGACTCCCTTTGCCTTCGGACTCAGCGCGCTGCTGCTGGCCTGGTCGCTCTTCCGCTATCAGCTGCTGGCCCTGGTGCCCCTGGCCCACGACGCGATCTTGCTGGCCATGCGCGACGGCGTGCTGGTGCTCGACGGGCAAAGCCAGGTGCTCGACATGAACCCGGCCGCCGAGCGGGCCCTGGGCCTGGCGTCCTCGGCGGCCCGCGGGCGTCCCGTAGGCGAGCTGCTGCAGGGCGAGCTTGGGCGGGATGCACAGCGCGACCGGCGCGAGGAGCGGCTCGGCGAGGTACAGCTGCGAGGCGCGAACGGCCTGCGCCGTTACGCGCTGCACCTGGCGCCGCTGCACGACCGCAGCAGCCTGGTGGCGGGGCGCCTGATGATCCTCAGCGATATCACCGAGCGCGCCCAGTCCGAGGCCAATACGGCCCATCTGCTCGCCGAGTTGCGGGCCTCAGAGCAGGCGGCCGACGCGGCCACGCGGGCCAAGTCCGAGTTTCTGGCCAACATGAGCCACGAGATTCGGACGCCGCTGACGGGGGTGATCGGGGTGAGCGAGCTGCTGCAGCGGACCAGGCTCACGACCGAGCAGGCGTTGCTGGTGCAGATGGCGCGCACGAGCGGCAAGGCCCTGCTGAATGTGATCGACGATATTCTCGACTTTTCGAAGATCGAGTCGGGCAAGCTCGCGCTGCGCCCGGCGCCCTTCGAGCTGCATCGCTGCCTCGAGGAGGCCCTCGACCTGATCGCGCTCACCGCCGGCGAGAAAGGCCTCGACCTCTCGTATGAGATCGAGCGCGAGGTGCCGCCGCAGTGGCTGGGCGACTGCGCGCGCCTGCGCCAGATTCTGCTCAACCTGCTGAGCAACGCGGTCAAATTCACCGCCGAGGGCAGCGTCTGCCTCACGGTCGCCGCTCGCCCGCTCGGGATGCGCCGCTACGAGCTGCGGCTGGCGGTCGCCGACAGCGGCATCGGCATCCCCGCCACGCGCATCAAGCAGCTCTTTCAGCCCTTCAGCCAGCTCGAGGCGGTGGGCGGCGCCCCGCTGCGCGGCACCGGCCTCGGCCTGGCTCTGAGCAAGCGTCTGAGCGAGCTGATGGGCGGCACGATGGGGGTCGAGAGCGTGCCCGGAGGCGGCTCGACCTTCCGCTTTACGGTGGTCATGGAGGCGCTCGCGCCGCCGCCGCATCCCCTGCGCAGCGTGGCCCCCGAGCTGGTGGGGCGCCGGCTGCTGATCGCCGGCGTGCCGCCACAGAGCCGCCGTATGCTGCTCGGGTTGGCCGCCGACTGGGGGATGAGCGGGCGGGCCAGCGCCTCGGCCGAGGAGGCGCTACAGCTGCTGGACGAGCCCGAGCGGCCCGAGCTGGCGCTGGTGGGTGCGGGCCACGGCGAGGCCGGCCTGAGCGCCCACGCCTTCGCGGCCCTGCTGCGCCAGCGCTTCGACGCCGAGGCGCTCCCATTGATCCTGCTGGCCTCGTTTCACCAGGGCGAGCCCGAGCTTCGCATCGCGCGCGAAGGCTTCCAAGCTATCCTGACCAGGCCGGTGAAGGCCGGCGAGCTGCAGGCGGTGGTGAAGCGGCTGCTGCTGGACCAGCGGCCGGAGGGCGGCCCTCTGCCCGAGCCGGCGGCTGCCCCTGCGCGCGCGGCCGAGGACGAGCTGGCGATCTTGCTCGCCGAGGACGACCCGACGACCCAGACCCTCACCATGCTGTTGCTCGAAGAGCTCGGCTACCGGGCCACCCTGGCCCGTGACGGCGAGGAGGGGCTGGCGGCAGTGCGCCGCGCGCCCTACGATATCGCGCTGCTCGACGTGCAGATGCCCGGGCTAGACGGGCCCGCTCTGGCCCAGCGCATCCGCGCCGAGCTACCGGCCGAGCGGCAGCCCTACCTGATTGCGCTGACCGCCAACGCCATGCAGGGTGACCGCGAGCGCTACCTGAGTCTGGGCATGGACGACTATGTGAGCAAGCCAATCACCTTGCCGCGCCTGGCCGAAGCTCTCGCCCGGGGCCGCGCCCTCAGGGCGAGCGCGGGGCGCAAGCGGGCCGTCGGGACTGTCGAGCGGGCCTCAGACTCGCCGTCCGGGGCCGTCTCGGCGGCGGCGGTCGAGGCCGAGCAGCGCCGGCAGGCCCTCGGCCTCACCAGCGCTCAGGCCGCCCGCCTCTGGGCCAGGGTAATCGGCGAGTATCTGCGCGACGCCCCGGCCCAGCTCGCGGCCCTGGAGGCCGGCGTCTGGAGCCACGACTACGAACTCGTGCGCCGTGCGGCCCACCGGCTCAAGTCGAGCAGCGCCATCGTGGGCGCCGGCGACCTGGCTCTGCGTTGCGACCGGCTCGAGCAGGCGGCCGCCGGGGGCGCCCCCGGCGAGATTGCCGAGCAGGTCCAGCAGCTCATCGCCGCGTACCGGCAGATCGAGCCCGAGCTGGCGCCCCTGGCGAGCGAGGAAGGGTAGCGCTCAGTACGCTGAGCGCCTGCGGCGGTTAGACAGGGCCGGCGCGGCAGGTGGGGCAGCAGGGTAGCGCTCGATCAGGCGGCCTTTGCCGTCGAACAGGTGGCGCAGCTCGCCGAAGGGCCGCTCGATCAGATGGTGGCAGAGGGTGGCGGCGGCGACGGCGAGGGCGATCACACTCAGGGCGGTGAGCGGGAAGCTCAGCGGCGTGCTGGGCAGCAGCAGCCCGGCGCGCCCAAGCTCGATCATCAGCGGCTCGTGCAGCAGATAGAGCCCGTAGGAGATCGTGCCGAGGAACTGTGGCGCGGGCAGGCAGAAGGCCCGCTCGAGCCACGAGCCGCGCGGGCCGAGCACGGTCGAGCTGATCAGCATGGTCGTGCCGAGGGCCACCAGGGTCGAGAAGTAGAGCGCGATGAGCGGGAAGACGCTTTCGAGCATAATGCTCAGGGCGATCAGGCTGAAGCCGAGCAGCTGCAGCAGCCGGGCCAGGGGGGCGCGGAACAGGGTGGCCGACCGGCGCGCGGCGACGAGCAGGGCCAGCAGCATGCCCAGGCCCAGGGCGTCGAGCTTGGCGGGCAGGCTATAGAAGACCGGGTAGCTCTCGGGGGTGATGGCCGGGTGGTTGAAGGCCCACCACTTATAGAGCCCGCTCGCCGCGATCAGCAGGCCGACCAGGGCCGCGAGCAGAGCCACCCGCCGCCCGCGCTGCTCGAAGCGCGCGCACAGCCGGTAGAGCAAGGGGCTGCAGGCGGCCAGCAGCAGGTAGAAATGCACCTCGACGGCCAGGGACCAGGCCGGGCCGAGGGTCCAGAAGATATAGGTCGGGTGGAAGACGTGGGTGAAGCTCAGGTGCAGCAACAGGTCGCTCACCTGCTCGGGCTGGCCCACGAAGCGCCAGGCCCAGACGATCAGCAGGGTCAGGTAGTAGAGCGGGAGGATGCGGATCAGGCGCTTGACCAGGAACCCGCGGGCCGAGCGCGGGCCGCTGAGCTCGATCGCGGCCCGCGCGAAGGGCAGGAAGAGCAGGAAGCCCGAGAGCGCGAAGAAGACCCCGCTCAGGTGGAGCCCCAGGAACAGGGCGTGCAGGGGCGTGCCCTCGTACGGGTAGGCGGGCAGACCGGCGGCGAGCTGGGGCGAGTGCTGGTAGGCGTGAAAGACGATGATGCAGAGGGCGGCGATGCCCCTGTAGGCCTCGAGCTCCTCGAAGCGGCGCGGCTCGGCGGACCGGGCGGCCGCGGCGGTGGGCTGGCTGCTCATAGGGTGGCGCTTTCCTTACTATGCTCGGCGCGGGTCTCGCGGGGCGTCACTTTCCACTGCCGCTCGTTCAGGGCCTCTTTGATCATCGCCACGCGGCTGATCAGGTCCTTCAGGCCGCTGTAGAAGAGCGTGGCCGAGAGGAGATAGAGCAGGTACCAGCGCCAGTTGCGGCGGATCGCGGGGGCGCCGAGCAGGTAGCCGAACAGCACCTGGCCGAGGCCGCTGCTGAAGGTCAGGGCCGTGGTCAGCACGAAGATCGGGATCAGCAGGTTCAGGCGGGCGAAGCCGTCGCTCAGGGCCCAGAAGGCCAGGACGGCCACGATCTGCATGGCGAGCCAGGGGTAGAGCTCGCGCCAGATCAGCAGGTGGAACATGCCGAGCTTCTGGCGCGCCGAGAGGAAGGGCGAGCGCATGGCGGCGCCAAAGTGCTTGAGCGAGACCTGGAACCAGCCCTGGGCCCAGCGCATGCGCTGGTTCCAGAGGGCGCGCATGGTCAGCGGGGCCAGCTCGCGCGAGATCAGCAGGGGGTCGTAGGCGATCTTGCGCCCGTCGATCAGGGCGCGGATCGAGGCGTCGATATCCTCGGTCAGCATCGAGGCCCGCAGCCGGGTGCAGCGCAGGGCCTCGGTGCGCCAGTAGCCGTTCGAGCCGCCGAAGATGCCGAAGCCGTGGACGCGCGCGCGGCCAGGGTGGGCGACGGCGTAGATGCTCTCGAACTCGACCGCCACCAGGCGCGCGACCCAGGTCTCGTGGCCATTGCGGATGACACAGTGGCCCTGGACCACGTCGTAGCCCTCGGCCAGCCAGCGCCAGGCCCGCGTGAAGCTATCGGGGTCGGGGTGATGGTCGGCGTCGAAGATACCGACGAAGGCCCCCGTGACCCCGGCCAGGGCCGCGTTGACATTCTGGGCCTTCGAGGTGCTGCCGGCGACCCGCAGCAGGCGCAGCCGCGGCTCGCGCTCGGCCAGCTCGCGCAGGGTCTGCTCGACCGGCAGGTCGTGGGGCGTATTGTAGGCGAGGATGATCTCGAGCCGGCCGGGGTAGGCGAGCCGCAGGAAGGCCCTGATGGTTTCGACCACGGTGGCCGCCTCGTTGGGCAGATAGGCGGCGATGATCGCGCTGGCCGTCGGGTAGGGCTGGGCCGGGGCGGCGGGCGGGCCCTGGTCGCGCAGGGCGTGGAAGCCCTCGTACCAGATCAGGTAGCTGGTGACCAGCAGCATCATCGCGGTGCCGAGGTAGATCGCCGGGGTCACGTCGAGGCCGCGCCGCTCGAGGACGGCGTAGACGAGCAGGGGCAGGACGAACCCGAGCACGATGGTCGCGGCGATCTGCAGCGGCGCCCGCAGGCGGCGGGCCAGGGGGGCGAGGAGGTGAGCGGCGCGGCGGAGCGGGCCGGTGGCCGGGCTCCGCTGTGGGCGATAGCAGACCGGCTGCAGGTCGTCGCAGAGCCGGGCCTGCGCGAGGGCCTCGAGGGCGTAGGCCAGGCGGGCGTTGAGCGAGCCGGGCACGCTGAGGGGGACGTAGCCGATGGCCGGGGAGAGGCGCGTGGCCCGGCCGCCGGCGCTGAAGACGGCGGCGACGATCTGCCGGCTCAGCTCCTGGAGGCGCTGCTGGGCCTGGCCCCGGCCGACGAGCATGAAGCAGAGGCGCCCCTCGCCCTCGTAGCCGACGAACGCCGCGCCGGTGGCCTGCCTGATGTGCTGGGCCAACTGCGCGACGAGCTCGCTCTCGGCGTGGGCGCTGATGCGGCCGGCCAGCTGCGGCAGCTCGCTCACCGACAGCAAGACCAGGCAGGCGTCTGGCTCGCCGAAGCCGCTGCTGATAGTGGCGCGAATGAGGGCGCGGCGCAGCAGCCCTCCTGTCAGCACCGCGTGCGTTGCGGTGGGGGAGATACCAGGAAACGGTTGTCGCTGAGGGTAAAGCATGCGGGAGAGTTGCTCCTCTGGCTGATGCTTGGCGCTCGTGAGAGGCGACTGGCCTCTTCACGCAGACAGAGCAGGCACGATACTGGGAAATACATCGACATTTGCTGTGCAAGGCTCGGGCTGAGGTGCGGATCGTAGTTTCCCGCAGGTTACTTACGGGCGCGTCGGTAGTATTCCGTACCGTAGCGGGGTACAACGTAGTGAACCGCAAAGCGAGGCTCGTAGTAATGCGTGGTTATGGAGGGGGAACACTACGAGGCCGCCCTGGGGAAGGGCGGCGGGCGGGTATTGTGGGTGGGGGGCGCGGCGCTAGATGACGGTTCGACCCCGCCGCGAGTCTCGGGGTGGGGGCGTCAGCCTCAGGCGGCGTACGCCGAGCTTGGCCGCACAGGCCGTGAGGACGACCAGGTACAGCAACTGGGACGAGCTATGCCGGTCGCCGCAGCGGCCCTGGGGGGCCTCGGGGCAGAGGGTAGCTGTGTCTGCTGCCACAGGCAGTCCATGAGCGGCGAACTCGCCGAGCGAGGTGTGGAGACCGAGGGCGACGATATGGCCGAGGGCGTAGAGCAGGCCGCAGAGCAAGGCGCTTTCGCCGGGACGCATCAGGCCGCGGGCCCGGCGCTCAGCCCAGATCAGCGCCCCGAGGGCGGCCAGGGTGGGGATCAGCTCATCGAGCAAGGTGGTTGGGGGCTGCACTGCGCTCTGGCCGAGTTGGTGGACAAATGAGACCGCGAGCATGATCGCGCGGCCGAGCAACACCGCGGGCATGCAGATGTCGAGCCAAGTGGGCAGGGGCACTCGCTGGCGATGGAGCAGTCCCACCGTCGCCAACAGTGCGGCCAGCAGGATGACCAACACGGTCGTGAGCGCGCTCGGCGGCCAGGGCTGCCCGACTATCGTGAGCCCGCCCGGATCACGCCAGGTAAGCAAGAGCTGCGCGGCCATTGGGATGCCGATCAGCAGGCCGAGCAAAACCTGGTTGATCAGGAGGCCAGGGCTGACCCCGCGCTCGCCGGCGCGGCGAGCGGCGAGCAGCACAACGGCCAAGACGCCGATGACGATCAGGGCGTGTTGCCCGAGCCGGTTGAGTAGGATATGCCACAAGAGGCCCAGGAGGGGCCCGGCCTCTAGTCCGGTGAACATGGTTCGCCCTGGTGGGTAAGCTGGCGGGCAGCCTATAGCGACGCTGTAATAGAATGTAACACCCGGGCGTGATCCAAAGTTGATCGCAAGTTTAACGCTCTGTTAACGTAGGGCCAGGCGGGTGGGCAGCGCGAAGCTGACCGTCGTCCCTTGGCCGGGCTGGCTCTCGGCCCAGATGCGGCCAGCGTGGCGCTCGACCAGATGTCTCGCGATGGCGAGGCCGAGTCCGACCCCGCCATCGCTGCGCGAGGAGTCGGCCTTATAGAAGCGGTCGAAGATATGCGGCAGGTCGGCCGCCGCGATCCCAACCCCTGTGTCCTGCACGGCGACGATCACCTCGCCGCCCCCGGCTCGCGCCGTAACGCGTATCCACCCACCCGCGGCGGTAAACGAGAGCGCGTTCTGCAGGAGGTTGAGCAGCACCTGCACGATCCGATCGCGGTCGAGCTCAAGCTGGGGTAGGGACGCGGATGCTTCGACCGCAATACTCACGCCTTTCTGGTGGGCTTGGGCCTCCATGCGCGCGGCCACAGTGTGCAGCAGTTCGGGGAGGCTCTCTGGAGCGAGGTGCAGCGTGATCTGGCCAAGCTCGATCCGCGAGAGCTCGAGGAACTCGTCGACCAGCCGGCCGAGACCCTGGACCTCGACATCCATACGGGCCAGAAAGTCTCGGGCCGTCGCCGGGTCGTCGATCGCGCCATCGACCAGGGCATCGAGCAGCGCCTGCAGCGAGGCGAGGGGCGTGCGCAGGTCGTGGGTAATATTGGTCAGCAGCACACGCCGCGAGCGCTCGACTTGCCGCAGCTCTGTAAGATCCTGGAGCATCACCAGGGTTTGTGGGGCGGCCCGTTCGCCTAGACGGGTGATGATCGCGCGTAGCGAGCGGCCGCTTGTCTGCGGTGTGAGCTCTTCGATCAGCCGCGCGCCCTCGGCGAGGTGCCCGTTGCGCAAGCCCCCGCCCTGAGTGGCGCGGGCCGCATCGAGGATCGCGGGGCCGACCGAGAGCTCGCTGAGGGGGAAGGGGGGCGGCCTGCTGAGGGCCAGCACCTCGGCGGCGGCTTGGTTGGCGAGCGTCACGCGCTGCTCGGCGTCGAGGATGAGGATGCCATCGTGCATGGTAGCCAGGATGGTAGCCAGGCGCTCACGCTCCTCGGCCTGAGCATCGACCAGCTGGCGCAGCCGGGAGGCCATCAGGTTGAAGCTCCGGGCGAGGGCGCCCACCTCCTCGCTCGGCGGCACCGGCGCCTGGGTGTCGAGCTCGCCCGCGGCCAGCCGCTCGGCCATTGCGCGCAGTTCGAGCAGGGGCTGGGTGGTAAGCCTGGCAATCAGCACCGCGAGCAGAAACGAGATGATCACGGCGAGCAGGGCGGCCGCCAGCACGGCCAGGGCGATCTCGGCCTGGTTAGCCGCGATCGTGGTCAGGGGCACCCCCAGCCTGACCACGCCCGCCGCGGCATCGTCGCGCTCGAAGGGCACGGCGACGTAGAAGCGCTCGTCGCCGGTGGTGGTGCTATAGCGCTGGGTTTCGCCGAAACCGCCCTCGAGGGCAGCCACAACCTCGGGCCGATCGACCCTGCTGGCGTAGCGCTCGGGGGGCAGCAGCGAGTCGGCCACGATCGCTCCGTCGAGGCCGATCAGCGTGACGCGCGCCCCGATCTGTTGCCCCAGCCTGTCGACCAGGGCCTCGAGTTGGACTCCGTCGGCTTCTGCGGCGGCCGCGTCAGCCAGTTCGGCGACCAGGTAGGCCTGGCCGATGATCCCGGTCTCGAGCGTTCGCAGGTAGGTGCTGCGGGTCTGGCCATAGAGCACAGAGGCGAGCCCGGCGAGGGTGCAGACAATGAGCAGCGTGTACACCGCGGCGATCTGCCAGCGCATCTGGCGCAGGATGGGTGGCATGCGCTACTCCACGAGCTGATAGCCGACCCCGCGGATCGTGCGTAGGCGGCGTGGCTGGCTGGGGTCGTCCTCGATCTGCTCGCGGATCCAGCGCACGTGCACGTCGACCGTGCGTTGATCGCCGATAAAGGGGTCTTCCCAGAGCTGCTGGAGCAGTTGCTCACGAGTGAAGACCTTGCCGCGGTGTTGCATAAGCAGCTGGAGCAGCGCGAAGGCGCGGGGCTTGAGGACGAGGGGCCGACCGTCACGGTAGGCGCGGTGGGTGCTCGGGTCGAGCCGCAGGTCTCCAGCCTGGAGCGCCCTACCCGCGGGCGGTTCGTGCGGGGCGGCCCACTGGCCGGCGCGACGCAGGGCGGCGCTGACCCTGGCCAGCAACTCGCGTATCCGGAAGGGCTTGCCGATATAGTCGTCGGCGCCAAGCTCGAGTCCGACCACGGTGTCCACCTCTTCGGCCCGGGCCGTGAGGATAATCACCGGCACGGTCGAGAACTGCCGGATACGGCGCAGTACGGCGAAGCCATCGAGGCCGGGCAGCATCACATCGAGCAACACCAGATCGGGCTGGCTCTGCTGGAAGGCGGCGAGGGCTTCGTGGCCGTCACGAGCGTAGCTGACCGCGTGGCCGTCTTTCACCAGAGCATAGCCGACCGCCACGCGCAGGTTCTCCTCGTCTTCTACCAGCAGCAGGTTAGCCATAGCTCACTTGGATGGTCTATGCGATACCCCGCCCGCGCATCGACATAACGCGCGGGCGGGGCAACGAATGGTAGCGGGCGCTCTAGCGGGTGACAAGGGCGGGCAAATAGACCCAGGCGATTTCGGTCGGCCCGGCCTCGGGCCCGCTGGGCTGCCCTAGGGCGGCGGCCGCGTCGAGGCGTCGCTGGATGGGGCCGGCGATGGGGCGTCCGGTGCTCACCAGGCGCGCGACTACATCGGCGGCCGGCAGGCCCGGCTCGGTCGAGCGGACCAGGGCGGCCACGCCGGCGGCCAGGGGCGTGGCCATGGAGGTGCCGCTCCAGGTGCCGTAGGCGCCGCCCGGCACCGTGCTGATTATCGCCTCCCCGGGCGCGGCGAGGCGCACCCAGGGGCCGTAGGTCGAGAAATCGGCCCGCGTGTCGAGGCGTGTGCTCGCGCCGATCGCGAGCGAGCCGGCGACGGCCTCGGCGGCCGGGTACTGGGCGATCGTGTCGCCGCCATTGCCGGCCGCCGCCAGCACCACAGCCCCCCCGGTGCTGCCGCAGCGCCCAGCGGCGCCACCTTCTTGGCCTTCATCATCATCATCGTCATCTTCCCTCGTAGCGCATGTAAGATCGGTGACCAGGTCTTGCAGGAGGCGGGTCGGGCGGGTGGTGCCCAGGCTCAGGTTGACCACCTGGGCCTCGTCGCCGCTCAGGGGTACGCCGTCGCGCCCCAGCTCGGCCGCAAAGAAGAGCCCCTCGGAGAGCACCCAGATATTGCCCACACCCTCGCTGTCGAGCACGCGCACGGGCATGATCTTGGCTTCGGGTGCCGCCAGGGCAACCAGGCCGGCCACGTGGGTGCCGTGCCCGTAGCCGGCGTTGGGCGCGCCCGCGAGGAGGACCTCGCCGGGGTCGCCGTCGAAGTCGACGAAGTCGAAGCCGGGGACGAGCCGCCCCGCAAAGGCCGGGTGGGTCGCGTCGATTCCGGTGTCGAGCACGGCCACGGTGACGCCGGCCCCGCGCGAGATCGTGTGGGCCAGGGGCAGCCGGATCAAGTCGGGGGCCCACTGCTCGGCATAGCCGCTCGCGCCCTCGACGAGGACCCACGAGCCGCGCCCGCGTCGGCTCTCGGGGTCCTGAGCCAGGTAGTTGGGCTCGGCGTACTCGACCCGCCCATCGCCGCCGACGCCGCCGGCGGGGCGCAGCTGGGCCGCCTTGAACTGCGGGCTGGAGCCGTCGAGGATGCGCAGGCGGTAGATCGGGCGGGTACCGAACTGATCCTGGGGGAGCGGGTCGAGGGCGTAGGCGCGGGCCACCGCCGGCAGATCGGCGGCGTTGAACAGCTTGACCACCACCTCGCCTGTGGCGAAGGGGCCGTTGGGGTCGAGGGGCGGGTCGCCGGCGCCGCCGGGGCAGTAGCCCGGGGCGTAGGCGACGCTCAGGGACGAACCGCTGAGGGTCAGGGTGTCGCCCATGATGCCGCCGGCGTAGAAATTATTGCTGCCCGAGAGCTCGACCAGGCCGCCGACGCCGTAGATCACGCCGCGCAGGTCGCTATTGCTGCCGGCCAGCTTGATCGTCGCCGCGCCCGGCTCGTTCTTGTTCGAGAAGAGCAGCAGCCCATCGGCGTAGGGGCCGGCGTCGAGGTTCGAGCCGCTGACGTCGATCATGCCCTCGGCCACGATGGTGAATGTGCCCGTGATGTCGCTCGCGGCCAGCTTGGCGTTGCCGGTCACATAGTAGATGCCGTTGAGCGCGGTCGGCTCGGCCACGTCGAGGTCGCCGGTAACCACGGTATAACGGCCCACCTGGGCGGCGGCCAGGGCGGCGGCGCCGCCGGGCCTGTAGCTGGCGATCGTGTAGCTGAGGGGCGCTGCCGCAGGGGCAGCCTGGGTGGGGGCGGGGTAGGTGTTGGCGTCACCCCCGTCCTCGAAGCCGGTGGCGTAGGTGATCGGCCCGCTGAGCTGATTATTCGAACCGCTGAGCTTCAGGTCGGCGTTCGAGCGCACCGGGCCGCTCAGGGTATTCTGGCCGCCCGCGATCACGAGCGTATCGGAGCGGGTGGCGCTGTTGGCCCAGAGGGCGAAGCCGTCGCTACAGATGGCGGCGAGCGAGGAGGCGACATTGGGCTGTGGCAGGGCCAGGCTCAGCGCGAGCAGGCTAAGCAGGCCAATCAGCCCTGCCCGAAAGGTGTATCGTCTCTTGGTGCCCATAGCTCTTCCTCGTTTTGTACTGGACGTGCACAGGATTGTACTAAAACAGAGCGCGCGGGGAGCGTGAAAATACACGCCTCGCCGCTGCTTTACCAGCGCCCCATGAGCACGAAGGGGGCCCAGTAGAATGGGTGCGGCTGCTCGCGCAGCAGGGCGCACTGTGCGGCGCGCAGAGCCTTGGCCGGAGTGTCGCCCGCGTGCAGACGGCGGTAGAAGTGGGCCATCATGGTGGCTGTACTGGCGTCGTCGACCGTCCATAGGCTGACGAGGAGGGCCGGGGCGCCCGCGGCGAAGAAGCCGCGGGCCAGGCCGATCAGCTCGTCGCCGGGCGCGATAGTGCTGACCCCGGTCTCGCAGGCGCTGAGCACCACCAGATTGCAGCGCAGCTCGAGCCCGTAGGCGTCGCGGGTCGTGAAGCGCCCGTCGGCCAGGCTGAGGGCCGAGAAGAGCGGGTTATCGGGCCTGAAGATACCGTGACAGGCCAGGTGCAGCAGCTCGACCTCGGGGGCGTGGTGGCGCAGGGCCGCCCCGTTCGCCTTAGCTCCGATCAGCGAGACGTGGTTGGGGAAGAGCGGGGCCAGGGCCAGGACCTCGTCGCGCACGCGGGGCGCGCGGGCGTCGGGCACACCCATGAGCAGGGCCCGCTTGAGCGGGTAGCGCGGCCGCTGCAGGCAGCGGCGCAGGACGCTGGCGCTGGGCGCCGTACAGACCTCGCGCCGTTCGATCACATACTGCTCGCCGTCGAAGAGGGCGTGGAAGGGCACGTAGTGCAGGGCCCGGTGCGGCACCACCACCAGGCGGCGCTCGCCGAGGGCGGCCTCGAGCGGCGCCAGCAGCAGGCTATAGAGCCGGCTGAGGTAGTGGCGGGAGCGGCGCACGAGCTGCTCGTGGTGCTGGCTGCCCGCCCGCGCGCCGCGGCGCAGGGCCTCGATCTGAAAGCGCAGCCGCTCGGCCAGCTCGCCGACCTGGGCTTCGTCGGCCAGGCCGCGCACAACCTGGACTCCGGCGTCGGTGACCACGAAGGCCAGCAGCTCGCCGTCGAGGCTATAGTAGGCCACCAGGGCCGTTTCTGTGCCCAGGTCGCGCTGGAGGGCGGGCAGGTCGAGGGGCTCGACTGCGCCGGGCAGCTCGCCGCCGCGCATCTGTAGCTGGCGGCTGAGCTCGAGCAGGCCGGCCTCGCGCTCCTGGATGGCCGCTGTGAGGTTCTCGGCGGCGGCCGGGTCGGCGTCGCCCTCGAGGTCGGCGGCCAGCTGCCCATAGAGCCAGTTGAGCTCGGCCCGCAGCTCGCTGAGCTGCTCGACGAGCTCGGTCTCGAACTGATCGCGGGGCTGGAAGAGCGACTGCACCGAGCGCCCGAGGATCTCGGCCAGGGCCCGCGAGCGGGCCCGCTCGGCGTAGCCCAGGGCAGCGACCACCCGCGGCGGGCTGGCTTCGAGGCAGAGGCGCACGAGGGCGGCGTAGGGGGCCAGCTTATCGGCGATGAAGGCGGTGCGCAGCTCTTCGGAGGGCAGCGGGGCGCGCAGCTCTTCGACCATGGTGATCGCCCGCTCGAGCTCGGCCTCGGCCTGGGCGCGGTCGCCCGCGGCGAGGGCCAGGAGCCCGAGGGAGCCGTGGCAGCGCTGGGCCAGCTGGGGCAAGGCGCGCTGCTGAGCCTCGTGCAGGGTCGCCTCGAGCACCGCGCGGGCCTCGTCGGCGCGACCCTGGGCGCAGAGGGCCTCGCCGCGCACCCAGCGGGCCAGCAGGGCGCGCCCGTGGCTGCGGGCCTGGGCAAAGGCCTGCTCGGCGGCAGCCGCGGCGCTGATCGCCGCCGGGTAGTCGCCGCCCTGGTAGGCCAGCTGGGCCTCGAAGAGGGTGACCAGGGCCACGCTGACCGCGTTGCCCTCCTCGGCGAAGAGGCGGCGCGCGCCGTCGAAGAGGTCGCGGGCCTCGGCGCGACGCTCGAGCAGGGCGGCGGCCTGACCGTGGTGGGCCATAGCCCAGGCCTGCTCGGCGCGCATCCCCTGGGCGGCGAAGGTGGGCGTGACCCGACTATAGATCGTCGCGGCCTCTTCGGCCATATTCAGATGCAGATAGGCCTCGGCCAGCTCTTGCTCGGCGTAGGCCGTCTCGTGGGGCATGCCCAGGGCGCTATAGTGGCGGCGCGAGCGCTCGAGGTAGTCGAGGGCCTGGTCGTAGTGGCCCTGGGCCAGGGCCAGGTTCCCCAGATTACATTCGATCTCGGCCTCGCGCAGCTCGAGGCCGGCCTTCTGGGCGCGGGCCAGGGCGCGCTGATAGTGCTCGGTGGCCTCGCGCAGGCGCAGCTGCGGCACCAGGTCGGCGGCGAGGCAGTTCTCGGCGGCCACCAGCAGGTCGACCTCGCCGGCCGCGGCGAAGCGCCGACCGGCCGAGCGATGGAGCTGCTCGGCCTCGTGGTAGCGGTCGCGCCGCAGGGCGATCGTCCCCAGGTTCTGCTCGATCTTGCCGGCGGCCAGCTCGTCGCCCGAGGCGAGAAAGGTATCGCGGGCCTGCATGCCGCAGGCGACCGCCTCGTCGTAGCGCCCGAGCACGCCGAGGGCGACCAGGCGCGTGACCTGGGTCGAGGCGGCGGCGTGATCGCGGCCCAGGGCGCTGAAGCCGGCGATCGCCTCGTCGAGCCGGGCGATTGCCTCCTCCATCGCGCCCTCGGTGATCGCGACCAGGCCCGCCGTCCAGGCCGTCAGGGCATCGACCTCGGGGTCGGCGACCAGGGGCGCCAGCTCGGCCAGAGCGCTGGCCGCCTCGGCGGCGCGGGCCGGCTCGCTGGCCCAGGTCGCCAGGAAGAGCTCCTTGAGGGCGTAGGCCAGGGGCGTGCCGAGTCTGGCGCCTACTCGTAGCAGCAGCGCCCGTGCATCGCCCTCGGCGCCGCTGAGGCGCGCGGCGAAGTCTGTCAGCGCTGGCTCGAGGATGGCCCTATCTCCAGGTTGGGCACGACGATCTCGAGGTCGCTCTGCGAGACCGTGAGGGTGTAGTGCCCGGCGGGTACTGCCGGCATGGCGAACTCGCCCAGCTCGTTCAGCTCGGACGAAACCTTGGCGCCGGGGCCGCTGAGGGTCACGCGGCCGGGGGCCTCGGGGCCGAGGACCTGCCCGCTGAGCTGCCAGCGATCCCCGCGGGGGCCAACCTGCAGGTCGAGCTCGCGGTCGCCGGCCTTGAGCAGCAGGGCCCGCGGCCAGGCCTGGAGCGAGCGCAGGCCCGCGGCCATGCCCGGCTGACGCCAGCTGTCGCTCGCCATCAGGGCGATCAGGCGATGGAGACGGGCCTTGACCGGCGCAGGCTCGGGGCGCCGCGCCAGCCGGGCTGCCCTGGCGATCACATACTCGGGGGCGTCGACGCTGTCGTCGGCGCGCATCAGGTCAACCAGCTGCTCGATCTCGCGCAGCTGAGCCTGGGTGGTGGGATCGCCGGCGATCTTCGCCCGCAGTGCCGTGGCCTCCTCCGGCGACAGCTTACCCTCGGCAAGATCCACCAGCAGCTCATACGAGACACGTTCCATCTCTGCTCCATCTGCTCCAGCAACGACCTCTGTGAGAACAGAGCGGTATAACTACAGAAAAATACCTCAATACTCTTCGTTCTCGAGAATCTCCTGGAGTTTGCGCAGGCAGCGCGCGCGGGTCGGGCCGATGCTGCCCTCGGGGATGCCCAGTGCCGCGGCGATCTCGGCGTATGGCTGCGGTTCGGCCTGGTAGAAGAGCATGGTCAATAGGTTGCGGCAGCGGTCGTTGAGCTCGGCCATGGCCAGGCGCACCCCGTGCTGGCGCTCGGCCTGCTCGATCAGCTCGTCGGGCAGCAGGGCGCTGTCGGCGAGCTGGATCACCTCGTTGTCGTCGTCGTCGCTGGTGTCGAGCGAGGAGGTCGCCCGCTCGCGGCGCAGCTGGCGCCAGCTCTCGCGGCGGGCCGTCGTGGCCAGCCAGGCGCTCAGACGCTCGGGTCGGTCGATGCGATCGAGATGCTCGAAGAGAGTCACGCAGACGCGTTGGAAGACCTCGGCGGCCTGGTCTTCGCTCAGGCCGGCCCGGCGGGGAATGGCGTAGATTAGCCGCTGGTAGCGGCGAATGAGCGTCTCCCAGGCCTGCGGGTCGCCGGAGCGACAGGCCTCGAGGAGCGCGGTGTTTTCATCAGGAGCCATGAACAGCCTGGCTGTAGGTGCGCGCACGGTCTACTCCGGTGATTTAACGGCGGGCTTGTATTTTTTCGCCCCGACCCCGCTCTACTATTCAGTGACCACCAGATGATGGTCAGTCGTAGAGCAATGAGGAGGAGGCGACGCGCTGGAGATCTGCGGCGTTGAGGCGGTAGTCTCGCGCATCTTCCGTGAGAGTGTTTCGTCTCCCCCCCGACGAAGCGCTCTGGTTGGCCCGGACACGTCCCCCCCCCCCGTGTCCGCCCGCCAACCTTAGGGTAGATGCAGAGCCGACGCCTGTGAACCGTAGAACGCCAGCATCTGCGGCGAAGCCGGGTTGCGGGAAAACCGCAATCGGACGACTGTGGTGAATCTGTGGGAAAACCCTAGATCTGCTCGAGCAGGCCGTGCTCGGTGGCGTAGCGCACGAGGTCGGCGCGGCTCTGCAGGCCCAGCTTGCCCATGAGGTTCGAGCGGTGGTACTCGACGGTGCGCACGCTCAGGCTGAGGGCATCGGCGATCTGGCGGTTGGTATGGCCCTTGACGATCAGGCGCAGGATCTCGACCTCGCGCTCGGAGAGATCGCCGACGGCGACGGCCTGTTTGCTGCGCGGCGCCTGCTGGTTCGAGAGCTTCTCGAGGATGCGGCGGGCGATCGTCGGCGAGAGGGCCACATCGCCGCGGATGACGTCGCGCAGGCGGTTGATCAAATCGGTCGAACGAACGCTCTTGAGCAGATAGCCCATGGCGCCGGCCGAGATGGCCGCAAACAGGCGCTCGTCGTCGTCGTGGACGGTCAGGAAGACGATCTTGGTCTCGGGCAGGGTCGAGAGGATGACCCTGGTGGCCTCGTCGCCGGTGCCGTCGGGCAGGGTGAAGTCCATCAGGATCACGTCGGGGAGCAGGCTGCGGGCCTGGGCGATCGCCTCGCGCATCGAGCCGCCCTGGCCGACCACGCGCATATCGGGCTGAGCATTGATCAGGTTGGCCAGCCCATCGCGCACCAGGGCGTGGTCGTCGACGATCAGCACGCGGGTGGGCCCCGCGTCGTGCAGCTCCGGCCCTTCGGCGGGGAGGCGCTGAAAATCCTCGATGCGCTCGGGGACCTGCTGGCGCACCGAGGGTTCGCCATGCTCGCTCGCCACAGCGTCGTGCAGCTCGATCAGCAGGCGCGCCGTGGTCAGGCCGTCGCTGCGGTCGTACTCGATCACATTGCCTTCGCCATCGACCGTGAGCCCGGGGATGGTGCGCACCAGATCGAGGGCGGCGGGCGCCCCGACCAGCCGGATCAGGCGGCGCACAAGAGCGGTGAGAATATCGCGTGACGGCATGGAGTACTCCATAAAGCAAACTGGGGAGCAGGAGGGACCTGGCCCCTCCGGCTCCCCGCTCGACACAGCTAGACGGCGAGATCGATGGCGGTGTGCAGGCGCTGCGAGAGGCTCGGGCGGGCCTGTAGGGTCGGGCTGAGCACGAGCAGCGGAATGATAATCTCCAGCGTGGTGCCCTGCCCGGGGCTGCTGCGGATCTGCAGCTCGCCCTTGAGCGACTCGATCGTCTCGCGCATCAACTCGAGGCCATAGTGGCCCTCGTGGGGCGTATCCTGGGGGTCGAAGCCCCGGCCGTCGTCGGCGAGGGTGATCGCGAGGCGCTCGGGCTGCCAGTTTAGCACCAGCTGCACATGGCTGGCGCGGGCGTGCTTGACGACATTGTTGAGGGCCTCGCGCACGGCGCTGTAGAGGTTCTCGCAGGTATGGGGCGAGAGCCAGCCGGGCTCGCCCTGCACGTCGATCGCCACGCTCAGATCGGCGTTGCGGGCCGTCGCGCGGGCCAGCTCGCTGACCGCCTCGGTCAGATTCACCTGCTCCCAGGCTCGCAGGATGGACAGATTGTTGCGGATCTGCTCGTAGACATCGGCGGCCACATCGCGCATCGAGGCCAGCTTGTGCTGCACCGCCTCGTTGGTGGCGACCGAGGCGTCGTCGGCCAGCTGGTCGAGGCTCAGGTTGAGGTAGAAGACCTGCTGGGCGAGCGAGTCGTGCAGCTCCTGGGTGATGCGGCGGCGCTCGTAGGCCTGGGCCTCGCGGTAGACTCTGGCGGCCTCGCGGGTGTCCTCGATGGCGCGGGCGAGGGCCATGGCGATCTCGGGGGCGAGGGAGGTGAGCAGGCTCATCCCCTCGTCGTTGGGCTGAGCCCCGGCCTGCCAGCGCAAGCGCAAGGCGCCGATCTGGGCGCTATTGTGCATCAGCACGAGATAATAGAGCGGGTGGCGCTCGCTCTCGGGGAGGCCCTGACAGTTGGCGCAGAGGCCCTCGCTAGAGTCGGGGTCGGACGGCGCCGCCCGGCACTGTGCGCACAGTGCCGTCGGCTCGGCCTGATTGGTGGCGAGGCCGACCCCCGCGCTGTTCCACTCGGTGACCAGCTTGAGACGACCCTCGGCCGGATCTGAGACAAAGAGTGAGGCCTGCTCGACCGGCAGGATGCCGGCCGGGAAGCGCACCAGGAAATGGGCCAGGTCGTAGTACTCGCGATGCTCGCCGAGGCGCTGGGTGAAGTGCTGACGCCGCTCGAGGTCGGCCTCGCGCTTGAATTGGCCGGCGATCTTCTGGGCGGCGAAGGTCAGCACGACCCAGGTCGTGATCGGCAGGATCAGACCGTCGAGCAAGACCTCGTCGAGCAGATGCAGGCCCTCGGAGCGGCCCTCGATCATCTCGATAATCAGCGAGAGCGGGATGGCGATCAGCAGCACCAGCCAGCGCCAGTGCAGAATCAGCTGAATATGCTCGCGCCCGTGTAGCCAGCGTGTGACCGTACGCATGTCCCACTCCCCCGTGGCACTTGCAGGTATCGTTATGGATCATACAGTAGCGCTGACGCGAACGCCGCAACCCTGTGGCAGCACCCGGGTTGCACGTGTCTCGCGACCGCAACCGTGGCTCGCCCCTGGGGCTGCCGGCGTCGCGCTCCCTCCAGCGCGCCTGCCGACCATACCAGCCCGTCTGGAAACTAGCGAATACGCTCTTCCTACGACCTATTTGTCCTGTCACTATAGGCAAAACCCCCCTCTGTGTCAACGCCTTGCACAGCGCTGTTTTAGGATTTTGGGGCCGTCAGGCTCGTAAAAAACCGCAAATTTCCTTGTGGTCGCCTGTGGTTTTTCCGCAGAGGTCAATAGTTGAAATGCTGGTATTCTACGGTTCCCGCACCACGGCCTCGCACCGTATTGTTGTTCTACCGGGGGGTGAAACAACCTGACGTCGTCGTTGAGCATGCCGCTCAAGGGAGGCGACGATGTCGGGAATCTAGATCCACACAGGCATGCCGTTGCCTGGGCAGTCCATCTGCTCAGTCTGGCAGGCTATTGTGTGTATTGCGCCCTCGCCGGTATCAACTCGGCAGAGGGCGTTTTTTTTGCATACGATTGTGGGGGGGACAATGAACCACGGACGACCTACCTGGGCGAAGCACCGCCTCTGGCTAGCGGTGCTGCTGATCGTCTTGACTATCACCAGCCTGAGCTGGGCCCCGCCGGTGCAAGCGGCCGTTTTCCAGGTCAACAGCGCCAGCGATCTGGTTGACGCCAACCTGGGTGACGGGGTGTGCGCCGCCTCGACCGGCGCCTGTACCCTGCGCGCGGCGGTGCAGGAGGCCAACATCCGGACGGGCGCCGATACGGTCTCGATCCCGGCAGGCAGCTATGCCCTACGGATCGCCACAGGCGGCGAGGATTCGGCCTTCGGCGACCTCGACATCACCGGGCCGCTGACGATCGTTGGCGCGGGCGCGGCGAGCACCATCATTGACGGCGGCGAGCCGCCGATCGGTTCTCCCCCTAATATCCTGGCCCTCGACCGCGTTTTTGAGATTCACGCGACTGCGGGCAATGTGACCTTCTCGCGGCTTACTGTGCAGGGCGGATACAGTGCGGAGAGCGGCGGCGGCATCTTCAACACCTCGCCGGGCACAGTGCGGCTTGAGAGTGTCACGGTGCGCGACAATACGACGGTGGGCGAGGGCGGCGGCGTCTTCCATGACGCAGGCCGTCTGATCGTGTCCGGCACCGCGTCTGCGCCGAGCGTCTTCAGCGGCAACAGCGCTCGCGGCGGCGGCGGCATCTACAGCACCGGCCTGATGAACGCCAGCGGCGTGGCGACCCGCGTCGAGATCGCCAACGCGACCTTCACAGGCAACAGCGCCAGCGCCTCGGGCGGCGGCATCGAGGTGGTGCTCGAGGGCTTGCTGAGCGTCGCCGACAGCGCCTTCAGCAACAACAGCACCGACGGCGACGGCGGCGGCATCGCGGCCAGCGCGAAGTCGAGCCTGAGTGCTACGCGGGTCGTCTTCACAGGCAACCGCGCCGATGGCGACGGCGGTGGCCTCTACGTCGCCACCGAGGGCCAGGCTACGCTGGCCAGCCTGACCTTCACGGGCAACAGCGCGGGCCCCGCCGACCCCGCCGCGGGCGCGGGCGCGGGTGGCGGAATGTATGCCGGCGGCTCCGGGTCGGTCGACCTCACACAGGCGACCTTCGCCGACAACAGCGCCACGGGCGAGGGCGGCGGCATCGCGATCTCGAACGGCGGCTCGGTGGCGATCAGCGATACGGCTGTGCGCGACAACGAGGCCGGCGCCAGCGGCGGCGGCATGATGAACGCCGGCCGCACCGTCACACTCACGCGGCTGACCATCACCGGCAACCAGGCCGAGGGCGACGGCGGCGGCATCGAGAGCCAGGCCGTCGGCAACTTCACGATCATCGATACTGCGGTGCATAGCAACATCGCGGCGAATGGTGGCGGCTTTGCCAACGCTGGCGATGGCACACTGCGAGTCACGAACACCACCTTCTGGGACAACCGGGCCCTAGTCGGACCCGGCGAGGCGAGCGGCCTGGGCGGTGGCATCTACAGCCTGGGCGACGCGGCGGCCGAGTATACCAACGTGACGATCGCGGGCAACCTGGCCCAGGATCGCGCCGGCGGCCTTTACACTGACGCCGACGCCGGCATCAGAGTCGTCAATAGCACGATCGCGTTTAATAGCGCCCCAACCGGCAGTGGCGTATCCGACGAGGGCACCAACCTCAATACGCCCACGCCGAGCACAGCGGTTATTTTCCGCAATACGATCGTCGCTGGCAACATCGGCGGCGAGCAGTGTAACTTTGCGCTCGGCTCCGAGGGCGGCAACCTCGAGAATGGCGACTCGTGTATGTTCCGCGGCCCGCGCGACCGCTCGAACGCCACGGGTCCCGGCCTCGACGCCGTCGCCAACAATGGCGGCTCGACCCTGACCATGGCGCTGCAGCCGGACAGCCTGGCGATCGACGGCGGCGTGCTGCCCTGCCCGAGCACCGACCAGCGCGGCGTGGCCCGTCCCCAGAATACCGGCTGCGACATCGGCGCCTACGAGTACACCGGGCCGTTCGCGCCGCCCGACGGCGTGGCGCCCGAGACGGTCTACCTCAGCGGGCCGATCCAGAACAGCGAGGCGACTTCGATCTTCACCTTCGCCGGCAGCGACAACGTCACTGCCGCGAGCGATCTGATCTTCGAGTGTCGCCTGACGGAATTTGACCCGACCGAGCCGGTCGAGCCGGTCGACCCGACCCAGCCGCCTGGCCCTGAGCTGGCCTTTCTGGCCTGCCCGAGCCCCTGGCAGGTGCCGGTGATCGAGGCCGGCAGCTTCCTCTTCGAGGTGCGCGCGATCGACCGGGCGGGCAACGTCGACGCGACCCCGGCCAGCTATGCCTTCACCGTCGCCGAGGATCTGCTCCCGCCCGACACCTTCCTGCTCGAGACCCCGCCGAATCCGAGCGGCAGCGTAGCGGTCTTCACCTTTGGCGGCAGCGACAACGCCACCCCGGCCCAGTTCCTCGAGTTCGAGTGCCGGCTCGACAGCAGCGACCCGCTGGCCTGGCTGGAGTGCAGCAACCCTGCGGTCTTCTCGAACCTCACCCCTGGCCCCCATAGCTTCCAGGTGCGGGCGACCGACGGCTTCGGCAACATCGACCCGAGCCCGGCCAGCTATACCTGGAATGTGGGCGTGCCCGAGAACTGCGACGCGGCCAACATCACGCTCTTCGCCGTCGAGGACAGCTACGTCGACGAAGGTCTGCCCCTCGACAGCTACGGCTTCTTCGAGGGCCTGACGGTGCGCTCGGCCGCCCCCGGCAATGACGCCCGCGCGCTGGTGCGCTTCGTGCTGCCCCCCGAGCTCTCGACCGGCGCCCTGGCCGACTGCGAGCTCGAGTCGGCGACCATGCGGCTCTACGCCAGCGGCGGCGATGGGGGCCGCAGCCTCGAGGCCCTGCCGATCGCCGCGCCCTGGAGCGAGAACAGCGTCAACTGGTTCAACCAGCCTGGCACCACAGGCGCGCCTGCCGTGGCCTCCTCGGGCGACGGCTTCCGCAGCTGGAACCTGACCGCCCAGGTGGCGGCCATGATCGACGGCAGCCCGAACAACGGCTTCCTGATCCGCGATAGCGCCGAGGAGGACGCCACTGGCTCGGCGCAGACCTTCCGCAGCAGCGAGGCCGTCTCTGATCCGCCCACGCCGCCGCAGCTCGTGCTGCGCTTCGCGGATGTGGGCACCCCGGCGCCCGCGCCGCCAGTCGAGCCGGTCGGCACCACGGCCCTCTTCTGCGGCCAGGAGATCACCCAGAGCGTCCGTCTGGCGAACGACTTGCTGGGCTGTATGGACGAGGGCCTGATCATTGGCGCCAGCGACATCGTGGTCGACCTAAACGGCTTCACCCTCAGCAGCGGGATCATCCCCGTGCCCGGCCAGGAGGAGGGACTGCTGGCCGGCATCCGTAACGCCGGCTACGACAATGTGGTGGTCCGCAACGGCACGGTGCGCGGCTTCGGCTTCGGCGTGCGCCTGCTGCCCGGCACGACCTACAACATCGTCGAAGATCTGACCCTATTCGGCAACGTCGGCGCCGGGGTCGAGCTGTTCGACGCCGACAACGGCCGCAATGGCAACATCGTCCGCGACAACTACTTCGAGGGCAACGGCTACGGCCTGCTGGTGATCAATGGCTCCGAGAACAGTGTCTTCACGAACAACCGCTTCTTCGGCAACGGGAACATCGCGATCGAGCTGTTCGACGCGAGCGGCCACCTGATCGAGAACAACAACATCAGCGGCCTGACCAACAACCCGCTGCTCGACAGCGACGGCGGCATCGCGCTCGATGCCTCGAGCAACAATATTATTCGCAATAACGACCTGTCCGACAGTGGCGACTCGGGCCTGTCGCTGGGCGGTGGCTCGAACAACAACCTGGTCGAGAACAACCGCCTGACGCGGGCCAGCGACTCGGCGATTGGCATCGACGACTCGGACGGCAACCGGGTGCTCAACAACGTCGTCCACCTGGCCGGCGGCGCGGGCATAGGCCTGGGCAACGCCAACGACAATGTTGTCACCGGCAACGACGTGCGTTTCAACCCGGGCGGCATCGAGCTGGCCGGCGCCTCGGGCAACCTGATCGAGAACAACAACGCCTCGGACACCGGGGCCAGCGGCATCTCGGCCGAGGGCGGCGAGAGCAATATCATCCGCAACAACCTGGCCAACAACACCGGCGCCGACGGCATCTCGGTCGAGGCCGAGACCCTGGACGCCCTGGGCAACCCGGTGGGCGGCTTCCTGATCGCGGGCAACCAGGCCAATAACAACCTGGGCGACGGCATCAGCGTGGGCGGCTCGGGCCATACGATCACCGATAACGACGCCTACAATAATGCCGCCTTCGGCATCAGGGCGGCCGAGGGCAACATCGACGGCGGCCTGAACCTGGGCTCGGGCAACGGCGAGCCGCTGCAGTGTACGGGCGTGGTCTGCTCGCCGGGGGCCGGCGCGCCGCCCTCGACCGTCGACCTGACCGACCCCGACACCGCCATCCTGTCGTCGCCTGCCAATGGCAGTAGCACGGCCAGCCCAGCGACCTTCACCTTCACCGGCAGCGACAACAACGCCCCGGCCCTGGCCCTGCGCTTTGAGTGTCGGCTCGACGCCCCGCCCGACCCGCCCCCGCCCCCCGCCGAGCCCGGCCAGCCGGTCGAGCCGGTGAGCGCCGATAACTGGAGCGAGTGCGCCAGCCCCCAGAGCTACAGCTTCCTGCTGGCGGGCGAGCACAAGTTCGAGGTGCGCGCGATCGACCCGTCCGCCAACGTCGACCTGACCCCGGCGGTCTACACCTGGACGGTGGTGGCGGCCCCGCCCGGCCCCGACGGCGTCGCGCCCAACACCACGATCACCGCTGGCCCGGAGGACCCGAGCACCAGCACGACGGCGAGCTTCAGCTTCACCGGCAGCGACAACACGACGCCCGGACCCAGCCTGCGCTTCGAGTGCTCGCTCGATGGCGGCGCCTTCCTGGCCTGCGCCAGCCCCGCCACCTTCAGTGGCCTGGGACTGGGCGCCCACACCCTGGCGGTGCGGGCCGTCGACCTGGGCGGCGCGGCCGACCAGTCGCCGGCGACCTACAGCTGGACGATCACCGCCCCCCCGGCCGACAATACGGCGCCCAACACCACGATCGAGAGCGGCCCTGAGCTAACCACGGTCAGCACCGAGGCGAGCTTCAGCTTCGCGTCCGACGAGGCGGGCGTTACCTTTGAGTGCTCGCTCGATGGGGGCGCCTTTACCTCCTGTACCTCACCCCAGGGCTACGCCGATCTGGATGTGGGCGTACATAGCTTCGCGGTGCGTGCGGTCGACCTGGCCGGCAACCGCGACGCCACCCCGGCGAGCTACAGCTGGGAGGTGACGCCGGCCCTGGTACCGACGAACATCAGCTGCGGGCAGACGATCACCCAGAGCATTCTGGCGCTCAACGAGCTGACCAACTGCCCCGGAGACGGCCTGGTCGTCGGTGCCGGCAAGATCACGATCGACCTGAACGGCAACACGATCGACGGCATCTCGACCGCCGAGAGCGCGGGCATCCGCAACGACGGCTTCGACGATGTCACGATCCGCAACGGCGCAATCCAGGAGTTCGACTACGGCGTGCGGCTGAACCCCGACACCGCCCGTAACCTGGTCACGGGCCTCGAGGTTACGGCCAACCCGGCCGCAGGCGTCTCGCTGCTGGGCGCCCTCGACAGCACCGTGCGCGACAGCTTCTTCGCCGGCAACGGCGACTCGATCCAGCTGCTCGACGGCTCGGCGCGCAACCTGGTGCGGAACAACGACATCGCCGGCAGCGTAGGCCTGGGCCTGGCGCTGATCAATACGATCGCCAACCGCATCGAGGGCAACACCATCGCCGGCTCGGGCGACCAGGGCATCGAGCTGCTGGGCGCCACCTTCAACCGGCTGGTCGGCAACTCGATCTCCGGGGCCTCTGACACCGCCTTCGCGATCGAGGGCTTCTCGGACGACAACTACGTCGAGGGCAACACCGTTGTCGGCAGCGAGGCGGGCCTGAATGTCTCTGAGGCGAGCCGGCTGACCCTGATCAACAACCGGGTCAGCGGCTCGAGCGACAACGGCATCTCGCTCGACGTCGTGAGCGACAGCCTGATCAAAGGCAACGACCTGCGCTTCAACACCGGCGGCATCCAGATGGGCGACTCGACGGACAACCGCATCGAGGCGAACATCGTCAGCGATATCACCGGGATCGGCCTGGAGGTGGGCGAGGGCAACTACCGCAACATCATCATCGGCAACTTCGCCAACGACACCGACGCCGACGGTATCGTGGTGGGCGGCTCGGCGCCCGCTGGCGACGGCAACCTGATCGAGCGCAACTTCGCCAACGGCAATGCCTCGGACGGCATCGTGGTCTCGGGCGCCGGTCACATCATCCTGCGCAACGAGGCTAACGGCAACGGCGCCTGGGGCATCTACGCCTCGGCCCCTTCGGCCGACGGCTTCAACGTCGACGCGGGCTTCAACAACGGCCAGGGCAACGGCGAGCCCACCCAGTGCTACAACGTGACCTGCGACGGCGGGCCGGCCGCGTCGCTCGACACGGTGCCGCCCGAGACGACGATCGACGCGGGCCCGACCGACCCGACCTTCTTCACCCGGGCCAGCTTCAGCTTCGTCGGCCAGGACAACGCCACAGGCGTGCGCTTCGAGTGCGCGCTCGACGGCGGGGCGTTCGCCAGCTGCAGCAGCCCGGCCACCTTCACCGGCCTGGCCGTCGGTAGCCACAGCTTCCAGGTGCGCGCGGTCGACTTCCTGGGCAATGCCGATCCGACCCCGGCCAGCTACAGCTGGGTGGTCCAGACCCCGCCTCCTGGCGTCGCGCCGGACACCTTCATCGAGTCCGGCCCCGACAGCACCACCCCGAGCAGTTCGGCTAGCTTCACCCTCGCCAGCAACGAGGAGCAGGTGACCTTCGAGTGTTCGCTCGACGGCGGCGCCTTCACGGCCTGCACTAGCCCGGCCACCTTCAGCGGCCTGGCCGCCGGCGCGCGGCTGCTCGAGGTGCGGGCGATTGATAACGAGGGCTTTGTCGACCAGAGCCCGGCCCGCTACATCTGGACAATCACGGCCGCGCCGACGCCGACGGCGGCAGGCTGTGGCCAGCTGGTGACGACCAGCATCAGGTTGACCAACAGCCTCACCGACTGTTCCGGGAACGGCCTGGTGGTGGGCGCGAGCAACATCACCATCGACCTGGGCGGCAATACGATCGACGGCATCAACCTCGGCGTCGGCATCCTCAACAGCGGCTTCGACAACGTCGTCATCACCAACGGCTTCATCCAGGAGTTCGACTTCGCGGTGCAGCTGAACGCCGGGACCGCGGGCAATGTGGTCTACAACCTGAGCACCCTGGGCAACCAGGACGGCGGCATCCAGCTGAGCAACGCCGACCAGGGCGGCGTGGGCAACACAATCCGCAACAACCGCTTCGAGGGCTCGTTCAACGGCGTGGCCCTGATCGAGGGCACCACGGCGGCGGTCGTGCGCAACAACATCGTCACGGCGGCGGCGGGCGACGCGGTCTACGTGCTCAGCTCGAGCGGCAATACGATTGAGGCGAATACGCTCAGCGACAACAGCGGGGCCGGCGTGTCCCTTGAGGGCGCCAATGGCAACGTGGTGCTGAGCAATACGCTCAACAATAACGCCTCGGGCGGCATCGCGGTCGGCGCGGACCTGCTTCCCGCCAATAACAACCGGATCGAGGGCAACCAGATCACGGGCGGCGGCGCGGGCGCGATCAACCTCACCGACGCGAGCCAGAACGAGCTGATCGGCAACATCATCCGCGCGGCCCCAGACGGCATCAGCCTGGACGGCTCGGGCAACAACCTGCTGCGGCGCAACGACATCCGCAGCAGCTCGGGCGGCATCGGCCTGATCGCCTCGAGCGGCAACCGCATCGAGGAGAACACGGTCAGCGGCAACAGCGGCGGTATCGGCCTGGAGGCCCTCTCGCTGAGCAATGTGATCGCGCGCAACACGGTCACCAATAACTCAGGCGACGGCATCTACATCGCCGATGCGGCGCCGGCTGGCCAGGGCAACCGCATTGAGTTCAACACCGTCAGCAACAACAGCAGCGGCATCTTCGTCAGCGCGGCGGCCCACACGGTCACGGGCAACGTCGCTGAGGTGAACGACGGCTGGGGCATCTACGCGGCCCAGGGTAACATCGACGGCGGCGGCAACGCGGCCACGGGCAACGCCGAGCCCGCGCAGTGCTTCACGATTGTCTGTGTCATCGGCGCACCCCCTGGCGCGCCCGACACCAGCATCGTCGAGAAGCCCGCCCTGGTGACCAACAGCCGCGACGTCTACTTCACCTTCACGGGCGCGGACAACACCACGCCCACGGCCAACCTGGCCTTCCAGTGCCGCCTCGACAGCACCAGCGATCTGGCCTGGGTAGACTGCGAGAACCCGCAGTTCTACAACGCCCTCGCCCCCGGCCAACACACCTTCGAGGTGCGCGCCGTCGACGAGAACGAGTTCGTCGACCCGACCCCGGCCAGCTACACCTGGACCTACGTGGCCCTGCCGTCGGGCGTGGCGCCCGACACCAGCATCGTCATCGCGCCACCGCTTGAGTCGCCGCTGCTGGAGGGCATCTTCACCTTCACCTCGAATGAGCCCAACGTCACCTTCCAGTGCTCGCTCGACGGCGCGCCCTTCGCGGCCTGCGAGTTCGCCTTCGAGTTCGCCTTCGAGGAGTTCCAGATCGGCCCGCACAACTTCCGCGTGCGCGCCATCGACTTCGAGGGCAATATCGACCCGACCCCGGCCAGCTACGACTGGGTGATCGGCGGCCTGCTGACCAACATCACCAATGGCCCCGCCTACATCCCGCCGGCAGCGCCGGGCGAGCCGGCCGAGGGCGGCGAGACTGAGTCGACCACGGCGACCTTCACCTTCGCGGCCAACATCGCCGACTCGACCTTCTTCTGCTCGATCGACTTCGGGACGTACGCGCCCTGCGCCTCGGGCGTCACCTATAGCAACCTGTCGGTCGGCGAGCACGTCTTCCAGGTCTACGCCGTCGACCCCCAGGGTCGCGAGCAGCTCGTGCCGACCGAGTACGCCTGGGTGGTGATCGGGCCGCTCGACACCACGCCGCCCAACACGCAGCTCACGGCCACGCCGGCCAACAACAGCAGCGAGGTGGTGTTCGCCTTCACCGGCAGCGACAATCTGACGGTGACCCCGGGCCTGACCTACGAGTGCTCGCTCGACGGCGTGACCTTCGTCGCGTGCGCCAGCCCCTTCAATCTGTACACCGGCTTCCCCGACTTCGTGCCGGGCACCTACACCTTCCAGGTGCGCGCCCTCGACCTGGAGAGCAACTTCGACCCGACGCCGGCCGCGTTCACCTGGACTGCGACGCCCGACGTGACCCTGCCCGTGGCGGCGCTGCTGACCACGCCCGTCAGCCTGACCATCGCCCTCGAGGGGGTCTTCACCTTCGCCGCGACTGACAACGCCACTCCGGTCGAGCTGCTGAGCTTCGAGTGCGCCGTCGACGGCGAGCCATTCGCCGCCTGCGCCTCGCCCTTCGAGGTCGCGGTCGAGCCCGGCCAGCACACGCTCGCCGTGCGCGCCGTAGACCTGGCCCTGAACCCCTCGGTCCCGGCGACCTACAGCTGGGAGGTGGTCGGCCCGCCCGTGACCACCATCGCCTCTGGGCCGGCGGCCCAGACGACCGATACGACGGCGACCTTCGTCTTCACGGCCAACCAGTCGCCCGTGACCTACGAGTGCTCGCTGAACGGCAGCGCCTTCGTGAGCTGCGCGACGCCCTTCACCCTGACCAACCTGGGCGGCGGCTCGTACGAGCTGGCCGTGCGGGCGACCAACAGCTACGGCCTGGTCGAGGAGCTGCCGGTCGCGTACACCTGGGCGGTGGAGGCCGGGGCTGATACGACCCCGCCCGACACGACCATCACCCAGAGCCCGCAGGCGACGACGACCAGCACCAGCGCCACCTTCGCCTTCACCGCAAACGAGCTGAACGTCTCGTTCCAGTGCCAGCTCAGCCGCGACGGCGTGGTGGTGACGCCCGCCACCGGCTGCGAGACGCCCTACTTAGTCCAGAACCTGCTGGGCGGCGTCTACACCTTCGAGGTGAGCGCAGTTGACCCAACGGGCAACGTCGACCCGACTCCCGCGACCTACACCTGGACGGTGCAGGCCGCGCCGACCACGACCCTGGTCAGCGCCCCGATCGACCCGACCGAGGAGCGGAGCGCGAGCTTCGAGTTCGCCTCGAACGTGCCCGGCTCGACCTTCCAGTGTTCGCTCGACGGCGCGACCCCCGTGCCCTGTACCTCGCCGTTCACCTACAGCAACCTGGCCTTCGGCGCTCACAACTTCTTCGTCTACGCCACGGCGCCCGGCGGCTACGTCGACACGATTGGCGTCGAGTACCAGTGGGACATCCTCGAGATCCAGACCACGCTCACGGCGGCCCCGGCCCTGGTCACCCTGAGCACCGACGCGAGCTTCAACTTCGAGGCCAGCGTGGTTGGCTCGACCTTCGCGTGCTCGCTCGATGGCGCCCCACTCGCCGCCTGTAGCCCGCCCGTGAGCTACAGCGGTCTGGCCGTGGGCGAGCACACCTTCGTGGTCCAGGCCACCAGCCCGGCGGGCCTCGTGGACAGCACCCCGGTGACCTACACCTGGGAGATCGAGGGCGTGGCGCCGCCCGACATCACGCCGCCTCAGACCTCGTTCAGCACCGTCCCGCCCACGACCACCACCAGCACCGACGCGACCTTCACCTTCCTTGCCAGCGAGGTGAGCGCGACCTTCGAGTGCTCGCTCGACGGCGGCCTGTTCCAGAGCTGCACCTCGCCTGTCGAACTGAGCGGCCTGGCCGTCGGCCCCCACACCTTCGAGGTGAGGGCCACCGACCTTGCTGGCAACACCGATCAGACGCCGGCCAGCTTCGAGTGGACCGTGGCGGCGCCGCCTGACCCGACGGCCGACACCACCGCGCCCGACACAGCGATCATCGCCGGGCCGGCCGGCCAGAATACCAACCTCGCCGTCACCTTCGAGTTCAGCGGCACCGACAATGTCACCCTCGCCGAGTTGCTGAGCTTTGAGTGCCGCCTCGATAGCGCAGACCCGCTGGCGTGGGAGGCTTGCACATCGCCCGAGGCCGTGATCGACCTCGCGATTGGCGAGCACACCTTCGAGGTGCGCGCCATCGACGAGGCCGGTAATGTCGACGCGACCCCGGCCAGCCGCACGTGGACGGTGGTGGACTTCACGCCGCCCGACACCTTCATCGACACCACGCCGCTTGCGGTGACCGAGGCGAGCACGGCGACCTTCACCTTCTCGGCCGACGAGCCTGGCGCGACCTTCGAGTGCGCGCTGAACTTCGCCGACTACGTTGCCTGTACCACGCCGTTCACCTACACCAACCTGAGCGTGGGCGCCAACACCTTCCAGGTGCGCGCCCTCGACGCGGCGGGCAACGCCGATACCACCTCAGCCCGCTTCGACTGGATCGTCGTCTCGACCGCGGCGCCTGTGGCCGCCATCACTGCCGGCCCGCCCGTCACCATCACGACGGTGACTCCGGCGCTCTTCACCTTCGCCACAGACCAGCCGGCGGTGACGATCGAAGGCTTCGAGTGCTCGCTGAACGGTGCGGCCTTCGCCACGTGCGAGAGCCCGTATGAGCTGGCCGACCTCGCCGTGGGCAGCTACAGCCTTACGGTGCGGGCGGTGGACCTGCTCGCCAAGACCGGCCCGGCGTCGGCGAGCTACAGCTGGACGGTTGAGCCCTTCGTCGACCCTGAGCTGAACAACACCCCGGCCGGCACCAACGTGGCGGTGCTGATCGAGGCTCCCATCGAGGCGACGGTGACCTTCTCGAACGTGAGCGTGGCCGGTAACACCACAGTGGTGGCGTTGCCGAACGCGCCGCCCCTGGAGCCAGGCCTGCTCGAGATCGCCGGCCTGAGCTACGACATCAGCACGACGGCATCCTTCTCAGGGGCGACCCAGGTCTGCCTGAGCTACGACACCGCCCTCTTCACGAACCCCGCCGAGGCGCAGTTGCTCCACTTCGAGAACGGCGTTTGGGTGGACATCACGACCTCGAACAACACGACGAGCGGGATCATCTGCGGCACCGTGACCAGCCTCTCGCCCTTCAAGATCACGGCGCGCGATCCGGCTTTTGTCCCGACTAGTACGCCGACCAATACACCTGAGCCGACCAGCACGCCGACGATGCCTCCGACGGCGACGGCCAGCAACACGCCGACAGCGACGGCGCTGCCGACGGCGACGAACACGGCTACGGCGCTGCCGACGGCGACGAACACGGCTACGGCGCTGC
>CAZKTU010000009.1:0-54495 GCA_964555675.1 uncultured Oscillochloris sp.
AGTTGACCGTGATCCAGTGGCCGTAGACTTTGGCGACGCCGTAGGGGCTGCGCGGGTAGAAGGGGGTGGTCTCCTTCTGGGGGACCTCCTGGACCTTGCCGAACATCTCGCTGCTGCTGGCCTGGTAGAAGCGGATTTCAGGGTCGGCGATGCGCACGGCGTCGAGCACGCGGGTGACGCCGAGGGCGGTCGTCTCGCCGGTGAAGACCGGCTGGGGCCACGAGGTCTGCACGAAGGACTGGGCGGCCAGGTTATAGACCTCGGCGGGGCGGTGCTCGCGCAGCATGTTGATCAGCGAGACCTCGTCGAGCAGGTCGCCGGTGACCAGGGTCAACTTCGACTGAATATGTTTGATGCGCTCGAAGTTGACCGTGCTGGTGCGGCGCACCATCCCGATCACCTCGTAGCCCTTCTCGAGCAGGAGCTCGGCCAGATAGCTGCCGTCCTGCCCTGTGATCCCGGTGATGAGGGCGCGCTTGGTCATGGGCTCAGTTTCTCGTGCATGGCCGGACGCTGCCTGTACGACCGCGCCATAGCGGTCAGACGAGGCAGCGTGAGCGGCGTCCGCAGTCAGTAATGGCGAAGGGAGGTCATCGGTCAGGCGACGCCACGAGCGGCGGCGACAGCCTTCTGGGCGGCCTCGCCCAAGGTAGCGGCGGGGATGAGCTTCGACTCGGCCAGGAGGCGGCGGCCCTCCTCCTCGTTGGTGCCGGTGAGGCGGGCCACCATCGGAACATCGGTGGGCACCTCTTCGAGGGCGGCGATAATCCCGCGGGCGACTTCGTCGACGCGGGTGATGCCGCCGAAGATATTAAACATCACGGCCTTGACATTGGGGTCGGCCAGGATGATCTGCAGGGCGGCCTTGACCTTCTCTTTGCCGGCGCCGCCGCCGATATCGAGGAAGTTGGCCGGCTCGCCGCCATAGAGCTTGACGACGTCCATGGTGGCCATTGCTAGGCCCGCGCCGTTGACCATACAGCCGATATCGCCATCGAGCTTGATGAAGGTGATATCGGCCTGGCGGGCCAGGCGCTCGGCCTCGGGCTCGTCGGACGAGTCGCGCAGCTGAGCCAGGTCGGGGTGGCGGAAGAGGGCGCTATCGTCGAGCAGGACCTTCGAGTCGAGGGCCTGCAGGCTGCCGTCTTCGCGGATGACCAGGGGGTTGATCTCGGCGAGGGAGGCGTCGGTAGCGACGAAGACCTTGTAGAGGGCGGTGGCGATCTGGGCGAACTGGCGGGCCTGCTTGCCGTCGGACAGACCGATGGCGAAGGCGAGCTCGCGGGCCTGGAACTCTTGGAGGCCGAGGGTGGGGTGGGCGGGGATCTTGATGATCGCCTCGGGGTTCGTTTTGGCGACCTCTTCGATCTCGACGCCGCCCTCGGCGGAGGCGATCATGACCACGCGCTTGGTGGCGCGGTCGAGGATCGCGCTGAGATAGATCTCCTTCTGGTAGGTGATCGCCTCAGCCACCAGGACCTTCTCGACGGTGAGGCCCTTGATATCCATGCCCAGAATCTGGCCGGCCACCTGCTCGGCCTGCTCGGGGGTGTCGGCGAGCTTGACGCCGCCGGCCTTGCCGCGGCCGCCAACAAAGACCTGAGCCTTCACGACCACCTTGCGGCCGAGCTGCTCGGCGATGGCGCGAGCTTCTGCGGGGGTAGCGGCGACGCCGCCACCGGTAACGGGGATGCCATACTTGGCGAGCAGATCGCGGGCCTGGTACTCGTGCAGCTTCATGGTGCTAGCAAGCTCCTAGACAGCTCCGGGCGCGGCCCGGAACGGCGGCGCGGCGTCAGAGCGGCATCAGCCCGCGAGCATCATCGCACACGGCGTCGTCAGCGGCCTCCCGCGGATTATGATGGGAAGACGTGGCACTGGCGCTAGCTATGGTAGCACACGCCAAAAGAGGCTGTCAAACCTTTCACCTTGTTCAAAACGGGTGCAAAGCATTGAGATCCCTCAGACGGCGCAGCGATTGCGAACTTGCCGCTCGCCGACCGATTATACCCTTACTTCACAATTTCGGTATAATAGAGAGGTCAAGGATTTACACCGAATCACAGAGGGAGCTTATGACCGCCGAACCAGCCATTATCGTCTACGGAACCAGCTGGTGCCCCGACTGCCGCCGCGCCCAGCGCGTGCTTGAGCTTAACAAGGTGGACTACACCTACGTCAATATCGAGGAGAACGCGGAGGCGGCCGACTACGTGATCAGGGTCAACAACGGCAACCGCAGCGTACCGACGATCGTCTTCCCCGACGGCGCCGTCCTGGTCGAGCCGTCGAACTACGAGCTGCAGCAGAAGCTGTCTAGCTAGAAGATCTCGTTGACCATGATCGTCTGGTCGCGGCCGGGGCCGACCGAGACGATGCCGAGGCGAGCGCCGACGAGCTGGCAGAGGCGGGCGGTGTAGGCCTGGGCGGCTTCGGGCAGATCCTGGAACCTGCGCACCCCGCTGGTGGGCGTCTGCCAGCCCGGCAGCTCCTCGTAGATCGGCTCGACCTGATCCATGACGGCGACGGTGGCGGGCGGGTACTCGAGCTGGGTCTCGTGGAGCCTGTAGCCGGTGCAGATCTTGATCGTCTTGAGGGTATCGAGCACGTCGAGCTTGGTGATCGCGAGGGTATCGATGCCGTTGATCTGGGCGGCGTAGCGGGCGGTGACGGCGTCGAACCAACCGACCCGGCGCATGCGGCCGGTCGTGGTGCCGACCTCGGCCCAGGGCATGCCGATCTGCCGCAGCACATCGGCGTCGGGGCCCTCGATCTCGGTGGGGAAGGGGCCCTCGCCGACCCTGGTAGTGTAGGCCTTCAGCACGCCGATCACCGAGCTGACCCTGGTGGGCCCGATGCCCGCGCCCTGGCAGGCCCCGGCCGCGCCGGGCGGCGACGAGGTCACGTAGGGATAGGTGCCGTGATCGACGTCGAGCAGGGCCCCCTGAGCGCCCTCGAGCAGCACGGGCAGGTCTTTCTCGATCGCCCGGTAGATGATCGGGTGCACATTGCTGATATGGTCGGCCAGCTGGCGCCCGAAGTCGAGGTAGCGCAGGTAGGTGTCGTGGAGCGAGAGGGGCTTGGCGTTATAGATGCGCGTGAGTAGGCGGTTCTTCTCCTCGAGCACCACCCGCAGCCTAGTGAGCAGGGTCTCTTCGTGGAGCAGGTCGGCCATCCTGATGCCGGTGCGACTCATCTTATCGGCGTAGGCCGGGCCGATACCGCGCCCGGTGGTGCCGATCTTGCCCTCGCCGCGCGACTCCTCCTGGAGCTGGTCGAGCATCACGTGGTAGGGCATAATCACGTGGGCCCGCTCGCTGATGAAGAGCTTGGCCGTCGAGATGCCGCGGCTCTCGAGCTCGTGAAGCTCGCCGATCAGCACCTCGGGGTCGACCACGACACCCGGGCCGATCACATTGACTGTGGCGGGATCGAAGATACCCGAGGGCGCCAGGTGCAGCTTGAAGGTCCCCAGGTGGTTGACGACCGTATGGCCGGCGTTATTGCCGCCGCCGTAGCGAACGACCAGGCGCGCCTTGTTCGCCAGCAGATCGACCAGATGGCCCTTGCCCTCATCGCCCCACTGGGCGCCGATCAGCGCTACGACAGGCATATCCGCGGCCTTTCTAAATAGTGTTCAACAACCTAAGGGCGACCAGCCGCGCGGGCAAGGGCCGCTACTTCAGCACCTGGCGCAGGACGCCGACGGCCTCGTCGACGTGGCGCGGCTCGATGACCAGGGGCGGCAGCAGGCGCAACACGTCCTCGCCGGCGGTGACGATCAGCAGGCCCTGGTTCTGGGCGGCCTCGCGGACGACCGAGGCCGAGCCGGACAAGCGCAGGCCGCGCATGAGGCCGCGGCCGCGCAGCTCGAGGATGACCCCCGGTTTATCGGCGGCGAGATCCTGCAGCGACTCGTCCAGGTAGCTAGAGATCTCGTTGACGTGGGCGAGGAAGGCGGGGTCGCTGATGCGCCTGAAGACGACGCCGCCGACGGCGGTGGCCAGGGGGTTGCCGCCGAAGGTGGTGCCATGGTCGCCCACGTGGATGGTGTCGGCGACAGCCTGGCGCAGGAGGACCGCGCCGATCGGCAGGCCGCCGGCCAGCGGCTTGGCCACGGTCATCATATCGGGGCTGACACCCGAGGGCTCGTGGGCCCAGAGCGTGCCGGTGCGGCCCATACCGCACTGGATCTCGTCGAAGATCAGCAGGGCATTGTGGCGGTCGCACAGCTCGCGCGCGGCGCGCAGGAAGGACGGCTCGGCGACCCGCAGGCCGCCCTCGCCCTGTACGGGCTCGAGGAGCACCGCGCAGACGTCCGCACTCATGGCGGCCTCGAGGGAGGCGATATCGTTATAGGTGGCGAAGCGGACGCCCGGCATCACCGGCATAAAGGGCTCGCGATACTTCTCGCGGGCGGTGACCGCGACGGCGCCCATGGTCCGCCCGTGGAACGAGCCGTCGAAGGCGACGATAGTGGCCTTGCCCTCGCCGAAGCGGTCGCGGGCGTAGCGGCGGGCGAACTTGATTGCGCCCTCGATCACCTCGGCGCCGCTGTTGCCGAAGAAGACCTTGTCGAAGCCGGGGCTACGCTCGATCATCATGCGGGCCAGCTCGCCTGAGGGGGCGGTCAGGTAGAGGTTCGAGACGTGGATGAGCCGGGCGGCCTGCTCGGCGATCGCGGCGGTGACCTCGGGGTCGCCGTAGCCAAGGGCGTTGACGGCGATGCCGCTGACGAAGTCGAGGTAGCGGCGGCCATCGCTGTCGATCAGATGGACGCCCTCGCCACGCTCGATCACAAAGTCGGGCTTGAGGTAGGTCTGGAGGATGTAATCCTGATCCGCCTGAGCGGCGGCCGCCCTGCTTTCCCCTGCCATCGAGCGCTCCCTTTCATCTGCTGCTGGTCGATGGCTGTGATTATAGCACCGGCGGAGAATCAAGCGGGCGCGGAGAGGAAGTCAAAATCTCTCCGCGCCCTAGATAGAATTTTTCGGGGCGTGCGCGGCCCCTCAGGCGCACAACAGGACCTGGGCGATCTCGGCCTCGATCCGCTCATGGTGCGCTTGCCAGGTCCGACGTCCGACCATACCCTCCAGCAGGTGGGGTAGGCACTCGGGGCTGCTAAAACGCGCCTCGAGCCCATCGTCCAGACGCACCAGCATCCCCTGACCGCTCGCTCTGTCATAGCTCAGGCGTAGGGTCTGGTTCGCCACAATAATCTGCGTCTGCCCCATCGTTTGTCCCTCGCTCTCCCGGTCATTTGTTCCGCTGTTCACAGATAACAGCATAGCGTAGGAAGGGGGCGGCTTCATCGAACCGCGGGTTGATCGCGGGTGGATCGGCCCGGGGTGGAGCGAGCCGAGATCCAAGCCGCGGGTTGAGGAGTGGTATAATGCGCCTCCGGCGCCGGTCGCGCACTAGGCGGGCCGGCGGGTTCTTGTCCGCGCTGTCAGAGGGCGGCGCGCCCTGGAGAGTGCTGTGGCCTATACGCTCGCGCTCAGGCCGAGCGCACCCGCCCTGTCTCGACCGCAGCGAGTGCTCCTCAAAGTCGAGGGTGAGCAAATAATCGACGTCGAGTACCGCCCTGACGCGGGTGAGAGCTCGCCCTTCGCCAGGGTGGGGCGCATGGGCTTTGACCAGGTTATCGCCGCGGCAGCCACAGCCTGCCCGAGCTGCGGCCTCGCCCACGCGATGGCCCTCTGTCAGGCCGTCGAGGCCCTGGCCGCGATCGAGGTCCCGCGCCGCGCCGCCGCCTTGCGCCTGATCGCGGCAGAGCTCGAGCGAGCCGCCTCGCACCTGGCCGCGGCCGGCGCGATCTTCACCTCCCTCGCCCTGCCCACTGTGGCCGAGGCGTGTGCGGCCGAGAGCCAGGCGGCCCGGGCGAACCTGACCATCCTCGCCGGGGCTGCGCCCGACAGCTGGATGGTGCCGGGCGGCATCGCCCGCGACCTCGGCGAGCAGGGGCGCGCGGCCCTCGCCCGGGGCGCCGCCGAGTCCCTCGAGCGCCTCTTCACCCTGGCCGACAAGACGATCACGCAGCGCACGCTCCTGGCCCGCACGGTCGAGGTCGGGGTGATCAGCACGCGGGCCGCCGAGCAGTTCGGCCTGGCGGGGCCCCTGGCCCGCGCCGCCGGCCTGCGCGCCGACCTGCGCCTCGATGCGCCCTACGCAGGCTATGACGAGTGGCAGCCCGAGTTGGTCACTCAGGAGGGCGGCGACGTCTATGCGCGGCTGCTGATCTATCTGCTCGAGAGCCTGGAGAGCCTCAAGCTGGCCGGGCGGGCCATCCACGAGCTGCCCGAGGGCCCGGTGCGCAGTGTGCTGCCGGCCGACCTGCCCGCCGGCAGCGGCGAAGGGGCGGTGGAGGCGCCACGAGGGCCGGTGCGCTACAGGGTCGAGGCCGACGGCCGCCGCCTGAGCGCGGTGAGTTGCACGCCCGCCCCGCAGCTCGACCGCCTGCTCGCGCGGGCCGCCTTGGTCAACGCCACCCTCGACGACGCGGCCCTGATCGTCGTCTCGACCGATCCGTGCGACACATGTCTGGGGGCGAGCAAGCATTGACGCCCATGGTCTACGCCGCCTTTGCCATCTTGCTGCTCGGCGCGGCCGCCTGCTTCGCGGCCGCGCGGGTCGCGCCCACGCGGCTGCTCGGCCTCGGGGCGGCGGCGGGGGCCCTGGTCGCGGCGCTCATGGTCGCCCTCACGCCCGCCATTGCCGAAGGCCCGCCCGCGACTCTGCTCGAGCTCGGCGAGGCCGTCTTCAGCGTCGGGCCGACCCTGAGCGACCGCGCCGTTGGGACGGCCCTGCTGCTGGGCGGCGGGGCGAGCTTGCTGGCCCTGGCGGGCGCGATCGCGCCGACCGTGCGCGGCTTCGGCGGGATCTTCGCCTGGTCGCTGCTGACCCTCGCGGCGGCCCTGCTGAGCCTGGCGGCCCCGCCCCTCTCGATGGCGCAGCCCCTGGCCTGGGCCGTGCTGGCCCTGGGCGGCTACGCCTCGCTGCGGGCCAGCGGCGCGGCCACCGGCGAGGGGCCGCCCCTCGGCCTGACCTTTGGCCTGCTGGCCAGCGCCCTGCTGGCGGGCGGGCTGCTGGCGACCGCGGGCCAGGTGGCCGCGGGGGCGCTGCCGACCTGGCCCGCCGCCCTGTGCGGGCTCGTCGCGGCCCTAGCCCTGGCGGGCAGCCCGCCCCTGGCGGGGGCCCGGGCCGAGGCCAGCGAGGCCCCGCCGCCGCTCAGCGCGCTGATCTTCGGGCTGGCGGCGCCCGCGGCCGCCCTCGGCTGGCTGCTGAGGGCCGTGGCCACCCTGCCGATCCTGCCAAATAGCTGGTCGATCACCCTCGGCCTGCTCGGCGGGGTGGGCGCCCTGGCCTGCGGGGCGGGCGCCCTGGGGGTGCGCGGCCTGCGCGGGCTGCTGGCCTGGATCGCCGCCGGCCAGACGGCGGCCGTGGTCGCGGCTGTCGGTCTGGCGGGGCCCCTTGGGGCGCTGGCCGGCCCCGGCCTGCTGGTCGGACTGATGCTGACGACCGCCCTGGGCGCGGGCGCCGCCGAGAGCTTCGAGCGAACCACGGGCAGCGACGACTACACGACCAATGGTTCGGCCCTCCACCCGCTGATCGGGGTGGTCTGGGCGGGCGCGGCGGCGGCGGCCCTCGGGCTGCCGCCCCTGTGGAGCTTCTGGCCGCGCCTCTGGCTGCTCGAGGCGGCCCAGGAACAGCAGCCCTGGCTGCTGCCGCTGCTGGTCGCCGCCGCGGTGCTGTCGGCCCTCGCCCTGCTCGCCCCGCTGGCCCGACTCTGGGGCGACCCTCGCAAAGGCGAGGCCACACGCCTGCGCTGGACGGAGGCAGCCCCCGCGGCCCTCGCGGCCCTGCCGCTCCTCCTGTTCGGGCTGGCGCCCGGGCTGGCCTGGGCCTGGTGGCTGCAGCACGCCCCCTTCGCGCCGACGGAACTGCCGGTGGGGTCGGGCGCGCAGCTGGCGGCGGTGGCCGCGGGGCTGGCGCTGGCCGCGCTGGTGGCGGGACTGGCGCGCAGGCCGACCATACGGGCGCTGAGGCGCGACCCCGAGGAGGAGGCGGTTGTGCTGGCGCCGGACGCCCTGGGGGCGACCCTGCGCCCCCTGGCCTGGCTCGCCAACCCCGAGCCGCTGCTGCAGGCAGCCTGGGCGGGCCTGCAGGCCTTCAGCCGGGGCCTGCGCCTGATCATGAGCCTCTTCGAGCAGCGCTACTACCTGCTCGGCGTCCTGGCGGCGCTGCTGATCATTATGCTGCTGATGGCGCAGTGAGGCGATAAGCCGATGCAGATCAACTGGGTCTTAATCGGGATCGGCGTGACGGCGGCGGTGGTACTGCTCTTCCGCGACTGGCGGGTGACGGTGCCGGCGCTGCTGCTGAACTATGTGTCCCTGGCGCTCTTCCTGGCCGAGCAGCGCTTCGTGGCCCCCGACCTGACGATCCTGGGGCTCGAGCTGAGCACCCTGGTCCTGGTCAAGCTGATCACCGGGCTGGCGGTGAGCACCATCCTGGGCATCACCGCCCTGACCTTCTCGCGCGAGTACGGGCTCGAGAACCTCGACGAGTTCGGCCTGGCCGAGCTGCGGCGGGCGGCCCGGGCGGCCCAGCGCCAGCGGGCGAGCCAGCCCTTCCAGCTGAGCGACTACGTACTGCCCTTCTGGGCGACGGTTCTGGCGCTGCTGGCGAGCCTGACCCTGCCGCGGATCTACCCGGTGGCGCCGACCGAGGCGAGCGACTTCGCCTGGTACTGGCTGGCCCTGACCGGGCTGCTGACCCTGGCCACGGCGAGCGACCTCTTGAAGATCGGGCTGGGGCTGCTGCTCAGCGCGAGCGCGATCGACCTACTCTACACGGCGGTGGTGAGCACGCCCGAGGCCAGCGGGCTGAATGTCGTACCCCTGGCGCTGCTCAGCCTGTTCAACATCCTGCTCGCCCTGGCCGTGGCCTACCTGAGCGGGCTGCTCTACGGGCGGCTCAAAACCCTCGAGCTGAGCGAGCTCTACAAGCGCTAATATGCTCTACCTGCTGCTGATCTTCTTCCCGATCACCATGGCCCTGAGCACCTTCGTGCTGCGCAGGCGCAGGGGGCTGGTGATCTTCATCGCCCTCGGCGCAGTGCTGGCCCAGATGCTGGTGGCGACCCAGATCCCGCTGGACGACCCGACGCGGCTGCTGGGGGTTACACTGAGCCTGAGCGCCCTGAACCGGGTCTTTCTGCTGCTCTTCCTGGCGATCGGCGGGTTCGCCTTCGTGGGGGCCTGGCACCTGCCCCACGGCGAGAACTTCGTGCCGATCACGCTGCTGACCCTGGCTCAGGTGGGGGCGGTGCTGCTGCTGCAGGATCCCTTCATCACCACGCTGCTGCTGGCCTCGACGGGGCTGACGGCGGTGCTGGCGATCGTCGACCTGCCGGCGGGGGCGAGCAACCTGGTGGGCACGCGGGCGATCGCGGCGGCGCTCAAGTACCTGGTGCTGATGGTGGTCGCGGCGGCCCTGATGTACATCGCCTTCGTGCTGACCGATATCTTTCGCCCGGGCGAGCTGCCAGGGCGGATCTCGCCGGCGCGCTTCATTCTGGCCCTACTGGCGGTGAGCTTCGCGCTGCGCCTGGCGCTCATCCCCTTCCACACATGGCTGACCGACCTGGTTGAGTATGCCGAGCCCCTGGTGGCGGCGGTGATTATCACGCTGCTGAACACCACCAGCCTGCTGGTGCTGATCCTGGTCTTTCAGAGCTTCCCGACCCTGCTCTTCGAGAGCGAGGAGGCCCTCGGGGTCATGCGGCTCGGGGCGATCGTGAGCGCCGTGCTGGCCGGCGCCCTGACCCTGGGGCCGACGAGCCTGCGCCGTACGCTGGCGTATCTGGTGCTGTATAACTGTGGTATGGTATTCTATGGGCTAGCCTCGGTCTCGACCCTGGGGCTGGCGGGCGCGATCTTTGGGGCCCTGAACCAGACGATCGCGGTGATGCTGCTGTTCATCAGCCTCGGCCTGCTCGAGCGCCCCGACGGCCGGACCCCGGGGGTCGTCAGGCGTGACCTGCTGCGACGCTGGCCTGTGGCCGGGGCGGGCCTGCTGGCCAGTGGCCTGGCCCTGCTGGGGCTGCCGCCCACAAACGGCGCCCTCAGCCACCTGTTGATCTATCAGGCGGCGGCGGAGCGCGGGTGGGGCGAGCTGTTGCCGCTGCTGGTCGGGACGATCCTGGCCGGCCTCGGGCTGGCCCGGGTCGCCGCCGAACGCCTGCTCGGCCCCGGCGAGGAGGCGATGGCCGTCGAGCCGCTGCTGCTCGGCGAGACCGAGCTGGACCGACCGGCGATGCGCCGGCTCGAGCCCGAGCCTCGCAGCGCGGCCGCCCTGACCCTGACGCTGCTGCTGATCTGCCTGGGGATTGGGCTCTATCCGCAGCCGATTCTGACGACGATTGACGAGGCGATCAGGGGGCTGGCCTTTATCAGGGCCCTGTGACGAAGAGACGTTCCGGCGCCGCATGGGGGGCGCAGCATGCTACGCCCCTACGACGCATCAATGGCTGATCTGTACATCATCATCGCCGCTCTGCTCTACCCCGGCCTGCTGACCGCCCTGGCGGCCGGGGCGCTCTACAGACTCGTGCTGCACGGGCGCGCCGGCCTGCCCGTGGGCATGGCCGCCCTCGGCAGCCGCGAGGGTCTGGCCGCCGCGGGCAGCGTCGTGCTCGCGGGCGTCGGCCTGGCGACTATGCCCTGGCCGTTGCACCCGGCGGGGGGCGGCACCGCCTGGCTCTGGGGGTGGGCCGCCTTCGAGCTGGCCTTCCTGCTGCCCCTGCTGCCCGCCCTGATGGCCGGCGGGCCCGCCGTGGCGCGGGCGGCCATTCGCGAGGCGCAGCTCGGGGCCCTGGCCAGGGCCGCACTCTGGGCATCCCTCAGCGTAGCCCTGGCCATCCACGGCAGCTGGGCCGATCCCGACCTGGTGGCCCACCTGCTGGCCCTGGCCGGCGCCCTGGCCGCCCTGCCGGCGGCGATCGGCTGGGGCCCGTTCGGGGCCGAAGAGCGGATCAGCCCCGGCGGCACAGCCGCGGGCCTTCCCGCCGCAGAACAGGCCCTGGCGGGGTGGGCCCACGACCTCAGGGCCGCGGCGCTGCTGGCGGCCGTCCTGGTGGCGACCCTGCCCCTGGGGGTTCTGCCGCCCGCCGTGGGGCTCGGGCTGGCGCTCGTCGGGCTGGTCCTAGGCCCGCTGCTGATGCGCAGCTTCGCAGGGCGCCTGCCGCGCCTGACCCTGCCGGCCGCGCTGCGCTTCTGCCTGGTGTGGCCGCTGCCGCTGGCGCTCGCCGCGACCCTGGCCCTGACCGTGGCCATCTGGGGGTAGACCCCGCCTGAGGAGAGCTCGTGAGCGACGTTATCGAGATTGTCGATCTGCATAAGTCGTACGGCGATCTGCCCGTGCTGCAGGGGCTGAGCCTGCGCGTCGCGGCCGGCGAGGCCTTCGGCCTGCTGGGCACCAACGGCTCGGGGAAGTCAACGCTCATCCACCTGATGCTGGGCTTTCTGCGCCCGAACAAGGGCCGAATCAGTCTGCTCGGCAGCGGCGACCTCGAGCGGGTCCGCCCGCGCATCGGCTATGTCCCCGAGCGCCAGCGCTATCATACGCGCTTCAGCGCCCGCGAGTATCTGCGTTTCCTCGGCGAGTTCGGCGGGCTGGCCGGCGGCGCCCTGCACGAGCGGGTCGACGAAGGGCTCGCGACGGTCGGCCTGCTCGAGGCGGCCGACCGCAGCCTCGGCAGCTTCTCGAAGGGCATGCTGCAGCGCCTGGGGATAGCCCAGGCGCTCCTTATGGACCCCGACCTGCTGCTGATCGACGAGCCAACCAGCGGCCTCGACCCGGCGGGCCAGCGCGAGGTGCTCGAGCTGCTCAAGCAGCTGCAGGGCCGCGGCCATACAGTCTTCATCTGCACCCACTACCTGCACGAGGTCGAGCTGCTCTGCGACCGCGTGGGCGTGCTCGCGGGCGGGCGGCTCGCCACCGAGGCCACGGTCGCCAGCCTGCGCGGCGCCCTGGGCAGCGTGCGCATCCACGTGGCCGGCCTGCCGGCCGAGACGCAGGCGCAGATCGAGGCCCTGGGCGCGGGCGTGCGCTGCGACCAGCAGAACATCCGCATCGGCCAGAACACCCCCGCGCTGCAGGAGGCTGTGCTCAGGGCCCTGCTCGACGCCGGCGTGATGATCCTGGCGATGGAGCCCCTCGAGAGCCCGCTCGAGCGCCTCTACCTGCAGACTGTGCGCAACGCCCTGCCGCCCCCGCCCGAGCCCGAGCCTGATGGAGAAGGGCCCCTGGAGGCCCCGGCCCCCTGGGCGGCGCTGCCGCCACCCGAGCCCGAGCCCGAGCGCCGCAGGGGCGAGGGCGACACGCTGCTCAACGAGCTGCTGGGTCGTCCGAAAGGCGAGGACCCGGACCAGGAGCTCAGGACGACCCCCGAATAGCCGCCGCGACCGCGAATAGGGCCGTGCCCACGGACACAAGCTATGCGCCTGCTACGCTTTACTGGCTTCTCGCTGCTGGAATATTTGCGCTCGGGGCGGGTGGTGATCGAGATTATCGCCGTGCTGGCGGTCTACGCGATCTTCTTCCGCCGGCCGATGAACGCCGAGTACTTCTTCAGCGTCAGCGCCGTCTTCACGCCGGTGCTCACGCTCTATACGATGGCGGCCTTCATCGGCCTCGGCGATCGGCCCCAGGCCTATGTGCTGCTCTCGCGCGGGATCGGGCGGGCGACCTTCCTGCTGGGGCTCTTCCTGGCGGCGGTGGTGATCGTGGCCGGGGCCTACGGCCTGCTCTGTCTGATCGTCGGGCTGCTCAACAGGGTCAGCGACCTCGACCTGATGGGATGGATGCTGGGCACGCTCCCGCTGCTGCTCAATATCGGCCTGCTGGCGGCCCTGATGCTCATGCTCTCGCCCCTGGTCTTCCCGACCAGCTGGCGGCTGTTCGTGCTGGGCCTGATCGCCCTGGCCTTTTCGAGCAACTTCATCGGCGGGCAGGTGCTCTCGACCCTGCCCGAGAGCGTGCGAGCGCTGCTACGAGCGCTCCAGGCGCTGCTGGGCGGGCCCCTGGTGCCGGCCTTCTACGGCTTCCAGCTGGCGGTGACCCGCGACTATAGCACGCCCACGGCGATCGCGAACATCCTGGCCCAGGGCTCGCTGCTGGTCTCGCTGCTCGGGCTCTCGATCTACGCCTTCGCGCGGCGCGACCTGCTCTTCTCTACTCAGTGACGGGCACAAAGGCGATGGCGTCGACCCACACGCCGCGACGGTCGTCGCCGGCCAGGGTGCTGGTGCTCACCAGGGCCTCGCCGGGCGCCAGCTCGTAGACCCCCAGGTCGGCCCACCAGTTGCGACCGTCCTCGGCGTCGACCGTGGCCAGACTCTCGCCGCCGGCGTGACGAATGAGGTAGCGCAGCTCGCGCGACTCGTCGAGGCCGTTGAGGGCGAAGGGCACGTAGGCCATGACACGGTAGCGCCCGGCCCGGGGCAGCTCGGGGCGCCAGGCGGCCACGAGGGGCGGGCGCAGGGCGGCCGCGAGGTACGGGCGCGCGGCGCTGCCCGCGAAGCTGCTGGCGGCGAAGCGCGAGCCGCCGCCGTAGCCCACCTCGTTGAACTGCCACTCGCCCGCACTGAGGAAGCCTGGGCCGCCGTCGTCGACCACGATCACGCCGGGGGCGGGCGGGCCGCAGGGCGAGGGCATGTCCGCCCAGAGCCAGACGCTGACCTGGCCCCCGGGGCTCTGGGCCCAGGGGTCGGGGGCGAGGCCGCACCAGCCGTAGGGGTCGACGTCGCGCCCGAGGTACTGGACCTGCAGGTGCAGGTGCGCCCCGATAGCGCAGCCACTCTCGCCGGCCACGCCCAGCACATCGCCCGCGGCGACCGTCTGGGCCGCCTCGACGTTGATGCTGGCGAGGTGCCAGTAGAGGGTGCGATAGCCGTTGCCGTGGTCGATCACCACGGCGCGGGCGGGGGTGGCGCAGCCGTCGTCTGAGTTGCCGGCGAAGGTGACCACCCCGGGGGCGGCGGCCAGCACCTCGTCGGGCGGGCCCATGCCGTAGTCCCAGCCGGTGTGGCCGTCGTAGGCGAAGTTGACGTCGGTCTCGATGCGGCCCCAGTAGGTGTGGAGCGAGCCGTTCTCGCTCAGGAAGGGCGCGTCGTGGTCGAAGAACGAGGTGATCGGGAAGTTCTCCCGCATCGGCCTGGTCATGAATGGCTCGGCGGGGGGCGGCCAATCGACGGGGGCGAGGCGGGGGTCGTCGAAGAGGCGCGTGTAGGCGTTGACCAGACCGTCCATGCGCACGCCGAGGCCGCCGGGGCCGACCGTGGGCGCCAGCACGCGGGCCAGCACATAGCGGCTGAAGGGCAGGTCGGCGGCGACCTCCTGGCGCGAGCCGTCGGCGAAGCTCAGGGGCGGGGGCGGCCCGTCGGCCTTGAGGGCGTAGTCGCGCACGGCGTAGCGCAGTTCGCGGGCGGCCCAGCGTAGCTGGCTGTAGAGGCCGCGACGTCCGCCGCCGTCGCCCCTATAGCCCATGGCCCAGGCGAACTGCTCGCCCGAGGCCTGGCTGCTGCTGACCAGCCCGCTCTGCAGGTCGAGCAAGGCCAGGAGCAGCTTTGGGTTGAGGCTGTAGAGGCTGCTCAGGCTCACCAGCACGTCGGTGAACGACTGGGAGCGGCTGCCGACCTGGAAGCGCACGTCCTTGAGCGGGCTGCCGCGGGCCTCGAGGAAGGCCTGGATCTCGGGCCCGTTGAAGGCATGCGCGTAGCTGATACGGCGCGGGTCGAAGAGGGGGTCGCCGAGGGTGGGCGCGGCCGCCGTGGGCGCCGCGGGGAGGGGCGGGTCGGTGGCGTCGAGCTGCGGGGTGGCCTGGGGCGATGGCGCCGGAGTCGCGCGCTCGGCCACGGGCCCCGCCGTGGGGAGGGCCGGAGCGAGGGTCGGCGCGGGAGGGGGTGGCGCGGCGCAGGCAACTACGGCCAGCAGGAGCAGGGCGACAGTGATGGCGCGGCGTGGCGATCGCATAGGGCCACGAGGATAGCTGAAGCGGACGATTCGGTCAAGTGGGGGAGCGCCGAGCGCTCCCCCAGCGGGCGATGCGCGCTAGCGGGTGAAGGCCGAGCGCACGCGGGCCACGAGCTCCTCGACCATGAGCTGCATCTCGGCGATGGCCTCCTGGACAGTCGAGCGACCCTCGCCAATGCTGCCCTCGTTGGGGACGATGAGCCACAGGGCGAAGTAGAGCACGGCGCCGAGGCCGTTGATCAGGGTCAGGACGACGAAGGCGATGCGGATGAAGAGCGGGTCGATGCCGAAGTAGGCCGCCAGGCCGCTGGCGACGCCCGCGATCATGCGATCCGTGCGGCTGCGGGTAATGCGCTTGGTTTCCACAGGTATCCCTCCTCAGTAGGTAGCCGGGGCGGCCGTCGGGTCGGGACATCCGCCCCCGCCGCGCCCGTGCTCACTGCCCCTACGACGCCATGCCCGGGATGAATGTTGCGCCTCAGGGCTGCGCGCGGGGTCGCACGATCATGAAGGCCGCGGCCCCAAGGATAGGAACCAGGATGATCAGGGCGGCCCACCCCAGGGTCAGACCCGGCCCGAGGCCCGCCCGGCGCAGCCCGAGCAGGGCCAGCAGGGCGAGGACGACCCAGGCGACGAAGAGGGCCAGGTTGAGCAACTGAGCGAGGAAGAGGCCCCAGTTGATGCCGACGACTTCCATAGTGGGCTCCTTTCGGGCTGGTAGACGGGCAAGCTGCGTGCCGACTTCAGGAGGGGCGCGGGGAGGCCAGGCCTCCCCGAAAAGAACTTCGCAACCCGTCAGAGTAGCTCGGACAGAGTACTGGAGCGTACAGCGCGGGTAATGGCTCGAACGAGCGATGCGCGTTCAGAGGGCCGGCTGTACCCTATGACGACCGGTTGGCCCGGGGCGTTCCCGCGGCCCGCCGTAGCAATAGACGGAGCAAGAGAACCATGCGCGCTACCATCGCCAGACACATTACTGTCGCCGCCCTCATCGCCGTGCTGCTCACTGGCTGCGGCGTACAGGGCGTCGGAGTTACGCTGCCGACGGCCCAGCCGGCCCTCCCGGCGCAGCCGACGACACAGCCCACGGCCCAGCCCGGCCAGCCCACGGCTCAGCCTGTCCAGCCCACGGCCCCGCCGAGCGTGCCGACGGCCCAGCCCACCCTGCAGCCGATCCCCGGCCAGCAGCCCACGGCCCCGCAGCCGGCCATCAAGCCCACCTTCACTTTTGAGCCGCGGGGCGGCGCGGCCGGCACCGCGGTCGTCGTCACCGGGTGGGGCTTCCAGCCCAACGGCTGGGTCGGCGTCTACCTCGGGGTGCCCGGCCCTGTGGGCACCGCCCTGGGCAGCGCGACGGCAGACGCCCAGGGTCGCTGGGAGGCCCGGGTTATCATCCCGGGTAGCCTGCCCGACGGCGGACCCGTACCGGCCGGCAAGGTCTTCCTGGTGGCCCTGAACGAGCGCATGCAGGCCCAGGCCAGCGCACCCTTCGGCTTCGTGCCGCCCGCCGGCCCGCAGCCCGAGCCGCCCCTGCCGCCCCTGCAACAGGCTCGCGACCATGTCGAGGTAATGATCGTCGCCTACGGCACGGCCCCGATCCAGCGCTACATGGGCCGGGCAATGCGCACCGCCTACGAGAATGGCCAGGGCTTCCCCACCCTGATGGGCTTCGACCCGCTCCAGATGCAGAACGCGCCGCAGTTCGGCGAGCCCGCCCTCAGGGGGCGCACAGCCCAGCTGCCGGTGGCCCTGACCTTCGCGAACGAGCGCCGGCACTTCTTGATCGAGCTGGCGGTCGAGGAGGGCCAGTGGAAGGTGACCTCGAGCAGCTTCCAGCGCAGCGAGCCGATCAAGCCGCCGGCGCCCCCGGTGGACATGACCCCGGCCTCGGAGCCGGGCTCGCTCGACGCGAACGCCCTCGGGCAGCTGATGTTGGAGCATATGCGCCCGCTGCGCCCCGGCCAGCCCATCCTGACGGCGGCTGTGGCCACGGCCGGCGACTACGCCCTGGGCCTGGCCCGGCCGATGGGCGAGATCGACACCTACTTCTACTTCAAGCGCGAGGGCGGAGTCTGGCGCGAGCTGCTGGTGACGGGGCCGACCACCAGGGACGTACTGGTCAGCAACGGCATTCCGGTGAGCCTCGAGGTGCCCCAGCCGATGTTCGGCGTGGTGATGGGCACGATGGGCCACTACAACGGCGGCCCGGGCGGCCAGGTCAGCGGCCACCTCGTGATCGAGCGCATCGCCGAGAGCCACGCCCGCGTCACACTGCGCGAGGCCACCCAGGGCGACATCACGGTCTACCTGCGGCTCGACGCCACCTACGCGGTGCTGATCGCTGGCCAGGTCTTCGCGCCCGAGGCCCTCGACCAGCTCAACATCCCGGCGAGTATTCGCCAGTAGGGGGAGATTCGTAACCGAGTTACAGTCTTCGCCGCTTCCCGCGGCGGGGGTGGGGCCTCGGCCCCACCAAAGAGTGGATGTGGAGGGCCAGGCCCTCCACACCTCCCCAGGTGCTTTTTACAGGAGTCTTACCCCATGCGTCAGATGCTTTTCGCCCTATTGCTTGCCGCCCTCCTGGTGGGATGCGGCGCGCCCGTGACCCAGAGCCCCGCCCCGACGGGCGCACCCAGCCTCCCGACCAGCGTCCCCACGCCGCAGACAGACGACAAGCTGCCGGCGCTGGACAGCGGCCAGTGGCGCGAGCTCGGCCAGGGCCATTTCACCGCCAACGGCTTCCTGACCAAGATCCTCTATCTGCCGGCCGAGCTGTCGGGCGATGCCGCCTTCGCCGCCAACTATGCGCCCGAGCAGGTCGCAGTCGCCACGGCGATGGTCGTCGTGCAGGAGTTCGAGGCAAGCCAGATGATCTTGCTGCGGGCCGGCCGGTCCGGCATCGCCGGCGACGTGCTGCTGTGGCGCGCCCCGCAGAGCCCGCCCCTGGCGGCCTACATGGTCGCCTTTGACCCGGGCAGCTCGTTCCTCCTGAACCTGTTGCCTCTGGGCGCCGATGGCGCAGTGGTGGGCGCAGCCGTTCCGCTCAACTGGAACGAAGCAGACAGCGACTTCCGCATCGTGGCCGTGCCGGCGGAGCCCCAGGGCGCCGAACTGCCCGCCGTAACGCCGTCAGGCGATGACTTCGCCGAGATTGGCCAGGCCGTGCAGCAGCACCTGCTGGCCGAAGGCCTGGAGCGCCCCGCCGTGACCGGGGCTACGGCCCGGGCCGGCGACTATGCGGCGGCTATGGCGGGGGTCTTCGGAGAGGAGCGCCCGCGCCATCTGGTGCTGCGGCGCGACGAGGCGGGCGCCTGGGCGGTCATCCTCGACACGCCCGAGCCGACAGCCGCGGCCCTGGCCGAGCTCGGCGCGCCGGAGAGCTTGGCCCAGGAGCACGAGCTTGATGGGCTGTACCGGGCGGCAATCGCGCACCTGCAGGACCCGCGGGGCCAGGGACTGAACGGGCACCTGCTGCTCCACCGGCTCGACCAGGGCTACGCAAAGTTGACCCTCGTGCCGGTAGACCCGCTGACGCGCGACCCATTCACCATGTTCTTCGGCCCGGGCGAGGGGGGCTGGCGCTTCCTCACGGGCGGGACCGCCTTCATGGGGCCCGAGCTCGACGCCCTTGGCGTGCCGCTGCACGTGCGCTAAGACAAGGTTCGCAACCGAGTTACGCTCTTCGCCGCTGCCCGAGGGTGGCAGGTACGGGGCCTGCGGCCCCGCGACGGGTGGATGTGGAGGGCTTGGCCCTCCACGCCTCACCGCCGGCGGGAAGGTTTCAGGCAACGTGGCGAGGGCACAGGTCAAACATGCCGTGAGCGCAGGCTCTCCTCCTCGACCATAGCCATCTCGACCGCGGTGACAGGGAGCTCCTCAAAGGAACGGGCCCGGGCGAGGGCGGTCACGCCCCTGGTGACGACGCGCAAGCGGCGCGAGAGGCTCAGCGTGGTGCCCCTGAGCATGGCGCGCCAGGTGGCCGGGGTTGTGCCAAAAAATGCGGCGCGGCAGATCCCTGCGACCATCACCATATAGAAAACAATGACACCCACATTGACCAGACGCGTCGCGAAGGGGATGTGTGTCAGGCCGAAGAGCGCCCAGGGGATCAGCGCAGCGCCAAGAGCCAGGTAGGCGAACTGCTGCCAGATCAACTGGCCGTAAAAACCGTCCTGGCGAGTCTTACGGGTCACCTTATAGCTAGGCTTGGTGCGACGCGAACGCACGGCGATCAGAAAGGCGCGGGTATAGGTCGGCCAGTGACCGATCCAGTATTGCCACATGCGCAACAGAAACTCCACCCTGCCGCGGGCCAGAACCAGATAGTAGAGCGTGCTGATCAAGAGCCAGGGGAAGAGCGCCGAGCCCTCGATCGGCACAAACTGGCCGGTGAGCAGGGAGAGGATCGGCGTGAACATGAGCATGGGCATAAAGAAGACCGCCGAGACGTAGAACATGCCCAGTTCGAGGTACTGAAGACGCTGGCGCAGCTTGAGGCCGGAGCGCACGAGCGGATTGTTGAAGAGGAACCAGCGCCATGTGTCGGCGGCCCAGGTGCCGCGCTGTTTCAGCAGGCCGGGGATATCGTCGGGCGAAAGGCCGATCGTCAGCACCTCATTATGGTAGTCGGAGTTGTAGCCGGCACAGTGCAGGAAGTATGAGGTGGTCATGTCCTCGACAATATTCCAGGTCGCGAAGCCGCCGATTGAGCGCAGGGCCGCAATACGCCAGAGCACGCCGCTGCCGCAAGAGAAGGCGGCATTGCTACCGTTGCGCCCCGGCTGCAGCACGTCGTAGAAGATCCGGTCGCGGTTGCCGAAGGGATCGCCAGGCGGGGTAAAGGCCTCTTTCGGCGTCTGAACGAAGGCGAGCAGCGGATCGGCGGCAAAGTAGCCCACGATCTTCCTGAGAAACTGGGGATGGATCAGCTCGTCGGCGTCCTGTGTCAAGATCAAGGTAGCCTGGGGTGCGTTGGCGGCAATATGCTCGAGCGCCGAGTTGAGGTTGCCGGCCTTGGCGTCGCGGCGCGCCCCAGGGTTATAGTGAATGCCCTGCTGACGGGCCAGCGCACGGACCTCGTCGCGGTGCCCGTCGTCGGAAATCACGATATACAGGCGCTCGGCCGGGTAGTCAAGGGCCTTCAGGCCGGCGACGGTCTTGGCCAGGATATCCACCGGTTCGCCGTAGGTCGGAATAACCGCAGCGACGTAGGGCAGCGCTCCGGGCAAGGGCGGCGGCACCGTACGGTCGCGCGGATTCATCTGATTGAAGTAGCTAAGGGTCATCACCGCCAGGGTGCCGGTGAAACCGACCAGGTGGAGCACGGCGGGCAATGAGGGCGCGGCGAGGGTCGCCTGGAAACTGTGGAGCCAATAACACTCGCCGATGAAGAACATGAGCGGCCCAAGCAGACGCAGCGGCCAGATACCGCGCAAGAGCTCGGGCGCCCAGAGGACGACGACGGCCAGCGCTACCACGACATAGAGCCCTGGCTGCGGCCACAGGTAGGGCCAGAGCAGCGTGTTGGCATAGCGCAAGGCCAACAGATTCAGGATCAGGCCGACGACGCACAAAGCGAACAGACTGAGCTGTTTCAGCATAGGGATTTCCAAAGCTTCTGTCGGAGCATCGACTGGGCCGCGTAGGAAACAGTTACCTCACGGGGCGTAGTAGACGGCGAGGCGCGCCGCGAAGCCCAGGCTCAACGGCTGGGTCTCGGTATAGCCCGGGCGATAGCCGGCAGCGGCAAGAGCCGTCTCGAGGCGTGTCCGATACTCAGGGGTGTAGTAGCTGTCGAGGATCACCGCCTGGTAGTACCGGTCGGCGATGGCCGCCTCCATAGCCTCGATCCCTGCGCGGTCTCCATAGCGCACATACCAGGTGCTCGTCCACATGTCGCGATACTGTGGGCCAGGGTTAAGGTAGTACTCGTAGATCGGTGCGCCTTCAGCCAGCACCGGCGCCCCGGGGGTGAGCTCGTTCGCCCGCAGGTGGGCTACGAGCCTGGTGACGTTGGGCCAGCTATGCTGGAAGCCCCAGTTGCGGTCGAAGGCATAATCGAGGCCCCAACTCACGATGGCCGCGCTGGCCAGCGCCCCGATCACCCCGGCGACCAGCCCGCTGCGGCCCGGGAGGGAGCGCAGGGCGGTGACCAGGCTCGAGCAGGCGTAGCCGGCCAGGGGCGCCAGGAAGATCAGGCTAAAGACCGTATGCTTCCAGGCGGCGTGCTGGTTGGCCGCCAGCAGGTGATACAGCGGTGCCGCGAACAGGCTCGGCAGCAGCAGGATGACCAGGAAGGACCAGAGCAGGCGCCGACCCAGCGGTTGCGCGCCGAGGCCCGGCAGACCGCGCCAGACCAGCAGCCCCAGCCCACCGAAAGCGATCAGGCTGGTGACGCCGATCTCAGCCCATATGTCGGCGAAGATCGCGGCGCGGGCGCCGCCGGACACACCATAGTCGCCCGCCAGCAGCAGGCGCAGGTCCCCGAGGTTGAGCCAGCCATAGGCGAGAAGCGTCAGTACCGCCGGGGTGAGGAACGTGAGCAGCACGGTACGCAATGAACGTCCCTGTCTTAGGGCGCAGAGCGCCCCGACACAGACCAGGGCGGGCAGGTAGAGAGCTGCGAAATACTTGGAGAGGAAGCCGAGGATGAACAGCAGGGCTGCAAGCTGCAGCAATCGACGTTCGCCGCCGGGCGTTTCGGAGGCCCGCACCAACAGGTAGAGGCAGAGGGCCAGGACGGGGATCACGGGCGCATCGTATACGGCGTACTGACCCATATCGATGCTGATCGCAGTCAGGCCGAAGAACAGGGTCGCCCATACCGCCGCGGCGCCGTCGAAGAGACGTACGGTGGCCGCGTACACAGCCCAAGTCGCCAGGCTGCTCAGCATAACGCTGACCAGGCGCAGCCCCGCTTCACCGGTGAGGCTGTCGACGCCGGCCATCAGGCTTGGATACAGCAATGAGCCGTACATCCAGGTCAGGGGGCTGCTGTCGAGCGCCCCGGCCAGGAAATTACGGCCCACTGTGGCGTAGATTGCCTCGTCTACAAAGAGGCTGTTGTAGCGCAAATTGGCGATCCGCACCCCGACGACGGCGACCATCAACGCCAGAAACAACAGCCGGTCGGCGCGTATACGAACAACCAGGGCGCGCTCCGCGGCGCCCTCTGCCTCGAAGGGCTGGATCATACTCCCCCTCCCCAGCACCAGCGGTCCAATCGTCCCTCGGCCAATCAGCCGATTTGCGCGCGAGCAGAAGCTGCTGAGGGGGCTACTAACTAAAGTGACTGGTCGTCACTCTCGGGTATGAATGTGGTAGGCTCGTTGCGCACGCTGATAGTAGAAAGCAGGGGTGACGGCGCAATGAATATGCAGATAACTAGTAAATGAAGATTGTTTCATTTTCGGCCTGTTTCAGCCGCCTGCCTTACAGCATTGTCATATCAAAACGGGCTCGAAGCGGCATTGGTGCCGCTTCGAGCCCGTCGCAAGTACCCTCTCCCCAGCCCTCCGATGGCCAAACAGCTTGGCTGTTTGAGCTCTAGCTAGTTGCCGCAGGGTGCGACGTTGCGCCAGTTGTCGACCGTGAGATCCACCTGCTGGGTGCCGGTCGCGCCGTAGGCCAGGGTCAGCTGGCGGTTGGCGATCTCGCCGCAGGCGGTGTCCTTCTCGACAAAGTCCCAGCTGCCGAGCGTGAACTTGTACTCGATCTGGGTGCCCTCTTTGCCGGTGAAGGTGATCCGCCAGTTGGTGGCGCTCACCCTGGTGAGCTCGATGCCGGCGGGGTCCCACTGCGGGTTATTGACCCCGGGCACGAGCGGGTCGAGCCGGTCGAGGAAGCCGGCGATATGCACGTTGCTGCCGGTCGCGTCGGTGCTGGCCGGCACGGTCACGTTGAAGACCAGGCTCACGCTGCGCAGCTCGGCGGTGGCCGAGACCTCGGCGCTGTTGCCCGAGCGGTTGAACGAGCCGTCGAGGGCGCGCACGACGTAGTAGTAAGTCGCCCCCTGGTCCACGGCCACATCGGTGTAGCCCGCCCCGGTGACCCGCGCGATCTGGGTGTAGGGGCCGCCGGCCGTGGCGCTGCGCAGCACCTCGTAGCCGTAGAGGCTGTCGTCGCCGCTGACCGGCGTCCAGCTCAGCACGATGCCGGCCGGCGAGGCGCTCTCGACCGCGAGGCCGGAGGGAGTGGCTGGCGCCACCGTGTCGGCGCTGGCCACGACGGTCAGGGCGCCGGCCTGGTCGGGGCTGTAGCCGTTGCCGATGCCGTCGAGGTCGGCGTAGACCCAGTCGCGGCCGCCGGTGGTGCTGTAGCGGTAGGCGTAGTCGAACTGGCCCACAGCCTCGGGGCGCAGCTCGGCCTTGAACTCGTCGTTGTTGCCGGCGTTCACGTTAAACGTGGCCTCGACCCAGGTCCAGCCCGCGCCGGCGGGATCGCTGCCGTCGGGGCCGAAGCCCAGCTCGGCGATCAGACTCGGCGTGGCGCCCGCGGCGTTGGTCACGCCGTCGATCCAGACCTGGCCGTAGACGGTGTCGGTCGGGTCGGTGACGCTGATCGTGTGGCTCATCGCGGGCGGCCACTGCAGGTTGGCCCAGCCGATGCGGTAGTGGGGCAGGGCCGCGACCTCGCCCGAGGGGGCGCTCTCGTTGCCGGCGGCGTCGAGGGCGGTGACGGCGTAGTAGTAGGTGCGCCCGTTGGTCACCGCGCTGTCCACAAAGCTCGTGCCGGCCACGGGGCTGGCGGTGAGCTTGACCCAGCCGCCGCCGCTGACGGGGCTGCGGTAGACGTTATAGCCGGCCGCGCCGCTCACGGCGCCCCAGCTCAGGCCGATCTGGCGGTCGCCCTCGTCGGCCACCTGCAGGGCGGCGGGGGCGGCCGGGGCGGTCAGGTCGAAGCCGCGGGCGCGCAGCACGACGCCGCTCAGGGGGGGCAGAGTCACCGCGACGGCCCCGTTGGTCACCGTGTAGGTGGTCGTGGCGCCGCCGCCGACGCTCAGGGTGCGCTGGAGCAGCACGCCGTTGGGCAGGTAGCCCGCGACGGGCACGCTCACGCTCTGGGGCGCGCTGCCCCGGTTGACCAGCACGAGGCTGGCGAGGTCATTGTGGCGGCGGCCGTAGGCCACCACCTGGGCGGCGTCGTCGGCCAGCAGCACCTTCAGGTCGCCGCGGGCCAGCTCGGCGCTGCGGTCGCGCAGCCTGGTCAGGTCGCGGTAGTGGTTGAAGAGACTGGTGTCGGGCTTGCCGCCCTCGTCGCGCCAGGGGTAGGTGCGGCGGTCGTCGGGGTCGTCGTCGCCGGTCACGCCGACCTCGTCGCCGTAGTAGACCGTGGGCGCGCCGGGCATGGTGAACTGGATCAGCGAGGCGAGGCGCAGACGGCTCTTGCCCGCGGCCAGGTTGGCCGCGTTCAGCTCCTTGTCGGCGATCGTCTCGGCGCCGGGGGTGAGGGTCCAGAGGATGCGCTCGGTGTCGTGGCTGCCGAGCAGGTTCATCAGGGTGTAGTAGGCGGCGTCGGGGTAGTCCTCGCGGATCGACTGGACGCGGTTGGCGAACTCCGAGGGGCTGATCACGCGGCCGCTGTCGGCGAAGCCCTTGCTGTCGAAGCCGCCGGGGGCCAGCAGGCCGAGCACGGCGTCGCGCAGACGATAGTTCATCGTCGTGTCGGCGGTCTGGCCGCGCATGTGGCGCAGCAGGGTCGAGTCCTTCTGCCAGAGCTCGCCGATGATCAGGCTATCGCTGCGGGTCTGGCGGGTCACCTGGCGGAACTGCTCCCAGTAGCCGGCCGGGAAGCTGGGGTCGCCCATCACGTCGAGGCGCCAGCCGGCCGCGCCCTGGCCCAGCCAGTAGCGCGAGACGCTCTTGCGGCCCGTGACGAAGTAGTCGAGCACGGCCGGGTTGTTCTTGTCGATCTCGGGGATCGAGTCGAAGCCGAACCAGCCCACATAGTCGGCGCTGCCACAGGGCACGTTCTGGTTGCGGAAGTTGAACCAGCTGCGGTAGGGCGAGGCGAGGGACTCGCAGGCGCCGAGGGTCGGGTAGTGGCTGTAGCGGTCGAAGAGGGGGCTGTCCGAGGACATGTGGTTGAAGACACTATCGAGGACGACGCGGATGCCGTACTCGCGGGCCTCCTCGACCAGCTCTTTGAAGTCCTCGTTGTCGCCCAGGTAGGGGTCGATGGTGTAGTAGTCGCGGGTGTCGTAGCGGTGGTTCGAGCCGGCGGCGAAGATCGGGTTGAAGTAGATCACCGTGACGCCGAGCTGCTTGAGGTACTCGAGCTTGTCGGTCACGCCCTCGAGGTCGCCGCCGAAGTAGTCGCGGCCGCGGGGCTGCTCTTTGGTCGGGCTGGTCTCGGGCGGGGTGGTGTCGAAGCGCCAGGGGCAGCCGGTGGTGGCGTCGCTGTAGTTGCGGCAGTAGCCCTCGGGCAGGGTGCCCCAATCGAGCTTGATCACCGGGTCGTCGTAGCGGATGTCGCCGTCCCGGGGGTCGTTATCGTCCTCGCCGTTGCGGAAGCGGTCGGGGAAGATCTGGTAGATCACGGCCGTCTTCGCCCAGTTCGGCGAGCTGAAGGCCGGGGCGTGGAACATCAGGGCGAAGCTCTGGTCGATCGGGTCATCGCTGGCGGCGCCGAGGCCGCCGTCGAGGGCGCCGGTGTTGTCGGCGTAGTAGTCGCTATCGGCGCCGTCGCTGACCACGAAGCGGTACCACAAATTGTTGGGCTGGGCCCGCTCGACAGTGGCCGACCAGAAGTCGCAGCTGCGGCCGGCGAGGCCGTCCTGGTAGCAGTCGACGTCGCTCGCCTCAAGGGCCATCGGCACGAAGCTCTGGGCGTTGGCGTTCACGTCATAGACGCGCAGGCTCACGCCGGTCACGTCGTTGTGGAAGGTGCGGAAGCGCACCGTGACGGGCGTGCCGGCGGGCACGGCGCCCCCGGGCGTGCGGTAGAGCGTATCGCGCGAGTCGTGGCGCAGGCCGTCCCACTCGACGTTGCCATCGGGGAAGGAGGCGCCGGCGGGCCGGATCGTGAGCGTATTGGTGGCCGAGACGAAGCTGAAGAGCATCGCGACGCCGTCGGCGGGGACGGTGAAGCCGATATTGGCCCCGTCCCGCACGCCGCCGGCGCCATAGTTCTCGTCCCAGGCCTCGTTGATCGGGGCCTTGCCCTCGTACGAGCCGGCGGGCAGCGCCGCGGTGGTGAAGGTGTAGACGCCGTCGCCGTCGGGGTCCTGCAGCCACGAGCGCAGGCAGTCGGGCTGCCAGTCGCCGGGGCAGCCCAGCTCGCTCTGGAAGCTGCCGGCCGCGGTGACGATACGCGCGTTGGCGTTGCTGGTGACCCAGTTAGTGGCGCGGTCGTAGTAGAACTTGACGCTCTGGGGGGTGGTCAGGTCGAGCTTGATGTTGTCGGGGCCGGTGTTGAGCCCGTAGCTCTCGTCCCAGCTGCCGTTCAGCGCGGCCTTATACTCCCAATTGCCCGCGGGCACGGCGAAGCTCTTCCGCCAGATGCCGTCTTCGGCGTCTAGATCGAGGAAGGTGTTCGCGCAAGCGGGGTCCCAATCGCCGGGGCAGCCGAGCTCGCTCTGGAGGCTGCCGGCGATGGTGACGGAGGCGGGCTGAGTAGGAGTCTGGGCCAGAGCCTGGGGGGTAGAGGGGATGACCAGGGCGCTCACGACGAGGACGGCGAGCAGGGCCAACCGTGACCAGTAGGAGAGACGCTCAGCGCTCACGAACATGCTCCTTTGCATTGGGCGGGCCAGGGCTGGCATAGCCCGATTTAGTTGCAAACGCAACTAGTGCGACGGCAAGCAGATTATATTGCGCCCGGTCGTAGCTTGTCAAGCCGTCGGGCCCAAGATGAAGAAAAAGTCAGAAAACCGGCGACGACTTGGCGCCCCGCCCCACTTGCTCTGCGCGGTACGATAGAGGGGCGGAAGAGCGAGCAGCAGGAGCGAGCCCGATGGCGAAAGAGCGGGTGCGGGTGCTGGGGGTGGGCGAGCTGGCGCCCGGTCGGATGAGCTACCTCGAGGTCGATGGGCTGCCCATCGCCGTGGCCAATGCGGCGGGCATCCTCTATGCCTTTGGCGACACCTGCAGGCACGAGGGCGGCCCCCTCTCGGCGGGCGCCCTGATCGGCGAGACGGTGACCTGCCCGTGGCATGGCTGGACCTACAGTGTGCGCACCGGCAAGAGCATTGTGCCGCCGGTGGGGCTGCGCATCCCGGTCTACCCGGTGATTATCGAGGGCGAGGATGTGCTGATCGAGATCGACTGGCCCGAGGAGTGAATACTAGGGTGCATAATAATTGACATAGCCTGTTCGTTTCGGTTACAGTACCCAGACGATAACCCTCACGGACGAGGTGCCTTATGTCGCCCATTGCGATCAACCAACGCCACCTTGAGACTCTGAGCCAGCTGCTCATCGCCGGCGGGCATCACGGCGTCTCAGAGCTACTCACAGCCTCGCTCGAGCGCCTCGTCTCCTTCTGGCCCGCCAGGGCGGGCGCACTCCTCTATATGACCCCCTACGGCGAGACTGTGCGCCTCACCTACGGCCCGCTCGACGACGAGGCCCGCACCCTGGTCGAGCAGGCTCGCCACGGCTTCAGCCGGCGCGCCGACGGCAGCGAGCCGATCGTAGGCAGCTACTCGCTCGACGACGGGCGCGACCTGATCGAGCTGCCGCTGCAGAGCGCCGGCCAGGGCGTCGGCCTGCTGCACCTCGTGGTCGAGGGCCAGGATGCCCAGGGGCGCAGCGAGGGCGGCGGCGCCCTCGACGAGGATCTGCTGGTGCTGCTGGTGCGCGCAATCGGCGGCGAGGCCGACAAGATCGCCATGCTGCGCCGCGCCGAGCGCGACCTGCGCGAGCTGAACCTGCTCTACGAGATCGGCCAGTCGCTCTCGGTCAACCTCGACCTCGTCAGCCTGCTCAACGATATCAAGCTGCGGGCGCCCAAGGTGGTCGGCGCCGAGCGCTGCTCGATCTTCATCCTCGACGATCAGCGCGGCGAGCTGGTGCTCGACATCCCCGGCGAGCAGCGCCAGTACCGCATGCCCGCCGACAGGGGCATCGCCGGCTGGGTGGTCACCCACGGGGTCGGCCAGATCGTCAACGACGTCGAGCAGGACAGCCGCTGGTACGACGCGATCGGCCGCGAGGCCGAGTTCGTCACCCGCTCGATCCTCTGCGTGCCCATGAAGGTCAAGGACCGCACCATCGGCGCGATGCAGATCCTCAACACCTTCGACGGGCGGCCCTTCACCGACCAGGACATGCAGCTGCTGACCACCCTGGCCGCCCAGGCCGCGATCGCGATCGAGAACGCCCGCCTCTACCAGAGCCTCAAGCAGGAGCACGACCGCCTGCTGAGCAAAGAGGCCGACGTGCGCCACGCCATCGCCCGCGACCTGCACGACGGGCCGACCCAGGGCATCGCCGCGATCGCGATGAACATCGAGTTCATCAAGAAGCTCTACAAGGCCATGCCCGAGCGCGTCCCCGACGAGCTCGACACCCTGGCCGAGCTGGTCAATAAGACCACCCACGACATCCGTACCCTGCTCTTCGAGCTGCGCCCCCTCGGCCTCGAGACCCAGGGCCTGCTCACCACCCTGCAGCAGTACGTCGACCGCTGGCGCGACCCCTCGGGCAATGATACGCGCCTGCGCCTCGAGGCCCCGGCCAATATGCCGCGCCTCCCCCCCGAGAAGGAGGCCGCCGCCTTCATCATCCTCCAGGAGGCGGTGAACAACGCCCGCAAGCACGCCCGCAGCGACGTGATCACGATCTACCTCTACACCGAGGAGGACACCTTCGTGGCCAGCGTGCGCGACCGTGGCCGAGGCTTCAACCTGGTCGCCGTCGAGAGCACCTACAACAGCCGCGGCAGCCTGGGCCTGCTGAACATGAAGGAGCGCTCGCACCTGATCGGCGCCGACCTGCGCATCCGCACCGACCAGGGCCAGGGCACCACCGTCGAGCTGCGCATCCCGCTCTCGTAGAGCGGGCCCCAGACAAGCCGAAAGGGAGGGCCGCGGCCCTCCCTTTCGTATTCCCGCAGTTCGGCAGAGGCCTACGCGACGCCGGCGCCCAGCGAGTCTTTGACCAGCTGAGCGATATCGGTGGGGAGGCGAGCGACCTTGGCGCCGACGGCCTCGAGGGCCTTGATCTTCTCCTGGGCCGTGCCCTCGCCGCCGCTGATGATCGCGCCGGCGTGGCCCATGCGCTTGCCCTCGGGGGCGGTCTGGCCGGCGATGAAGCTGACCACGGGCTTGGTGACGTGCTGCTTGATATAGTTGGCGGCCTGGATCTCGGCGTCGCCGCCGATCTCGCCGATCAGCACGATCGCCTCGGTCTGGGGGTCGGCCTGGAACAGCTCGAGCACGTCGATGAAGCTGGTGCCGATGATCGGGTCGCCGCCGATGCCGACGATGCTGCTCTGGCCGAGGCCGATGCGGGTCAGGGCGTCGACGGCCTCGTAGGTGAGGGTGCCCGACTTGCTGACCACGCCCACCGGGCCGGGGGTGGCGATATTGCCGGGGATGATGCCCACCTTCGCCTGCCCGGGGGTGAGCAGGCCGGGGCAGTTGGGGCCGACCAGGCGCACCCCGCACTCTTGCACAAAGTTGTAGGTGGCGACCATATCGAGGGCGGGGATGCCCTCGGTGATGCAGACGATCAGGGGGATGCCGGCGGCCGCCGACTCGCGGATGGCGTCGGGGGCGAAGGCGGCGGGCACGTAGATCACCGAGACATTGGCGCCCGTCTCCTTGACGGCCTCGGCCACGGTGTTGAAGATCGGCACCTTGCCGTCGATCGCCTTCTGGCCGCCGCGACCGGGGACCGCGCCCGCCACCACATTCGTGCCGTAGGCCGCCATGGCGCGAGTGTGAAACTCACCCTCTTTGCCGGTGATACCCTGGACCAGCAGGCGCGTATCCTTGTCGATCAGGATGCTCAAGGGTTTCCTCCGTAGTTGAGCTCAGTATCCCTCGGTGGTCGCATTGGTCGGATCGCCTTCGGCCGCGCGGACGATCGTCACCCCGGCGCTCGCGCCGATCCGGTCGGCCCCTGCCGCGACCATCGCCTCGGCATCGGCCAGGGTGCGCACGCCCCCCGAGGCCTTGACGCCCAGCTCGGGGCCGACCACGCGGCGCATCAGGGCCACATCGGCGGCGGTCGCGCCGCCACCCGCAAAGCCGGTGCTGGTCTTGACGAAGTCGGCCCCCGCCCTGGCCGCGAGCAGACAGGCGGCGACCTTCTCTTCGTCGCTGAGCAGCGCAGTCTCGATAATCACCTTGAGCAGGGCGCCCGCGGCGTGGCTAGTCTCGGCCACGGCGCCGATATCCTCGGCCACCTCGCGCAGCTCGCCGGCCTTCAGGCGGCCGATCGCGATGACCATATCCAGCTCGGCGGCGCCGTTTCCGGCGGCCTGGGCGGCCTCGAAGACCTTGGTCTTGGTGGTGGTCGCCCCGAGGGGGAAGCCGATCACCGTGCAGACGGCCACCGGCGTGCCGGCCAGCAGCCGCGCGCACAGGGGCACGAAGCCCGGGTTCACACAGACGCTGGCGAAGCGGTAGCGCACGGCCTCGTCGCAGAGGGCCTCCACCTGGGCCGGGGTAGCCTCGGGCTTGAGCAGGGTGTGGTCGATCAGGCCCGCGAGGGGCGTATCCGAGGTACGCGGGCGGGGGCGGGGCAGGCGCGCGCCTGTGGGCAGGCCGGGGATGGCGTCGATCCGCCGTGCGACCCGGGCGATCAGTTCATCCATCGGCGCCTCCTGGAGCGTGGGGCCCGCCGCAAGCCGCTGGGGGCGAGCACGCGGCCTATTGTAGCACAGATAGTTACGGCCGGCACAAGTCAGGCCCGCCTGCGCGGGCCATTTACGGCCCAGGCGCAGGCTGCCACGGCAACAAAAAAGGGGCGCAGCGTACTGCGCCCCCGTGCACCGGTCGGCGGACTAGAATTTACGCGCGCGCGGGTCGAGGGCATCGCGCAGGCCGTCGCCGACCAGCGAGAAGCTGAGCATCGAGGTGGCGATCAGCAGGGTGGGGAAGAGCCCGAGGTGCCAGTAGACCCGAATGTAGGAGAACGAGTTGCCGACCATCTTGCCCCAGCTGGGCAAGGGGTCGTTGATGCCGAGCCCGAGGAAGCTGAGGCCGGCCTCGGTGAACATGGCCGTGGGGATGCCGATCGCCACGGCGATGATCAGGGGGGTGAGGGCGTTGGGCAGCATGTGGCGCACCATGATCTGCCACTCGGGCACGCCCAGGGCGTGGGAGGCCTCGATGAACTCTTTCTCGCGCAGCGAGAAGAGCTGGGCTCTGGTCAGGCGGCAGATCTCGACCCAGCTGATCAGGCCGATCGCCAAAATAATATTGAGCAGACCGCCGCCGAAGATCGAGACCAGGAAGAGGGCGAAGAGCAGCTGTGGGATAGCGGTGAAGACCTCGACGACGCGCATGATCACATAGTCGACCCAGCCGCCCATCGAGCCGGCCAGCAGCCCGAGGGGCACCCCGATCGCCAGGGCGATAAACTGCACGCCAAAGCCGACGATCAGCGAGATGCGCGCGCCGTAGATCAGTCGGCTGAGCAGGTCGCGGCCGACCTCGTCGGTGCCGAGCCAGTGCTCGCGACTGGGAAACTGGCGCGCCTCGCTGAGCACCGCATAGTCATAGGGGGTCGGCGCGAGCAGATCGGCGAAGATCGCCACAAAGACCATCATCCCTACGATCACCAGGGCAGCCATCGCCAGACGGTTGCGCGAGAAGCGGCGGGCCGCGTCGATCCAGAGGTTCGAGGGCGGGCGCTCCTTGAGGGCGACGGATCCCACCGGGACCGATTGGCTGAGCGGGGGCGCCGCTGTCTCAGTCGGGCTGCTCTGGGTCATGGGTGCTTCCTAGGTAAGACGGATGCGCGGGTCGATCACCACGTACAGCAGGTCGGTGAGCAGGTAGACGATACCCCAGGTGGCGGCAACCAGCAGCATGACCGCCATAATCATGGGGTAGTCGCGCTGGGTGACGCTGGTGACGAAGAACTTGCCCAGGCCGGGGACGCGGAACATCGTCTCGACGAAGATCGTGCCGGTGATCAGGTCGGGGACGCGCGGCCCGAGCACGGTGATAATCGGGATCAGGGCGTTCTTGACGGCGTGGCGATAGATGACCATACGCTCGCCGAGGCCCTTGGCCCTGGCGGTGCGGATATAGTCGGCGCCGAGCACGTCGATCAGGCTGGCCCGGGTGTAGCGCGCGGCCACGCCCATGGGCAGCAGGCCGAGGGCCAGCACCGGCATCACCCATGTGCGCCAGTCGGCGCTCCAGCCGCCGATCGGCAGGATGCGCAGCTGCACCACGAAGAGCAGGATCAGCCAGATTGCGATCACGAAGTTCGGCACGGTCATGCCGAGGGTGGCGACCAGGGTGACGCCATAGTCGAGGGGCGAGTTGGGGCGCAGGGCGGCGATAATGCCCAGCAGGAAGCCGCCGCCGAGACAGATGATCACCGTGATCCCGCCGAGGGCGATACTCACCGGCCAAGTCCGGCCGATCAGCTCGGCCACCGTCTCGTCGGGGCTCTGGAACGAGTAGCCGAAGTCGCCCTGCAGGGCCGCGCCCATATAGCGGAAGTACTGCTCGTGCAGGGGCTTATCGAGGCCGTACTTGGCCAGAACATTGGCCTTGGCCGCGGGCGGCAGCGGCATCTGGAGCTCGTCGAACGGGCCGCCGGGGATGGAGTGCATCAGCAGGAAGGCCACTACTGAGACCAGCAGCAGGACCAGGAAGAGGCCGACCAGACGCCCGATGATATAACGAGCCATGGATCTCCCCAGGATGAGCGGCGCGAAGCCGGCGAAATGGTCAGGCCGGCCCGCGCCAGGTGCGCGGGCCGGCCGGAGACGATCCTACTTCGGCGGCTCGGTGCGGTACTTCAGCACCTCGTTGGTGATGTAGAGCGAGCCGATCGAGTCGCTGAAGACCGAGAAGCCCGGCCACTGCAGGGCGGCGCTGCCGGCCTTGTTGGGCTCGAGCACCGAGCCGGCCACATAGGGCTTCATCAGGTCGCCCACCGTGCGGTGGTAGATCCAGACGGCCGGGGCCTCGGTGACCAGCAGGCGCTCGGCCTCCTGGAACTGGACCATACGCGCCGTGGTGTCGAGGTTGGCGGCGGCGTCGCTGACCAGCTTATCGTACTCGGCGTTGTTCCAGTTGTGGCGACCGCCGCCCAGCCAGACGCCGAGCATGTTCGAGGGGTCGAGGAAGTCGATGCCGTACGAGACCATACCGAACTGAATCTCGGTCGGCTGGGCGTTCAGGGCATCCATGAAGACCTTCTGGTCCTGGTTCTGAACGTCAACCTCGATCCCCAGCTCCTGCTTGATCGTCGCGGCGATGGCCTGGGCCACAGCCTGGCGCACCGGGGGCTCATTGCGCAGCCACAGGGTCAGCTTGGGGAAGCCCTCGCCGTTCGGGTAGCCGGCCTCGGCCAGCAGGGCGCGGGCCTTCTCGGGGTCGTAGCTCTGGATGTCCTTCAGGCCCTCGGAGTTGGAGCCGGGGAAGCCGGGCATCAGGAAGGAGTAGGCGGGGATGCCCTGGCTGGGCGTGATGATCGACTTGATCAGGGTGTCGCGGTCGACGATGTGGCCGAAGGCCTGGCGCACCTTCACATCGTTGAAGGGCGGGCTCTCGTTGTCGAAGAACAGGTAGTCGGTGCGGAAGTCCTGCGAGTTGGTGCGGATCTGCTGCGAGAGCTCGGGGTCGGCGGCGACAATCTCGTTGTCGGCGGCCTGCAGGGCCTGGCCGGTGACGAAATCGACCTCGCCCGACTGGTAGCCCAGCAGGTAGGTCTCGGGCTTGGCCCCGATGCTGATCACCTTCTGGATGAAGGGCTTATTGCTGCCCTTGTAGTTCGGGTTGGCCTCCCAGACGATGCGCTCGCCCTTCTTGAACTCGGTCAGGACGAAGGGGCCGGAGGAGACCGAGGTGGCCGGGTCGTTGTTATAGAGCGGGCCGTGGGTCTCGAAGGCCTTCTTCTGGAAGGGGGTGCTGTAGAGCAGCTTGGCCGGCAGGAAGGGCGCCGGGGTCTCGGTGGTCACGACCAGGGTGTTGGGGCCCTCGGCCTTGACCCCGATCTCGCTGGTGGGCACCTCGCCCGCCACGGCCTTGTCCCAGTTCAGGATGGCGCCGGGGGCGCTGTAGTACCAGGCGAAGTCCCAGGCGTGGGCGGGGTCGGCGGCGTACTGGAAGGTCAGCACATAGTCGTCGGCGGTCAGGGGGGTGCCGTCGCTCCAGACCAGGTTCGGGTCGAGGTTGAAGGTCCAGACCGTACCGTCGGCGTTCGACTCCCAGCTCAGGGCCGCGGCGGGCTGAACCTCGAAGTCCTTGTTCAGGCGCACCAGGGGCTCGGAGATCAGGTCGTTCAGGGGGCCGACGCCGCCGCGGGCGTAGACCGACTCCATGAAGTCGAGGGTGGTGTAGGGCGCGTCGTTCTGGAAGTAGTTGACGTAGACCTGATACTCGGGCGGGGCGGCGTCGGCGGGGAGCGTCACGCCATTGGGCAGGGTTACGGGGGCCGCGGCGGCGGGGGCCTCGGCGGCGGGGGCGCTGGTGGCCTCAGCGGCGGGCGGCGGGGTGCTCGGGGCCGAGGCACCACACGCTGCCAGGACGATGCTGAACACCAGGGCTGTCAAGGCCATTACGGTAGAGCGTCTGCGTCGCACGGGTCCTCCTGTTACTCTAGGCAATCTGACCGGGGTATGGGAGAAGATAGGTAAGTTGAAGCGCCCCGCCGCGCCCGCGGCGCATGAAACGGGACAGGAATACGGCGACGCCGGCTCGTTCGTGGAGCAGCCTTGCAACAGTGCGCAGCTTTAAGGGAGGTTTAACCTACGTTGGGTTGAGGAACTATAACATAGGCTTGGAACGCTTGTCAACGCCTGTATGGAGCGGCATAACGCTTAACATTCCCAACGAGACAGGGACGTAGGTCCTGGCTAGGCAGGGGGCAGATGACACCCAGGCACCCGCCTTTCGACCTACTTGAAGCTTTCTAGCCGGTGACTTACACTGAGCAGGACCCGTGGGCCAGACGCTCGCAGGGCCACCGCTTCCGCCGCTACCCAGCTCAGCATCTGCACCTCGCGACGCCGACTGCGCAGCCCGACGATTGTGAGCCGACTATGACTACCCAGGGCGCGTCGCAGCTGGCGCGGGCTCTTGAGGCTGTCGACGCCGAGGCATCTGACGCCTATGGGCGCCAGGCTCATTTGCTGATCGACTATGTCAACCGCCGCATGAGCGAGCGCGCCGACCTGATTGTCCTGCTCGGCCAGTTGCCGCTCAGTGTGCTCTATGCCAACCATAGCGAGCACGCGCGCGTGTTCGAGGGGCAGCTGCGCCTGAAGAGCGCCGCGGCCCTGATCGACCTGTTCGCCTGGGTCTACAAGACGCACCTGCTGCGCGGCGTGGCCCTCCACTGCTTCCCGCTCGAGCTGGCCCTCTGGAGCGAGGCCCTCGACCAGCACCTCGACCCGCCGGCCGCCGCGCAGATCAAGCGGGTATACCGCTGCCTGCAAGAGCTGCATCCCCAACTGGTGCTGCTGGCCCACAATCCCCACGTCGAGCCCGAAATCACGGCCGAGCTGCTGGACTACTACCGGCGCTTCCTGGCGGCGCTGCTGAAGCCCGACGCCCAGGCGGCCATCGCGGTGACCGGCGAATATGTGCAGGGGCCGGCCCAGATTCCGATCTGGTGGGAGAGCGTCATCCAGCCCTCGCTCTACGAGATCGGCTATCTGTGGGCGCGCGGCGAGATCACCGTCGGCCAGGAGCATATGGCCACAGCGATCACCCAGCGAGTCATGGCGCGCTACTACCCCATGATCCTCGAGCTGCCGCGCACTAAGGGGCGGATCGTGATCACCTCCTCGCCCGGCGAGTTTCACGAGATCGGGACGCGGATTGTGGCCGATCTGCTCGAAGTCAACGGCTGGGATGTCTACTGCACCGGCGCCAGCACGCCGAGCGCGAGCGTGATTGCCCTGCTCGAGCAGACCGAGGCGACCTACCTCTGTATCTCGACGACGCTCCCCAGCAGTCTGCCGGCCGTGACGGCCCTGATCGCCGAGGTACGCGCCGCCAAGCTGGGCTGTATGCCGAAAATCCTCGTCGGCGGCCAGGCCTACAGGGCCGACCCCGCCATCTGGCAGCGGGTGGGCGCCGATGGGCTGGGGAGCACGGCCCACGAGGGCATCGCCCTCATCGAGGGTGGACGACCCTAGTGTACAAATAGCCGAGCTGTTTGGAATTGCGCCAGGGTCGCATGTGATCCATTCCTTCGGCTAGCGACGAGCGACGAGGCTCGTGGTAGAGTCACCACCTGCCTTACCTAGTGCCAGGCTGCACAATGGGCCCATCGGAGCTCCTCCTCGCGTATGGCGGCAGGTTACTGCTCGAGCATAGCCACTGTCTCGTCGCGCTGCTCGACCAGAGCGGGCAGCTACTCGCGTGGAACGCCGCCCTGGGCCAGCTGCTCGCCCTAACCGCCGGCGACAATATCACCCAACTGCTCGACCAGCACAGCGGCTTGCGCCTGCAGCACCTGCTCGCACAGGCCCGCGTCGAGCATGCGGCCGGGCCGATCATGCTGCACTTCGTCGAGAGCGCCACCTCGCTGCCGCGCTCGTACCGCTGCCGCACGATCCGCGTGCCCGAGGGACAGGTAGTCATGCTGGCCGAGCCCCTGGCCCCCCTCGATCAGCAGTCGGCCGAGCAGTACATGCTGGTCACCAACGAGCTGGCCCTCACGACGCGCCACCTCGAGAAGACACGCTACGCCCTGGAGCAGAAGCAACGCCAGCTCGAGCAGGCCCTGAGCCAGATCGAAGAGCTGGCCCACACCGACGAGCTGACCAGGCTGCTCAATCGGCGCAGCCTGATGCTGCGCCTGAGCGAGGAGACCAGCCGCGCCAAGCGTTATCACCTGCCGTGCGCCGTCCTGCTGATCGATATCGACCATTTCAAGCAGGTGAACGACCGCTACGGGCACCCGGCCGGCGACCTGGTGCTGGCGATGACCGCCGAGCTGTTGCTGAGCTCGATCCGCAGCACCGACCACCTGGGGCGCTACGGCGGCGAAGAGTTTCTCGCCATTCTGCCGATGACCGGGGCGACCGCCGCGGCCGAGCTGGGCGAGCGGCTGCGCAAGCGGGTCGAGAACAAACGCTTCACGTTGGCCGAGACGGTGGAGTTCTCGATCACGGTCAGCATCGGGGCCGCCGAGTTCGACCCCGAGCAGGACGACGGCCTCAGCGTGGTCTCGCACGCCGACAACGCCCTCTATCTGGCCAAGGCCCAGGGCCGCAATCGCTGCCGGGTCTGGGGCGCGCCGGAAGGCCAGGCGACAGGTTAAATTGTGGTATACTAGAGTATCCCCACAGACGGGTCATCACGGCAAGGGCTGCTGTGTGCGCTGTTGCGCCCACCGAAGCCCTAAGCTTGCCCAGGAGCAATGTGTTGAGCGACGCAAACGCGATTGAGCTCCGCGACGTCGTCAAGCGATTTGGCGATGTGCACGCCGTAGACCACGTTTCTCTGCAGATCCGCGACGGCGAGTTCTTCTCGATGCTCGGGCCGAGCGGGTGCGGCAAGACGACGACCTTACGTATGATCGCCGGCTTCGAGTACCCCACCAGCGGCAATATCCTCATTCACGGGCGCGAGATGGCCACCACCCCCCCGCACCAGCGCCCAGTCAACACCGTCTTTCAGTCCTACGCCCTCTTCCCGCACATGACGGTCGAGCAGAACGTGGCCTTCGGCCTCGAGATGAAACGCCTGCCCAAGGCCGAGATCGGGCCGCGGGTGAAGGAGGCCCTCGAGATGGTGCGGCTGGGGGCCTTCGCCCAGCGGCGCTCGCGCCAGATGTCGGGCGGCCAGCAGCAGCGCGTGGCCCTGGCCCGCGCCCTGGTCAACCAGCCCGAGGTGCTGCTGCTCGACGAGCCTCTGGGCGCCCTCGACCAGAAGCTGCGCAAAGAGATGCAGCTCGAGCTGAAGAGCCTGCAGAGCCGGGTCGGGATCACCTTCATCTTCGTCACCCACGACCAGGAAGAGGCCCTGACCATGTCCGACCGCATCGCGGTCATGAGCCAGGGCAAGGTGCTGCAGGTCGGCTCGCCCACCGAGATCTACGAGCGCCCGACCTGCAAGTTCGTGGCCGACTTCATCGGCGAGACCAACTTCATCGACGGCAAGGTGATCGAGAACGGCGGCAACTACGCCACTATCCAGACCCCCGACGGCCTCAAGCTGCGCGGGATCACCCCGCGCCCGGTCACTATGGGCGAGGTCGCCACCCTCTCGATTCGCCCCGAGAAGGCTCAGCTCGTCCCGCCCGAGCACGCCAAGGCCGACGGTCCCTTCACCCTGCCGGTGCGGGTCGAGCTGGTCAGTTACATCGGCAGCGATACGCGCCTCACCGTTCGGCTGAACGAGCTGCGCACCCTCGACGTCTGGGAGCAAAACACCCTCAGCACGCTCGACCGGGACGCCTACTGGCAGGCCGGCGAGCCGGCCGTGCTAGTCTGCCCGCCCGACAACGCCCTCGTGCTGACCGAGTAGGAGACGCCAGTGGCCCTCAACACCTTCGAGCGCGAGCGCGCGAAGCGCGACCGGCGCAACCTTGCGGCCCTGCTCTCGCCCGGGCTGCTCTGGCTGCTGCTCTTCTTCGCCCTGCCCCTGCTGATCATTCTGCTCTACAGCTTCATGACCAACGGCCCGCGGGGCAATGTCGTCTGGGTGTTCACCCTCGAGAACTACATCACCCTCTTCACCAGGTCGATCTACGTCAACGCCTACGTACGTTCGATCTGGATGAGCCTCCTCACAACGCTGATCTGCTTGCTGCTCGGCTACCCGCTGGCCCTCTTCATCGTCCGGCAGCCGGCCCGCTGGCGCACCATTCTGCTCTTCCTGGTGCTCATCCCATTCTGGACCAACTTCCTGGTGCGCATCTACGCCTGGCAGATCATCCTGGCCAACAACGGCCTGATCAACAGCAGCCTGATGGCCCTGGGTCTGCCGCCGCTCACCCTGCTCAACACCGAGGGCGCGACACTGCTGGGCCTGGTCTATGGCGAGCTGCCCTTCATGGTGCTGCCGCTCTATGCCGCGATCGACCGCTTCGACTTCACCCTGATGGAGGCGGCGGCCGATCTGGGGGCTAGCAAGCGGCGGGCCTTCATGCGCGTGATGCTGCCGATGACTATGCCCGGGGTGGCCGCCGGCTCGGTGCTGGTCTTCATCCCGACCGTCGGCCAGTTCGTGGTCAGCGAGCTGCTGGGCGGGGCCAAGGTCGACTATCTGGGCAACCTGATCCAGCGCCTCTTCCTGCGCTCGAACCCGCCCAACTGGCCCCTGGGCTCGGCGATGGCCATGGTCATGATGCTCGTCCTGATGGCGCTGATCCTGCTGTACTTCCGCACCACCACCGAGGAGGACCGATGATCGAGGCAACCTCCCAGGCTCAGGCGAGGACACGGGCCGCCAAGCCCGCCGTTGAGCGCGGGCGGCTCACCTGGGGCGGGCTGACCCTCGCCGCCCACGCGGTGCTGATGTACATGTTCCTCTATGTGCCGATCGTCATCCTGGTGATCTTCTCGTTCACCCGCGACGAGTTCGGCGTGCGCTGGACGGGCTTCACCCTCGACTGGTATGTGCGCCTGTTCAACAACGAGCGGCTGATGGGCGCGGCCCTGAATACGCTCTACGTGGCCTTCATCTCGACCCTGGTCTCGACCATCCTCGGCACGCTCACCGCCCTGGCCATGGAGCGCTACCGCTTTCGGGGGCGCACGGGCGTCGACGCGGTGCTCTATCTGCCGATCGTCATCCCCGAGATTGTCATGGCCGTGGCCCTGCTGGCCTTCTCGGCCTTCGCCTTCGACCTGATCAACGCCATGACCGGCCAGGTCATGCGCCGCAACCTCACCACGGTGATTATCGCCCACATCGCCTTCAGCATCAGCTTCGTGGTGGTGGTGGTGCGCACCAGCCTGAAGAACTTCGACCGCCGCCTCGAAGAGGCCGCGGCCGACCTCGGCGCCGACGCCTGGAACACCTTTTGGCGGGTGACCTTCCCGCTCATCCTGCCGGGCATCATCGGCGGGGCGCTGCTGGCCTTCACGCTCTCGCTCGACGACTTCATTATCAGCCTGTTCCTCTCGGGCCCTGGCACCTCGCTGCTGCCCGTCGAGGTCTATAACAAGGTCCGCCGCGCCGTCACCCCCGAGGTCAACGCGATCTCGACCCTCATGCTGGTCTTCTCGATCAGCCTCGTGGTGCTCTCGCAGCTCGTGCAGCGCCGCCGCTAAAACTAGATCCGTAACCGAGTTACGATTGTCGCCGCTGCCCGCGGCGGGGTGCGGGAGCCTTCGGCCCCCGGTCGATGTGGAGGGCCTCCCTCCACGCCTCACCTTCCGCTGGAAAGCATTACCGCCCTCTGTGAAGAAAGGACCCGGCCCGTGAAGCGCAGACTCTTTACCTTGAGCCTCATCCTGGCCCTGATGATCCCCGCCCTGGCCGCCTGTGGCGGCGACTCGACCGCGAGCCCCGGCAACGAGTACGGCAGCGGCGCAGCAGACTCCTCGGGCGGCGCCGCCGCCCCCGCGGCCGACGGGGTCGACCGCAGCAAGCTGGCGAAAGAGCTCTACTTCTACAACTGGAGCGACTACATCGACCCGACCGTCCTCGAGGAGTTCGAGGCCGAGTACGGGGTCACGGTGATCTACGACACCTACGACTCGAACGAGGACATGATCGCCAAGGTGCGGGCCGGCAACTCGGGCTACGACATCGTCGTGCCCTCGGACTACGCCGTGCAGATCGTCGCCGCCGAAGACCTGGCCCTCCCCCTCGATAAGTCGCTGCTGCCCAACCTGGCGGGCGTCGACCCGGCCTACCTGGCCAAGTACTTCGACCCCGAGAACACCTACTCGGTGCCCTACCTGCTGGGCCTGACCGGGATCGCCTACAATACCTCGGTCTTCCCCAACGGCATCGACAGCTGGGCGGCCCTCTTCGACCCGGCCAGCCTGCCCGCCATCCAGGGCAAGTTCAGCATGCTCGAGGACGAGCGCGAGACGCCCGGCGCCGCCCTCAAGTTCCTCGGCCAGTCGCTGAACAACACCGACCCGGCCGTGCTACAGCAGGCCCAAGACCTGCTGATCGCTCAGAAGCCCTTCCTGTCGGCCTACAACAGCTCGGACGTCAACCGCAAGCTGGCCTCGGGCGAGTATGTGCTGGCCCACACCTGGAGCGGCCAGGCCATGCAGGCCCGCAACGGCCTCGGCGACGAGTTCGGCGGCAACCCCGACATCACCTTCGTCATCCCCAAAGAGGGCGGCACAATCTGGATGGATAACGCGGTCATCCTGAAGGACTCGCCCAACGCCTACACCGCCCACGTCTTCCTCAACTTCCTCATGCGCCCCGCGATCGCGGCCAAGAACGCCGAGTATGTCGGCTACATCACCCCGATCAAAGAGGCCGTGCCCCTGCTCTCGCAGGAGGTGCGCGACCTCTACGCGGCCGGCTTCGCCCCCAACGAGGAGATGCTGAAGCGCCTCGAGTGGATCGAGCGCAACGAGACCACCACCGCCTTCACCGACCTGTGGACCGTGGTCAAGGGCGAGTAAGCTGATCTGTCTGAAGGGCTTCAGGGAGGGTTTGACCCTCCCTGACCCTCCCGCGATATTCGCGGGGCTTCCTCGGCCAAACCACACTTGACAGGGCGGCCTAGGCGAAGGATTATGCACATGATGCAAAAGCCTAGCAGCCGGCCGCCTGAACAGACCGACAGCTCACAGCTGCACCAGATCGTCACAGCCAACGCCGACGGGATCATCGTCGTCGACAGTGATGGTCTGGTGCGTTTTATCAACCCCGCGGCCGCGGCCATCCTCGGGCGCCCGCGCTCGGCGCTGATCGGCCAGAACTTCGGCTACCCCGTGCTGCGCGGCGAGCGCGCCGAGATCGACCTCCTCCACCCCGATGGGGCCAACCAGATCGCCGAGATGCGGGTCGTCGACACCGAGTGGGAGGGCGCCGCCGCCCAGCTCATCTCGCTGCGCGACATCACCGAGCACCGGCGGGCCCAGCAGGCCCTGCGCGACGCCGAGGCCTTCAACTGGGCCATCCTCAACGCCCTGACCGTACACCTGGCCGTGCTCGACGCCAACGGCACGATCATCGCCGTGAACGACGCCTGGCGCGAATTCGCGCGGTCCAATGGCGACCCCGAACTGCGCGCAACCGGTATCGGCGTCAACTACTTTTCGGTCTGCGGCCACGCCGCGGGCGACTGGGCAGACGAGGCGCCGGAGGTCGTCAGGGGCATGCGGGCCGTGCTCGCGGGCGAGCTGCCGTCGTTCGAGCTCGAGTACCCCTGTCACTCGCCCAGCGAGGAGCGCTGGTTCGCCCTGCGGGCCGTCCCCCTGCGCGGCGAGCGCCCCGGCCTGCTGGTCTCGCACACGAACGTCACCAACCAGCGTCGCCTGGTGCGCGCCGCGGCTGAGGCCGAGGCCCTGCGCGACCGCCTTCGCGCGCGCGAGCGCGAATTGCGCGCCATCGACCAGATCTCGCGCGGCGAGACGGCGGCGATGCGCAGCCCCAACCCGGCGCCGCTTCGGCAGCGCGCACTGGGGGCCTTCACGCAGGCCGTCGACCGCTATCGCGCGCTGCTCGACGAGGCCCTGCGCCACCGCGCCCAGCAGAGCCCCGCCCACTCGTCCGGCATGCCCTCGACCTTCGCCGCGGCCCTGCGCGACCTGGGCGAGCGCCTGGGCCTCGCCCAGGCCGCCCCGCGCGACATCGTCGACATCCACCTCGCGGCCGTTCGCGCCGCCGGCCTCGACGCCCCCCAGGCGCGCCAGCAAGCCTACCTCGAGGAAGGGCGCCTGCTGGTCCTCGAGCTCATGGGCCACCTGGCGGCCTACTACCGCAGCCGCGCCCTCAGGCGCGACGACGACGAACGCACCGACGCGGCTTCCGGTCAGTACTAGCGCTCACGAGCACCGCAGTGACCAAGATCGTTCTCCATCTCTATGTCGCCGGGCGCACGCCACGCGCAGAACGAGCCATCGCCACCTTGCGGCGAATCTGCGAGCGCGAGCTGGCCGCCTACCCTTGTGAACTGGTGATCGTCGATGTCCTGGCCGATCCCCAGCAGGCCGAGGCCCGCAAGATTCTCGCAACCCCAACCCTGATCAAGGAAGAACCCACACCGACCCGCCGGATCATCGGCGACCTCGGCGCCGACCCTGCCGAGCTGCTGGCAGCCCTGAACTTACCCCCAGAGCAGCCCTGAGCACCATCCAGGGTCGCCCCCAACGCTGCTAAGCGAAGGAAGATTGCATTGAGCGCTCAGCTTGTCTCAATTGAGCGGCTGCCGACTGGCATCCCCGGCTTCGACCACATCGCCAATGGCGGGTTGCCCCGCGGCCGCACCACCCTCGTCTCGGGCACCGCCGGCAGCGCCAAGACGGTCTTCGCCGCCCAGTTTCTCGCCGCAGGGGTGATGGCCGGCGAGGCGGGGGTCTTCGTGACCTTCGAGGAGTCGCCCCAGGCCCTGCGCCAGAATATGTACGGCTTCGGCTGGACGATCGCCGCCTGGGAGGAGCAGGGCCGCTGGGCCTTCGTCGACGCCTCGCCCCAGCCCGACGACGAGCTGATCGAGATGGGCGCCTACGACCTCGGCGCCCTGCTCGCCCGCATCGAGCACGCCGTCAAGCGCACCGGGGCGACCCGCGTCTCGATGGACTCGCTCGGCGCGATCTTCACCCGCCTGAGCGATACCCGCCTGGTGCGCAACGAGCTGTTCCGCATCGTCGCAACCCTCAGGCAGCTCGGGGTCACCGCCGTGATCACCGCCGAGCGCTCGCAGGAGTACGGTGACATCGCCCGCTATGGCGTCGAGGAGTTCGTCGCCGACGATGTGGTCATCCTGCGCAACTTGCTCGAGGAAGAGAAGCGCCGCCGCACGGTCGAGATCCTCAAGTTCCGCGGCACCTCGCACCATAAGGGCGGCTTCCCCTTCACGGTCATCCCCGGCCAGGGCATCGTGGTCATCCCGCTCTCGGCGATCGAGCTGAAGCAGCGCTCGTCCAGCCTGCGCATCACCTCGGGCAACGCCGAGCTCGACCGTATGTGCGGCGGGGGCTTCTTCCGCGACTCGATCATCCTGGTCAGCGGCGCCACCGGCACCGGCAAGACCCTGATGGCGACCGCGTTCATGGCCGCCGGGGCCGCCCGCGGCGAGCGCTCGCTGCTCTTCGCCTTCGAAGAGAGCCACGACCAGCTCTTCCGCAACGCGACGGGCTGGGGTGTTGATTTCGAGCAGCTCGAGCGCGACGGCCTGCTGCGGGTGGTCTGCAACTACCCCGAGGTGACCAGCCTCGAAGACCAGCTGATCGCCATCCAGTCCGAGATCGAGCAGTTCAAGCCCCAGCGGGTCGCCATCGACAGCCTCTCGGCCCTCGAGCGCGTCTCGACGATCAAGGGCTTCCGCGAGTTCGTGATCGGCCTGACCTCGTTCATCAAGCACCAGGAGATGGCCGGGCTCTACACCTCGACCACGCCGACCCTGCTCGGCGGCACCTCGATCACCGAGGCCCATATCTCGACGATCACCGACTCGATCATCCTGCTGCGCTACGTCGAGATCTTCGGCGAGATGCGCCGCGGCCTGACCGTGCTCAAGATGCGCGGCTCGTACCACGACAAAGAGATCCGCGAGTTCGCAATCGACGGAAGCGGCATGCATATCGGTCGCGCCTTCCGCAATATCTCGGGCATCCTTTCAGGGCAGTTCATCCATATGAGCCCCAGCGAGATCGAGCGCCTGGGGGCCATGTTCCGCGAAGAGGACAGCGAGAGTCCGCCGCCCTCGTAAGCGGGAGGTTATCGATGCAGTCTAAACCCGAGCCACTCCAGCCCAGCGTCGCAGCCACCCCCGGGTTAGATCAGTATACAGTCGCTGGCGCCGCCCAAACCATCGTCGCAGAGACAACCGATGCCCTGCTCGTCGTCGGCGAGGACGGCCTGGTCTGCTTCGCCAACCCCGCCGCAGCCAGGCTCTTCGGGCGCCCGGCCGCCGTCCTGGTCGGCCAGCCGATCGGCCTGCCGCTCCCGGCCGAGCACTCGACTGACCTGGAGATCCTGCGCCCCGATGGGGTGATGATCGCCGAGATCCACGTGCGCCCGATCATCTGGTTCAACGAGCCGGCCACCCTGGCCCACCTGCGCGACGTGACCGACCGCAAGCGGACCGAGCAGATGCTGCTGCAGTCGCAGCAGGTGCTGCGCGCGGCCCTCGACAACCTCTCGGCCGGAATCGTCATCCTCGACAGCGCGGGGGTGATCATCGCCGCGAACCGCGCCTGGCTCGACATGATCGAGAGCACCCACTCGCCCGAGCGACGCACCCAGATCGGCGAGAGTTACTTGGAGTCGTGCGAGCGAGCGGGTCCCTACCACGCTGCGGCCGGCGAGACGGCGGTCGGGGTCGGCGCCGTGCTCAGGGGCGAGCAGCCCTCCTTTAGCATCGAGTACGCCGTCGAGGGCGTTGCGGGGCGGCGCTGGTTCAGCATCAGGGCCGCCGCCTGCGGCGACGGCTGGGCCAGGGCCGTGCTGACCCACGAGGAGATCACCAGCAACAAGCGCCAGGTGATCCTCGAGGCCGACAAGCGCCAGATCCTCGAGCTGATCGCCCGCCAGCATAGCCTCGCAACCGTGATCACACGCGTGCTAGAGATGGTTCACGACCGCTACGCCGACCTGATCTACACGGCCCTCTTCCTGCGGGGCAGCGGGGTCTTCCGCTCGCTCGCCATCGGCCTCGGCGGGGAGGCCACGGCCGAGCTCGACCGCTGGGCGGCCGAGCCTATGAGCCGCGCGGCCGTCGCCGCCCCCCCAGGCATCGTCGTGGCCCGCCCCTCTGATCTGAGCTCTCAGACGCTGCCAAGGCATGGAGAGCTCGCCGGCATCGCCGCCTGCTGGCACGCCCCACTTCACGAGGGCAGCAACAGCGTGCAGGGCCAGCTCATCCTCTGCAAGCGCTCGGACCCAGAGCCTACGGCCGACGACCTGGCCTTCGTCGAGCTTGTAGGGCAGCTGATGGCGATCGCCGTCGAGCAGCACGAGCGCACGCGCCAGCTGGCCCACCAGGCCCATCACGACGCCCTGACCGGCCTGCCCAACCGCCTGCTGTTCGAGGACCGGCTGCGCCAGGCCCTCGAGGCGGCCCGCCGGAGCAGGCACATGGCCGCCGTGCTCTTTATCGACCTCGACCGCTTCAAGCAGATCAACGACACCCTCGGCCACGCCGTGGGCGACGCCCTGCTGGTGCAGCTGGCCCGCCGCTTCGAGGGCTGCGTGCGGGCCACCGACACCCTGGCCCGCCGCGGCGGCGACGAGTTTATGCTCGTCTTGCCCGATGTCACCAGCGCCCAGCAGGTGACACGGGTGGCCCGCAGGCTCCACGACATGCTGCGCCTGCCCTTCCTGATCGACGGCAACGAGCTGTTCGTCAGCGCGAGCATCGGGGCCAGCCTCTACCCCTCTGACGGCGAGGACTCGGATTCGCTGCAGCGCAGCGCCGACGCGGCCATGTACCGGGCCAAGAGCACCCTGCGCAACAGCTTTCAGTTCTTCGACGCCAGGGTGAACCGGGCCGCCCTCGAGCGGCTGCAGCTCGAGACACACCTGCGGCGGGCGGTCGAGCGCGACGAGCTGGCCCTCTACTATCAGCCCAAGGTCAACCGCCGCGGCCGCCTGGCGGGGGCCGAGGCCCTGCTGCGCTGGCGTCACCCCGAGCTGGGGCTCATCCCGCCGGCCCGCTTCATCCCGCTGGCCGAGGAGCTCGGCCTGATCGTGCCGATCGGCGAGTGGTGCATCGGCGAGATCTGCCGACAGTCGCGCCAGTGGCAGCGCCGCGGCTTGCCCCCGGTCCGGGTGGCCGCCAACGTCTCGGCCCTGCAGTTCGCCCAGCCCGGCTTCATCCCTATGCTGCACCAGATCCTCGACCAGAGCGAGCTCGACCCGACCTGGCTCGAGCTCGAGCTGACCGAGAGCATGCTGATGGGCGATGTCGCGGCGGTCTCGCGCCAGCTCAGCGAGCTGCGCGAGCTGCAGCTGACCCTGGCGATCGACGACTTCGGCACCGGCTTCTCCTCGATGGTCTATCTGCAGCGCCTGCCGATCAGCGTGCTTAAGGTTGACCGCTCGTTCGTCGGCCGCATCGGGCGCCCCGGCGACGACAACGAGCGCGGCATCGTGAGCGCGATCGTCACCCTCGGTCACCACCTGCAGATGGAGCTGGTGGCCGAGGGCGTCGAGACGGACGCCCAGCATAGCTTCCTCCAGGGGCTCGGCTGCGACCTGTTCCAGGGCTACCTCTTCAGCGAGCCGCTGCCGCCGACGCTGTTCGAGCACCTGCTGCGCGGGGGGCGCCTGCCGGGCGCCCTGTGGCGAGCGTAGGCAAGGCCGCACCTTCTTGAGCGAGGCCTGGAGGACCTGAGGCCGCCAACCCCCGCCACGAGTAGCGGTAAAGTCAGCTATTCTGCCCGTGAATATTTCTTGTTGCGATCATCACAAGGAATAGTGAAGGGCTCTTAACCCCTCGCCCGCCGCGCCGGTGTTACACTCGGGCCAGCCGCCATGAGGGATGAGAGCGTAAGGTTATGGCCTTACACAAGGGCCGCCCGGCGCCGCAGCCCTGAGCTGCGCCGGACGTGAGCGACATGGCCGCAACACTGGTGCTGGGCCTGGGTAACACCATCCTGCGCGACGAGGGGCTCGGCGTGCGCTCGTGCGAGCGGCTCGTCGAGCGCTACAGGCTGGCCGACGAGGTCGCAGCCATCGAAGGCGGCACCCTCGGCCTACACCTCCTGCCCCACCTCGAGGGCGTGCGCAACCTGTTGATCATCGACGCCGTCGCCGCTGACCACCCCCCCGGCAGCCTCGTCCGCCTCGAGGGCGCGGCCATCCCCACCGCCCTCGCACACAAGCTGTCGCTACACCAGTTCGGGCTCGCAGAGCTCCTCGCCCTCGGCAGCACCCTCGGCGCCATGCCCAGCCGGATCGTGCTCTGGGGCATGGTGCCCGCCCTGATCGAGCCGGGCCTCGAGCTGAGCGAGGCCGTGAGCGCCGCCCTCGATACCCTGATTGCGGCTGTCGTCGACGAGCTGCGGGCCTGGGGCGTTCCCCCGGCCCTGAGGTAACCATGCACGAGCTTGGGGTCACCGAAGGTATCATCAAGGTCGCGGTCGACGCCGCAGCGGGCCGCCGCATCAGGGGCATCGACCTGCAGATCGGCGCCCTGAGCAGCTTTGTCGATGATTCGGTACAATTCTACTTCGACGCCCTCAGTCAGGGCACCCTGGCCGAAGGCGCCGAGCTGCGCTTCAAGCGCGTGCCGGCCTCGGCCCTCTGCCTTGACTGCGTGGCCGTGAGCGAGGTCCGCCCGCCCCTCCCCGAGCGCTGCCCGAGCTGCGGCTCGAGCCGCCTGCGCGTCAGCGGCGGCGACCAGTTTCTGATCGAGAGCATCGAGGTCGACGACGAGGCGACGCCCCCGGCCCAGTGAAGAGTGGAGAGCTCTATGAAGGTAGAGGTAGTCCAGGCCATCCTGAGCGACAATGACGCCATAGCCGCCGAGAACCGGGCCGCCTTCGACGCGGCGCGGGTGATCGGGGTCAATATTATGGCCTCGCCGGGCGCCGGCAAGACCAGCCTGATCCTCGCCACGGCGGCACGCCTGCCCGCCGGGGTGACCATGGGCGTGATCGAGGGCGACCTGGCCTCGTCGATCGACGCCGAGACGATCGCGGCGCGCGGCATCCCCGTGGTGCAGATCAACACCGGCGGCGGCTGCCACCTCGACGCGCCGATGATCCGCACGGCCCTGCCGCGCCTCCCCCTGGCCGAGCTGCGCCTGCTGATGGTCGAGAATGTGGGCAACCTGGTCTGCCCCGCCAACTTCCGGCTCGGCACCCACGTCAATGTGGTCGTCGCCAGCGCCCCCGAGGGCCACGATAAGCCCTATAAGTACCCGGGGATGTTCGCCGCCGCCGACGCGGTGCTGCTCAACAAGGCCGAGCTGCGCCCGGTCTTCGACTTCGACATGGAGAGCTTCACGGCCGGTATTCGCATGGTCAACCCCCAGGCCCCGATCATCCCCGTTTCGTGCCGCACCGGCGAGGGCCTGGCGGCGTGGATCGACTGGCTCCTGGCCCGGCCTTAAGCCGTGGACGCCGCCGCGCAGAGGCCAGGCGTCGCCCGCCTGCGGATCGAGATCCGCGGGGCGGTGCAGGGTGTCGGCTTCAGGCCCTTCGTCTACAGGGTCGCCACAGAGGCGGGCCTGGCGGGCTGGGTGCTCAACGGCGCCGCCGGAGTCACGGTCGAGGTCGACGGCGAGCCCACAGCCCTCGCGCGCTTCGCCGAGCGGCTGCGCCGCGAGCACCCCCCCGTGGCCCGCATCGTCAGCTTCGAGCAGACCTGGCTCGCGCCGGCCGGCTTCCAGGGCTTCGCGATCAGCCACAGCGACGACTCGGGCGTGCGCTCGGTGCAAGTCCTGCCCGACCTCGCCACCTGCCCGGCCTGCCTCGCCGAGCTGCGCGACCCGGGCGACAGGCGCCTGCGCTACCCCTTCACCAACTGTACCAACTGCGGGCCCCGCTTCACGATCATCACCGCCCTCCCCTACGACCGGCCCAACACCACCATGGCCGGCTTCACCCTCTGCCCCCGCTGCCGCGAGGAGTACGAGAACCCCCGCGACCGGCGCTTCCACGCTCAGCCCAACGCCTGCCCGACCTGCGGGCCGCAGCTCGAGCTGTGGGCGGCCGGCCCCCTCGGAGAGAAGGGTCGCCGCGCCGCCGGCGACGCCGCCCTCGTAGCGGCGGCCGAGGCTATTGCCGGGGGCCAGATCGTCGCCGTCAAGGGCCTCGGCGGCTTCCACCTGTTCTGCGACGCCCGCGACGAGCGGGCGGTGCGCAGGCTGCGCGAGCGCAAGGGCCGCCCGCGCAAGCCCTTCGCCCTGATGGTGCGCGACCTGCCGGCGGCCGCCGAGCTGTGCGCCCTGCCCCAGGCGGCGGCCGACCTGCTGAGCGCCCCCGAGGCGCCGATCGTGCTGCTCGAGCGTCACCCCCAGGCCGACCAGCAGATAGCCGCAAGCGTCGCCCCGGGCAACCCGACCCTCGGCCTGATGCTGCCCGCCACGCCCCTGCACCACCTGCTGATGGACACCCTGGGCTTCCCGGTGGTGGCGACCAGCGGCAACCTCAGCGACGAGCCGATCTGCATCGACGAGGACGAGGCCCAGGCCCGCCTCGGCGCGATCGCCGACCTGCTGCTGGTCCACGACCGCCCGATCGCCCGCCACGCCGACGACAGCGTGGCCTTCGTGCTCCAGGGCGAGCCCCGGCTGCTGCGCCGGGCCCGCGGCTACGCGCCCGCGCCCGTGCTGCTCGGCCGCGAGGCCCCCTGCATCCTGGGCGTCGGGGCCCAACTCAAGAGCGCCGTGGCCCTCAGCGTCGGGCGCCAGGCCTTCATCAGCCAGCACATCGGCGACCTCGACGCCCCCGAGGCCCGCGCGGCCTTCGCCCGCGTGGTCGCCGACCTCACCCGGCTCTACGAGGCCAGCCCCGCGGCGATCGCCTACGATCTGCACCCCGACTACTACGCGACGGGCTTCGCCAGGGCCCTCGTCGCGGCCGGCCCCGCGCGGGGCATGCCGATCCAGCACCACCACGCCCATATGGCCGCCTGCCTCGCCGAGAACCAGTACGAGGGCCAGGCCCTCGGCATCGTCTGGGATGGGACGGGCTACGGCCTCGACGGGACGATCTGGGGGGGCGAGTTCCTCCTCGGCGACATGGCGGGCTTCGAGCGGGCCGCCCACCTGCGGCCCTTCCCCCTGGCCGGCGGCGACGCGGCCGTGCGCGAGCCGCGACGGGTGGCCCTGGCTCTGCTCCACGAGCTCGAGGGCCCGGCGGCCTGGGAGCGCGAGGGATTGGCGGCGGTGCGCTCCTTCGCGCCCCCCGAGCGGGCCGTGCTGCGCCAGATGCTCGCGCGCGGGGTCAACTGCCTCCCCACCAGCAGCGCCGGGCGCCTCTTCGACGGCGTGGCGGCCCTCCTGGGCCTCTGCCTGACGGCCAGCTTCGAGGGCGAGGCCGCGATCATGCTCGAGCACGCCGCCGACCCCCACGAGACGGGCGACTACCCGATTGAACTGACCGACACGGTCGTCGACTGGCGCCCGACGGTGGCCGCGATCCTGGCCGAGCTGGGGCGAGGCGTGCCGGTCGGGAGCATCAGCGCCCGCTTCCACAATACGATGGCGGCGGTGATGGTCGCCCAGGCCCGGCGCCTCGACCCGCCCGCCGTGGCCCTGAGCGGGGGCTGCTTCCAGAACCGGCTGCTCACCGAGCGGGCGGCGGCCGCCCTGAGCGCCGCGGGGCATCGTGTCCTGCTCCACCGGCTCGTGCCGCCCAATGACGGCGGAGTCAGCCTTGGCCAGGTCGCCGCCGCGGCGGCCCAGCTGGGGGCCTGAACAAACAAACAGGGAGGGCGACGCCCCCCCTGAACACGTCTATGTGCAGAGCGACTCCGCTCTAGTAAACTTCGGCGTTGCCCTCAAAGTAGAGCGCCTGTGGCAGGACCTTGGCGTGCGCGATCCAGCCGGCAACGGCCTTGGCGGTCGGCAGACGCTTGAGCAGGCCGAGCTCTCCGTTGGCCCGCTGGAGCTGAGGGAGCAGGTCCTCGGCGACCCTGAAGGCCAGGTCGGGCACGGTCGTGACGCCGGCTGCGGTGAGCAGGTTGGCGTTGGTCCACGACACCCCGTCGATACGCTCTAGGTCCATCAAGTAGAGGGCGTGAAGCAGCTTCACCCCATCGACGCCCGTGGCGGCGATCAGCTCGTCGCGCCCCTCGGGCCGGGCCCCCCGCGCGAGCAAGGTGGCGTTGTCGGCGATCCCAACCGACGCGAGCTTCGCGACCAGCTCTGGGTCGAGGCCCGCGACCGAGCGCAGTTTCGTTGCCACGCTGACCGCCCCATCGGTTCTGATTGCCTCGCCCTCGCGGATCGAGTCCGTCGTCATGCAGCATCCTCCTGATTACGTACGACCGTCAGTTGCCGGAAGCGAGTTACCTCGCTTTTTGGCGGCGCTATTGTAGCATAGACGAAAGCGGCAACAATCGCCCTTGACAGAGGGAGTAAGATCGTAGGCAGACCGTGTCCTGCTCCGAAGTCTCTGAGTCGCATCGCATCCAATGACGGAGTGGCGCCATGACTCGGCACGCTAGTGTGCGAAACAATGTCCAGGTGTACGGAGATGGACCCACGCCGATGCTCTTTGCGCCCGGCTTCGGGTGCGACCAGAACATGTGGCGCTTCGTCGCCCCGGCCTTCGCCGACCGCTACAAGGTTGTGCTGCTCGACTATGTCGGAACGGGGGGGTCCTACCGACAGGCCTACGACCCCGGCCGCTACGGCGATCTGCGCGGCTATGCCCAGGATCTGCTCGACATCTGCGCCGAGCTCGAGCTAGAGTCGGTGATTATGGTCGGCCACTCGATCAGCGGCGTCATCGGGGCCCTGGCCTCGCTGCAAGAGCCGGAGCGTTTTGCCCGCCTGATCCTGATCGGCTCATCGGCCTGCTATATCAACCACCCTCCCGACTATATCGGCGGCTTCGAGCGCGCCGCGGTTGATGAGCTGCTGGACCTGATGGAGAAGAACTACTCCGGGTGGGCGAGCTTTCTTGCGCCGATGGTGATGAAGAACGCCGGCCGCCCCGAGCTGGCCGCCGAGCTCGAGGCGAGCTTCCGGGCGGCCGACCCCGAGATCGCCCGGCAGTTCGCCGCCCTGACCTTCGGGGCCGACGTCCGCGACATCCTGCCCAGGGTAACCGTCCCGTCGCTCGTCCTCCAGTGCCTCGACGATATGATCGTGCCCCAGGCGGCGGCAGAATACCTCCACAGCCACCTGGCGCACAGCACCATGCGGCCGATCCGGGCGGTCGGCCACTACCCGCACCTGAGCAACCCCGCAGAGACGATCAGGCTGATCGAGGACTACCTCCACGCCCTGCCGCTCAACTGATGCAGCGCCACGCCGCGGAGGCGATCATCGATGGAAGACCTGCTTGACTCTGCCCCTTGCGGGTTCTTCACCTTTGACGACGACTGCACGATCCTGTGGGCCAACCAGACTCTGCTGAAGCTGCTCGGACAGGCGCCGGAAGCGATTGTGGGCCAGCCGATCGACGCCCTGCTCATGCCCGCGAGCAGCTACTTCTTCCGTAGCTACTTCGTGCCGCGCCTGGCGCTCGAGGGGGTCGTCGAGGAGGTCTACCTCCACGCCAGGACGACGGACGGCAGCTCCGTCCCCATCCTGACCAACGCACGGCGCCAGGACCGCAACGGCGGGCCCCTCAACAGCTGCGTCCTGGTCGCCGTGCGCCAGCGCAGCCAGTACGAGCAAGAGCTGCTGGAGGCGCGCCGGGCCGCCGAGGCGGCCAACCAGGCCAAAACCAGCTTCCTGGCCACCATGTCGCACGAGCTGCGCACCCCGCTCAACGCGGTGATCGGCCTCTCAGAAGCCCTGCGCGACCAGATCTACGGCCCCCTCAACGGGCGCCAGGAGCACGCCCTGGGCATGATCGCCGAGAGCGGTCGCCACCTGCTCGAACTGATCAACGACATCCTCGACTTCGCCAAGATCGGCGCGGGCAAGATGGAGCTGCACCGAGAGCAGGTGAGCGTAGCCGAGGTCTGCCAGGCCAGCATGAACCTGCTGCGCCAGGCCGCCGCGACGAAGCAGCTGACCATCGAGCAGAGTATCGATCCCCAGACGGTCTACCTGCGGGCCGACGGGCGCCGCCTGAAGCAGATCCTGGTCAACCTGCTCTCGAACGCGGTCAAGTTCACCCCGACCGGCGGCAGGGTCAGCCTGCAGGTGCGCGGCGACCCCGAGGGCGGCCGCATCACCTTCACGGTGTCCGACACCGGCATCGGCATCGCGCCAGACCAGCTCGAGCGGCTGTTTCAGCCCTTCGTGCAGCTCGACAGTCGGCTGGCGCGCGAGTACGAGGGCACCGGCCTCGGCCTCGCCCTCGTCCAGCTCATGACCGAGATGCACGACGGCACGATCAGCGTGAGCAGCGCCCTCGGGAAAGGCAGTAGCTTCAGCGTCTCGCTGCCGTGGCAGCGAGGCTAGGGGCTGTCACGCTGATGTAGCGGCAGGGGTAGGGGCTAGCGCTGGCAGGGTCACGGCTGCCCTCTGGGGCAGACACATGGGTCTGCCCTTACTCTGTCGCGCTGATGTGGCTAGAGGTAGCGATCAGGGCGCAGGATATAGCGCCACCAGTTGTTGAGCACCCCGTCGGTCTCGCCGGCGGCGCGGGGCAGG
>CAZKTU010000009.1:54595-61351 GCA_964555675.1 uncultured Oscillochloris sp.
ATAGCGCCACCAGTTGTTGAGCACCCCGTCGGTCTCGCCGGCGGCGCGGGGCAGGTGGTCGAGCCACCAGAGGTGGTGGCCGCGCATATCGCCGCCGCCCCACTCGCCGGCGCGCATCTCGCGGGGTGGCGCGCTGAGGTCGGGGAAGGCGTACCAGGCGTCGGCCCGCGACAGCACCGGCCGCTGGTTGCCCCAGTCGTAGTCGCTGAGGCTGCTCGGCGCAAAGTGGACATTGCCGCACTCGGCGCGGCCGGGGTGGGTCTTGTCGTAGCGCGTGAAGCGCTCCCACAGGTTGCGCTCGCCGCGGTGCCCCCTGTAGACGTGGGCCATGATCGACTCGACGCGGTGGCCGAAGTTCTCGAGCATACAGCCCACATCGCGCTCGAAGTTGAAGCCCATGACCACGAAGCGCCGCGAGCAGCCCTCGCTGCCGGCCAGGGGCGGCGAGTTGCACCAGACCGCCCCGCTGCCCACCATATGGCTCTCGTAGTAGCCGGCGTAGGGGAAGGCGAAGAGCCAGACCTCGTCGAGCTCGCCGCGCAACACCCTGGCGGTCAGCTCGAACTCGGCCAGAATGGCGTGGTAGTCGGCGGCGTCGGGCTGGTGGAAGCCCCCGCGGCGGGCCCAGCAGCGCAGGTACTCGTCGTCGCTGTAACGGAAGCCGTCGACCTTAACCGGGTAGCCGTCGACCTCGTGCCGCTCGACCACCTCGTAGCGGGCCAGACCCCCCGAGCAGGCCCGCAGGTCGTCGATGTACTGGCGCGCCAGCCGGTCGGGGTCGTGCCAGCCGAAGTGCTCGTGGAGGCGCCGCCCGCCGTGGGCCTCGAGCAGCGGGTTGTGGATGACCATGGCCACGCGCAGCTCGATGGGCTCGAGCGAGGTGTCCTGGGCGCGCACCAGGGGGCGGGCCTCGTCGGCGCGCTTTTTGCCGCCAAACAGCCAGTCTAGCATTGGGTGTCTCCCAGCCAGGACCTCACCCTCGCCGCCGGGGGGGTGCGGTCGCCAGCAGATAGGCTCGCTCCGCGGTCGGGGCCAGGCTATCCCAGCTAAAACGGGCGGCGGCGGCGCGCGCCCCCACGGCGAGGCGCCGGCGCAGCTCGCCGTCGTCGAGCAGGCGCAGCGCGGCGGCGGCCAGAGCCCCGGCATCGCCCGGCGCGGTCAGCAGGCCCGACTGCTCGTGGCGCACGAAGCTGCGGGCCTCGCCCACGTCGCTCGCCACCACGGCCAGGCCCGCGCCCATCAGTTCGAGCAGCTTGGCCGAGCAGCGGGCCCGGTTGATCAGCGTGTCGCGGGCGGGGACGAGGGCGATGCTCGCCGCCGCCAGGGTCGCCGGGATGGCCGAGGGCTCGAGCCAGCCCCTGTAGTCTACCATCGTCGCGAAGCCGGCGCCCTCGGCCCGGGCGAGCAGATCGCGCTCCTCGCCGTTCTCGCCGCGGCCCACCACGATCAGGCGCGCCGCCGGCCGGGCCTGGTGGATCGCCGCCAGGGCCGCCGCGAGCTCGTGTATATCCAGCTCCCAGAAGCGCGTGTAGAGCAGCAGCGCGGGGGCGGCGGGCTCCGGGGCGGGGAGCGGGGCCGGGGGCGCGTCGGCGCCGTTGGGCAGGTAGAAGACGCGCCCCGGCGGCACGCCCATGGCCCAGACCAGGCTCTCGAGGGTGCGGCTGGCGACGGTGACGGCGGCCGCGCGGCGGGGCAGGTCCTGCTCTTGCCAGGCGAAGAGGGCTTTGGCCGAGGCCGGGTAGGGGAGCAGGTCGTTCCAGCCGCCGGGGCCCTCCCAGTCGTCGGCGTCGACCACGATGGGCAGGCGCGGGCGAGCAACGCGGGCGGCGCGGACCGCGAGGCCGCCGTAGCCCTTGGGCTTGAAGAGGTGGAGCAGCTCGGGGCCCTCGGCGAGGGCCAGGCGCAGCAGGGCGGCCGCGTGCTCGGCGGTGGCGGCGGGCCCGGGCAGGCGGGGCGCGGGGGCGTGGATCACCGGGACGCCGCCGTGCTCAACCCTGGTGCCGGCGTCCTGCGGGTTCTGCACCGGCGGCGCGACGATGGCCAGGGTATGGCCGCGCCGCCCGAGGGCCTGGGCCAGGGGCAGCATGCGCGCAAGGAGGGTGCCCTTCGGGCGGATGCCGAAGGGCGCGAGCATCACGATGCGCATAGAGCGAGCGAGCCTTACCCCCGCCCCCGGCGGATGATCGCGAGCATCTCGGAGACGCGGGTCACCTTCACGCGCGGGCGGCCTTGGGGCGCGCCGGTGGCGACCTCGTACTCGTCGAGCAGCTTCCAGCCGGCGTAGGTCACGTACTCGATGTTGCGCTCGCGCAGCAGCTCCTCGATATCGCCGTCGTCGGGGGCGGCGGGCAGGGTGGGCAGATCCTCGATCATCGAATTGACCGTGGCCACGGCGTCGGGCTTGTTGGTGCCGATCACCCCCGAGGGGCCGCGCTTGGCCCAGCCGACCACATACTCGCCGGGCACCTGCTCGCCGCTCGCGTGCTCGGTGACCCGGCCGGCCACATTGGGGATGGTGCCGCCCGCGTTGTTGTAGGGCACGCCGGGCAGGGGCACGCCCCTGTAGCCCACAGAGCGCAGGATCATCCCGCAGGGCAGCTCCTCGTACTCGCCGGCGCCCTGGGCCCGCAGGCTGCCGTCGGGGGCCTGGACGAGGGTGTTGCGCTCGACCTTGACCGCACTGACGTGGCCGCCCTCGCCGATCACCTCGACGGGCGAGGCGAGGAAGCGCATCGTGATGCGCCTCGGCGCGCCTGTGGGGCCCTTCGCGGCATAGACCCGCAGCAGATCGACATTCTTGGTGGCGACCTTATCGTTGGCCAGGCCGGCCTCGCTCGTGGGGTCGAGCTGCAGGTCCTGCTCTGAGACGATCACGTCGACCCCGGCGAGCTCGCCGAACTCCTTCAGCTCGGGGTTGGTGAAGGCGGCCTGGGCGGGGCCGCGGCGGCCGAGCATGACCACCTCGCGCACTTTGCTCTGGCGCAGGGCCTCGAGGGCGTGGTCGGCGATATCGGTGGTGGCCAGCTCTGCCGGGTCGGTCACCAGGATGCGGGTGACGTCCATGGCCACATTGCCGTTGCCGACGACCACCACACGCTCGTGCGAGAGGTCGAAGAGCATATCCCGATAGTCGGGGTGGCCGTTGTACCAGCCCACGAAGATCGTCGCGGGCAGGCTGCCCACCAGGTCTTCGCCGGGGATGCCCATCTTGCGGTCGGACTGAGCGCCCACGGCGTAGATGATCTGGTCGTAGCGGGCCTTCAGCTCCTCGTGGGTGACGTCGCGGCCGAAGGTGACGTTGCCGAAGTAGCGCACGCCGGCGCCGGCGGCGAGCTTGTCGTAGACGCGGGTGACGGCCTTGATCGACTGGTGATCGGGGGCGACGCCCTCGCGCACCAGGCCATAGGGGGTCGGCAGCCGATTGAAGAAGTCAATCCTGACGACCAGGTCCTTCTGCTTCAGCAGAGCCTCGGCGGCGTAGAAGCCGGCGGGGCCGGCGCCGACAATGGCGACGCGCAGGGGGCGCTCAGCGGTCCCGAGGTGTACACTCACGGCTGCTCCTTCGACGGGACACGTTGTGATATATGACACGATGCTCTGTGTGGAATCTAACACGCGCCGGGATGAGTGTCAAACGGGTCGCCGCGCTCTCCAGTCGACTTCCGCTCGCGCCGCGAGCGCTCACCCGCCGGGGGTGGCCGTAGCCTCCGGCGTCGCGGTCTCCGCCGGCTCGGGGGTGCCCGTCGGCCCCGGCTCGCCTGTCGGCGTCGCGCTGGGCTCGGGCTCGGCCTCGCCCGTGGGCGTTGGCTCTTCGCGGCTATCGTCGTCGTCCGGGGGGGTGGTGGGCGTGGGCGTGGCGGGCGGCGGGCGCAGGGTCACCTGGAGGACGGGCGGATCGCCAGTCAGGGACACCCCCGGCGGCAGATTGACCGTCGCGGTGATCGTGTAGCTGCCCGGGCCCAGGCCCCCGACCTCGACCCCGGCCTGCAGCGGTGACTGAGTGAGGGCGGCCAGGGCCTCGCTGGGCCCGGTCACGCTCACATTGACCGTCGGCGAGCTGACGGTGGCGGTCAGCCCCGGGCCGACCCCCGTCAGGTTCACCTGGGCGGGCAGCAGCGCCTGGAAGGGCAGGGTCAGGGGCGCGATCTGCACCGTCACCCTGGCCACGTCGGGCTCGCCCGGGCGCGGCGCCGTATTCGCGGGGAAGATAATCGCCACCGAGCGAACCAGGGTCTCGGTCGCGCCGCGCAGATCGATCGGCTCGGTCTCCAGCTGGTCCACCTCGTCCAGGGGGCCCGAGCTGCCCGCGAGGGCGATCAGTGGCGGCTCGACCAGCACGCCGCGCACCTCGTAGCCGGGGGCGGGCAGGCCGACGATCGCGGGCTCGACGGGCACGAGCTTGAGGCCCACCACCGGGTTGATCGGGATCTGCACCGTCACGGTGCTCGGGTCGAGGCGCACACCCTCGACCGGCTGGCCGGCCGCGTCGATCGGGGTCAGGGTCAGGGGCGCCAGGTAGGTTGCGCGCAGCTGCTCGATATTGGCGTTGGCGCGGGCCGCCGTCACCCTGGCGACGCGGCTCTGGGGGCCGAGCACCTGCACCGTCTCGAGCGGGGTCCCGCCGAAACTCACGCGCGGCTCGCCGCGCTCGAAGCTGAAGGGCAGGTTGCCCTGGATCTCCACCGCGACCGGCACCTGCTCGTTGCTCACCTGCTCGAGCCTGATCGGCACCGCCGACGGCTCGACCCCGCCGGCGACGATCTCGAACGAGACGTTGCTGCGGGTGGGCTGCACATTCACCGGCACAATATGCTCGCCCGCGCCCAGGCTGGTCAGGTCGGCCACGACGCGGATATCGACAGGCCGCAGCGAGGCCAACTGGGCCCGGTCGGTGCGCAGGGTGACGCTCACCAGGGGGAGGGCCGGGCCGGGGAGGCCGTTGCTATCGACCAGCACCAACCCCTCGCTGAGGCCCACCGTCTCGAGGCTCATGTCGGGGAAGGTGACCGTCTCCTCGGGGTTCTGGCTGAACGAGACGAAGGCCCACATCGCGAAGCTCAGGCCGAAGGCCAGGGCGAGGCGCAGCACCGTGGCGCGAAACGAGCTCATGGGCGCGTCACTTCCCCTCTTCCTCGAGCGGCACGCGCAGCAGGTCGGCGATCATCGCGCGCAGGCGGGCCTCCGTCAGATAGCTGGCCATGCGCCCGTCCTGCACCAGCGAGATCGCGCCCGTCTCCTCCGACACCACCACGGCCAGGGCGTCGGTCTGCTCGCTGATGCCCTTGGCCGCCCGGTGGCGCGTGCCGTAGCGGCGGGGGCCGATCACGTCCTCGCTGAGCGGCAGCACCACATTGGCCGCCAGGATGCGGTTGCCGCGCACGATCACGGCCATGTCGTGGAGGGGCGAGTTCGGGTAGAAGATGTTCAGCAGCAGGGGGGTCGAGACGCGCGAGTCGAGCAGCACGCCGCGGTCGGCGTACTCCTGGAGCTGCGTGGTGCGCTCGATCACGATCAGGGCGCCCACGCCTTGCTGCGAGAGCTGCTGGGCCGCGCGGGCGATTGTATTGATCGTATCGAGGATTTCGGAGCGGTTGATGCCCGTGAGCGGGCGGCTGAGCAGCTCGCTCGAGCGGCCGAGGCTCTCGAGGGCGCGGCGCAGCTCGGGCTGGAAGAGCACCGGCACGCCGACGATCAGGGCCGGGGTGATGATCGTCGTCAGCAGCCAGGCCAGGGTCTGCAGCTCGTTGCCGACCACCGTGCCGACCAGGATAGTCAAGGCCAGCACGATTCCGACCCCGCGCAGCAGCTGCACCGCTCTGGTGCCGCGGATGACGCCGAGCAGCCAGTAGAAGAGCACGGCGACGATCAGGATGTCGAGGATCGCGAAGGGCGAGGTCAGAGGATTGAGCCGCGCCCACAGGCGAGAGAGATCCATCGTATACGAGCCAGGCTATCAGAATGCGACGCGCCGGTAGCCTGTACAGGGTAGCGTGGTGCTGCACGCCTGTCAACTTACAGTCCAATGAGAACAGCCCCGCTCTCCTGCCCAGAACGGGGAAGGGCCGCGGGGCCGCGCCGGCAGGCAGCGGCGACGAGCGTAACTCGGTTACGAATCGTTAGCGTACTTGGCGCTGCTGGAGCATGCGCGTGGCGGCCGTGAGCAGGGCCTCGACGCGGGTCTTCTCGACGCCCTCCATCTTCAGCAGGCGCCCGTAGAGCTGCACGGCCTGGCCGTACTCCTCGCGGCGCATCAGCATGTCGCCGAGCATATAGTAGGCGTCGAGGTCGCTCTGGTCGAGGCCGATAATCTGGTGCAGCTCGGCGATCGCATTGTCGTAGTCGCGCTGCTGGGCAAAGATACGCGCGATCTGCTTCTTCTCGGCCACGGCCTCGGCCGGGCGGCGCATCAGCGTATACATCAGGGCCAGCCACTGGCGCGCGTCCACGTCGTTCGGCGCGATCTGCACGATCTTGTCGTACATCTGGCGCGCCTTCTCGTGATCGCTGAGGGTCCAGTGAACCTGGGCGGCCTCCTGGAGCGAGGCCACGGCGTCCTTGAGCTGGCCGGCCTTCTTCTGCAGCTCGGCGGCCCGCACCAGGCCCTCGACGCCTTTGTCGAGGTAGCCGCGGCGCAGCTGCATACGGGCCAGGCGCCCGCTGATCGGGATGTGGTTGGGCGCCAGCTTGAGGGCGTACTCGAGCATCTCGATCGCCCGGTCGAGCTGCTGGCGCTCCTCGTAGTGCGTCGCCAGATCC
>CAZKTU010000010.1:0-57409 GCA_964555675.1 uncultured Oscillochloris sp.
AAGCAGCTCGCCGCCAGGCGGCGCAACCTGTTCGTGGTCGGCGACGATGATCAGTCGGTCTACGGCTGGCGCGGCGCCGATGTGCGCAATATCCGCCAGTTCGAGCAAGATTACCCCGACGCCAAGGTCATCCTCCTCGAGCAGAACTACCGCTCGACCCAGAGTATCCTCGACACCGCCCAGGCTGTGATCAATGCCGGCGCCAAGCGCAAGCACGTCAAGAAGCTCTGGACCGAGAACGGCGAGGGCCTCCAGGTCTCGCTCCACGAGGGCTACGACCAGGACGAAGAGGCCTCTTTCGTCGCCGACGAGATCGCCCGCCTTGTCGCCTCAGGCGAGTTCGCCCTACGCGACTGTGCCGTGATGTATCGCACCAACGCCCAGTCGCGCGCTCTCGAGGAGGCCCTCTCGCGCCGCGGCATCCTCTACCAGTTGGTCGGCGGCCTCCGCTTCTGGGAGCGCAAAGAGGTCAAGGACACCCTGGCCTACCTCCGCGTCGCCCATAACCCCTACGACAGCGTGAACCTGGCCCGCATCCTCAACTGGCCCGCCCGCGGCATCGGCGAGCGCACCGAGGCCGAGCTCACCCGCTGGGCCTCAGAGCTGGGCGTGCCGGTCTTCCAGGCCCTCAGGGAGCTTGAGGTCGAGGGTGTCAAGACGCCCTTTAACGCGCGCACCCTCAGCGCCCTCCAGGGCTTCCTCGGCCTCGCCGGCGAGTTGATCGCCGCCCGCCGCGAGCTGCCCCTCGTCGAGCTGATCGAGCGCCTGCTCGAGCGGGTCAACCTGCGCGAGGCCCTCGTGCGCGAGTACGGCGCCGAGGAGGCCGACGACCGCTGGGCCAATATCGAGGAGCTCGCCGCTTTCGCCGCTCGCTATAGCGAGCTGCCCCAGGAGCTGCAGTTGCCCACCTTCCTCGAGGAGGTGGCCCTCGTCGCCGACCTCGATAAGCTCGACACGAACGCCGACGCCGTCACCGGCATCACCCTGCACCAGGCCAAGGGCCTCGAGTACCCGGTCGTCTTCCTGATCGGCCTCGAGGAGGGCCTGCTGCCCCATAGCCGCTCCACCGATGAGCGCGACAAGCTCGAGGAGGAGCGCCGGCTGCTCTACGTCGGCATGACCAGGGCCAAGCGCAGTCTCTACCTCTGCTACGCCTTCAGGCGCACCAGCTTCGGGCGCACCAACATCAGCACGCCCTCGCGCTTCCTGGCCGACATCCCGCGCGAGATGCTCAAGCAGCCCCCTCGGCGCGGGGGCGCCGCCTCGCCTCAGGCCGGCATGTACGGTGGCCGCGGCGTTGGGGCTGGCTATGGCGCGGGGCGGCCTGCAGCGCGGGGCGGCCCTCAGGCGTCACGCGGCGCCGCCTGGGGCGGTGATTCTGGCGGCGGGCGGGCGGGCAAGCCGATCACGCCGCCCGAGGTGACCTACTTTGCCGGGCAGCGCGTGCGCCACGGTAAGTTCGGCGAGGGCATTGTGGTCAGCAGCCGCCTGGTCGAGGGCGACGAGGAGGTCACCATCAGCTTCGCCGACCGCGAGCGCCGCATTCTCGCCAGCTTTGCCCGTCTCGAGCGCCTCGAGGGGTGACGGACATGTGCCCTTACCCTCGCTTGAGTTCCTCGACGAGGAATTCGCGCAAGGCTCTGGCCGCCGGCGAGGCCACCCGGTCGCCGCGCCACACCAGCCCGAGGGTGCGCTGCAGCCGCTGATCGCTGACCCGCAGAGCCGTCAGGTCGTGTGCGTCTTGCACCGCGAGCCTGGGCACCAGGGCCACGCCGATCCCGGCGGCCACGAAGCGCATCAGCGTGTCGGTCTCGCCGCCGTCGAGCACCACCCGCGGCGTGAACCCGGCGCCCTGGCAGGCCTTCAAGGTGGCCTCCCGCAGTTCATAGTTCTCGGGCGAGAGCACCCACGGCGCGTCCTCGAACTCGCCGATGCGCACCGTCTCGCGGCCGGCCAGAGGGTGCCCCTTCCAGACCGCCACCACCATCTCCTCCGTGAAGAGCGGCACCACAGTCAGGTGCTCGTCCTCCACGGGCAGCGTCACAACTGCCACGTCGGTCAGGCCCGTCTCGAGGAGGTCGAGCAGAGTCTGGACGCCCGCCTCGTGGAGCCGCAGTTCGATGCCGGGGTAGCGCTTGTTGAAGGCCGCCAGCACTTTCGGCAAGAGCTGTGTGCCTACGGTCGGCGGCGTGCCCACCGTGGCCCGCCCGCGCCGCAGGCCGATCCGCTCGGCCATCTCGGCTCGGGCCGCCTCGACCTGTGCCATCACTGCACGAGCGTGGGGCAGCAGCGCCTCGCCTGCTTCGGTCAGACGTACATTGCGGCCGACCCGGTCGAACAGGGCCACCCCTAGCTCCTGCTCCAGCTGGCTGATCTGCTTGCTCAACGCCGGCTGGGCGATGTGCAGCTCGGCCGCAGCCCTGGTGACGTGGGAGTGGCGTGCCACCGCCTCGAAGTAGCGCAGATGTCGTAGTTCCATAACCTCGTGCAGGGTCGTGAACGCTCAGCCTCTTGTGTATACGTGCCGGGGCCGGCTGAAGCGGACCCCGCTACGCCGCGGGGGCCTTCGCCGCCGCCGCCGTAGTATAGCAGAAATATAAGACAGAACAGATCCGCCCGCCCTACATGCTATAATGGCCAGGTTATGAATTGCCTGGTTCTCTCCCTCTAGCCCCGACGCGAGGTGCGCCTATGCGCCGGACCCTGCTGCTCCTGGTCGTGCTGTTCGCCATGGTCTTCCCCGCCATCCCCGCCGAGGCCGCTCCGACGGCCCAGACGGCTCAGCCAGGGGGCTTCGCCTACTTCCCCGAGACCGGCCATAATGTCGGCCTCCAGATCAAGCGCTTCTTTGATGCCAATGGCGGTGTCGCCACCTTCGGCTTCCCGCTCACCGAGCTGATCGTCGGCGCCGATGGCGTGCAGGTCCAATACTTCGAGCGTGCCCGCTTCGAGTATCGCCCCTCCGCGCCCCCAGAGGCCCGCGTCGCTATCACTCGCGCTGGCTCTCTGCTCAGCGAGGGCCGCAGCGACCCCGCCTTCCAGTGGCTCGCCGCCTCGCCAGACCCGGCCAGAGATTTCTTCCCCGAGTCGGGCCATACTCTCGGCGGCGCCTTCCGCTGGTACTGGCAGACCCGCGGCGGCCTCGCCGCCTTCGGCTACCCCGTCTCCGAGGAGCTGAAGGAGTGGGACCAGGCCGCCGGCGTCGAGCGTCTCGTCCAGTACTTCGAGCGCGCTCGCCTCGAGTATCGACCCGAGCTCGCCGGTAGCCCCGACGAAGTTGGCCTTAGCCCCGTCGGCCGCTGGCTGCTCGAGCGTGACCCCGTCGCCCTCGCCGCCACCGCCCCCGCCCGCCCGGTCACCCTCCTCGGGCAGGCCACCACCGGCTTCCCCACCTCGTCGACCGAGCGCGTCACCAATATCAGCCGCGCCGCGGCCATGGTCGACGGCTTCGTCGTACCGGCTGGCGCCGAGTTTTCGTTCAACGCCGTGGGCGATTTCTCCGAGGCCAATGGCTTCGTCGAGGGCTACGGTATTATCGGGGGCCGCCTTGAGAAGGTGGTCGGCGGTGGCCTCTGCCAGGTCTCAACCACACTCTTCCGCGCCGTCTCCAACGCGGGGCTTCAGATCACCCGCCGCGTCGGCCACAGCCACATCGTCTACTTCTACGAAAATATCCTCGGCTTCGACGCCACGGTCTTCACGCCCAGTGTCGATTTTCGCTGGCGCAATGATACCGAGGGCCCCGTTTATATCATTGGCGTTACTGACCTGGCAAGCGCCCGCGTCACCTTCCAGATCTACGGTTTCTCCGATGGGCGCAGCGTGCGCTACGAAGGCCCCGTCGAGAAGAACTGGAAGCAACCTGGCGTCGCTGTGTGGCAGCTCGACCGGAGCCTGCCGCAGGGCGCTGTTCGCCAGATGGTTCACGGCCGCCCAGGTGTTGACGTGACCTACACCCGCATCATCACCCTGGCCAATGGCACAAGTCGAGTCGAACCCTACGTCACCCGCTACACGCCCTGGGAAGACTTCTTTGCCTACGGGCCAGGGGTTAAGCCCCCAGCAGGCGTCAAAGTGATCGCGCCGAAAGGTTAGCAGCCACCCATGACGGACCTCACTCCTCTGCAGACCGAGCGCAAGATCGTCGAGCCAATCTGGGGCGGTACGCGCCTTGCCGCCTGGCTTGCTCTGCCCGAGCCTCTGCCCGCCCGCCTCGGCGAGACCTGGCAGGTCTACGATACGAATGTCGTTGCCTCGGGCCCCTTCGCCGGTCGCTCCCTGGCCGACCTCGTGGCCGAGTACGGCGCCGAGCTAGTGGGTACGCGCACCGCCGCCCGCTACGGCGCCGACTTCCCGCTTCTCGCCAAGTTCATCGACGCCAACGACCGCCTCTCCATCCAGGTCCATCCCGACGATGCCTACGCCCATAGCCGTGAGGCCCACACCGGCTTCCACGGCAAGACCGAGGCTTGGTATATCCTCGATGCCCCTCCCGGCGCCACCGTCACCTATGGCCTCAGCCGCGACAGCAACCGCGACGAGTTCGCCGCCGCCGTGGCCGACGGCAGCGTCGAGGCCCTGATGGGCCAGCTCCCGGTCGCCCCCGGCGATGTGATCTTCGTCCCCGCCGGCACCCTCCACGCCATCAATGCCGGGATCGTCCTCTTTGAGATCCAGCAGAAGTCCGACCTCACCTACCGCGTCTACGACTATGGTCGCCTCGACGCCAAGACCGGTCAGCCCCGCGAGCTGCACCTCGCCAAGTCCCTCGACGTTAGCGTCTTTGCCCCCGCCCCTGGCGGCAAGGTGACCCCCCTGACCCTCACCCCCGGCCGCGATTTGCTGGTCGCCTGCGACTACTTCGCCCTCGAGCGCTGGTATGGTGCGCAGCCTCGCCGCGGCCAGACCGACCCGGGCTCATTCGAGATCCTGACCCTGATCGAAGGCTCCGGCAAGCTCGGCTGGTCCGGCGGCAGCCTCGAGCTCGCTCGCGGCGACTCGATCGTGCTGCCGGCCTCCCTTGGCGACTGGGTGATCGCCCCCCTCGACGCCGAGCTTACCTTCCTGCGCGCCTACGTGCCCGACCGCGCCGCCCTCGCCGCAGAGGCCTGGCAGGTCGCCCGCGACGAGCGCCGCGTCGAAGAGGTCGTGCGCTGATCACGAAGAATACCCTGCGCTTCTTCGTCCCGCCCGAGAGCCTGGCCGCCGATGAGCTCCGTCTCGTCGACCAGGCTCTCGCCCACCAGCTCGGCCGTGTGCTGCGCCTCGGCCCGGGCGACCACGTGCTCCTCCTCGATGGGCTCGGCCTCGCCTGCGAGGTCGAGCTCCTCGCCCTCGGGCGCGACGAGGTGCGTGGGCGCGTCCTCACCCGCGAGCAAGTCGCGGGCGAACCCCCCGTCTCTCTCACGGTCTACCTGCCCCTGATCAGGCCCGAGCGCTTCGAGTGGGCCCTCCAGAAGTGCGTCGAGCTTGGCGCCGCCCGCCTCGCTCCGGTCGCCTTCGCTCGCTCCCTCCCCGCCGATAGGGCCGACGCCCGCAAGCTCGAGCGCTGGCGTCGTATTGTCCGCGAGGCCGCCGAGCAGTCTTGCCGCGCCGTGCTGCCCCCTCTCGACGAGCCGGTGAGCTTCGCCGTCGCCTGCGAGCGGGCCGCCGCTGCAGACCTCTCCCTCATTCTCTGGGAGCGCGAGGCGCCGCCCTTGCGCGAGGCCCTGCGCCCCCCCACTGGCCTCCTCGCCCCTGCCTCAGTCGCGCTGCTGAGCGGCCCCGAGGGTGGGATCGCCGACGAAGAGCTGACAGTCGCCCGCGCCCGTGGTATCATTTCCGTATCCCTGGGCCCGCGCATCCTGCGCGCCGAGACGGCCCCAATTGCCGCCACTGCGATCATCATCGACGCGCTCGAATCGTAGCGCCGCCACGCCATAACCGCCACCCGAGGTCTGCCCATGGTTCGTACCGCACGCGCCTATTCCGTCGGTGCCGTCGTCACCCTCCTCGTCGGCGTTATCGCCTTTGCCGCAGGCTGGCTTTCGGCTCGCGCCGTCGGGGCCACGCCGGTCGACACTTTTATCGCCGGCCTGAGCACCGCAGCGGCTCGCCAGGACACGCCGCAGAATGTCCGCGAGCAGTTCGCCGTCTTCTGGCAGGTCTGGAACCTCGTCGAGAGCGAGTTCTACCGGGCCGAGCCCCTCGACCGCCAGGATATGGTCTACGGTGCGGTCAGGGGCATGCTTGGCACTCTTGGCGATGAGTACAGCACCTTCCAGGAGCCCGATCTCGCCGCCCAGAGCCGCGAGTCGATGCAGGGCAAGTTTGAGGGCATTGGCGCCTATTTGCGCGTGGCCGACGGCGAGGTCGCTATTGATCGGCCGTTTAAGGGCTCGCCCGCCGAGCGGGCCGGCCTCCAGTCCGGTGATGTGATTGTCGCCGTCGATGGCCGCCCCCTCGCCCCTGAGATCGCCGATCTTGATGATGCTGAGGCCAGCGCAAGGGCTGCCGCGCTCATCCGCGGCCCCAAGGGCAGCGTGGTCACGCTGACGCTGAGGCGCGCCCCGAACCCCACGCCCTTCGATGTCTCGATCACCCGCGACGAGGTGCCGATCATTACGGTCAACGCCGAGATGCTCGCTGATGGCGTGGCCTATATCCAGATCACCGAATTTAAGGCGACTACTACCCAGCTCCTCGACGAGGCCCTGCGCGAGATTATCCCCCAGCGACCGCTCAGCGTCGTGCTGGATCTACGCAATAACCCCGGGGGTTATCTGACTACCGCTCAGGAAGTCCTGGGCCGCTTCTATGATGGGGTGGCCCTCTACGAGCAGGAGAACGGCGGTGTGGTCAAGGAGCTGCGCACTATCGCCGGTCCGGCCGACACGCGCCTCTACACTGTGCCCATGGTCGTCTTGATCAATGGCGGCTCGGCCAGCGCCGCCGAGATTGTGGCCGGCGCCCTGCGCGACCAGCGCCCTAACACCAGCCTCCTCGGCGAGCGCAGCTTCGGCAAAGGCTCCGTGCAGAATATCCACCAGCTGAGTGATGGCAGCAGCGCCCGCATCACCATCGCCCACTGGTTCACCCCCGATCGCTCTGAGATCCATCGTATCGGCATTACGCCTGAGCACGAGGTCCTCGCCTCGGCTGACCCCCAGTACGCTGTGCCCTGCGTCGCCGAGAGCCGCCCCGCCGAGGGGCTCACCTCCTGTAGCGACGCCCAGCTCGCCTGGGGTTTGCGCCTGCTGGCCGGCTCCGCTCCGCCCGCCCTTCAGCCCTCGGGCGGCCGCTCTCTGTTGGTCGCCTCCTGAGAGACCACCGCCTCTGCGCACGAAAGAGCGCCGCCGGCACTGCCGGCGGCGCTCGCTCTAGGTGGTGAAGCCAAGTCGCCGCGCCGGTAAAAGAGGTCTAACCGGGGGACGGCGGGGGCAACGGCGCCTGTAATACCGGCGACGTCGTAGCGAAGAGGGGCGCGTGCGAACCCATGGCGTTGCTGCGTCGAGGGTGTGGCGGCCGGGGGCCTTCGCCCCATCGGTCGCGCCAGCGGTTCGGACGGCCGGCGACTTCGGCTTCTGCAACGCAGTATAATCTCATATGTTGCCTTGATCAGGAAAAAGTCCTGCACCCGCTGTTACGGATTCTCCACCGGCCCCCTTGATGAATAAAAACATATGTGCTATAATATTGAGCTATCGTATCAGTGCTGGAAGGCCGTGGTATACTCATAGCGGTCGCGAGGCGTTGCTACGCCCTTACGCGCGCTCCCAGGCGCGCCCACTCTCATGAGCACATCGCGGGCGCCCGTCCGGGCTGAGCGACGGGCCGCCGACGGCGCAACAGAGCTGCGCAACTACAAACTGCTCGAGCGGCTGAGCCAGGAGGAGCTCTCCACGGTCTATCGTGCCAGCCACCTCACCCTTGACCGCCCGGTCCAGGTTCATCTGCTGCGCCGCCACGACTGGATCTCCGCCAGTCGCTTTCAGCTCGCCGCTCGCCTCGCCGCCCGCCTCAGCCACCCCAATCTCGTCGCTGTCATTGATGCAGGCCACGACGAGAAGTATGGCGATTATCTCGTCACCCCCCAGCTCGACGCCCGCCCCCTCAGCGCCATCCTCGCCGAGGGGCCTCTGCCGCCGCTTCAGGCGGTGCGCGTGGCCGCCCAGGTGGCCGCCGCGCTCGACTATCTGCACGGCCAGCAGGTCTTTCACCGCGATGTGCAGCCCGTCAACATCCTCGTCGGCGCCGAGGGCCTGGCCTACCTCGCCAACCTCAGCCTCGCCGCCGGTCCCGATACCCCCGACCTGAGCAGCATCGACGAGGCCGACTACCTCACCCCCTACTCGGCCCCCGAGCAGCGTCTCGCCAGGGGCGAGGCCGGCGCCGCACTCGACGTCTATAGCCTGGGCGCCGTGGTCTACCATATGCTCACCGGCGAGGTGCCCCCCGCCCCCGGGGGCGAGCTTCCTAGCCTCGCCAGTCGCGACCCCGCCCTCGTCGCCGCCGACCGGGTCGTGCGCCGCATGGTTGCGCCCCAGCCCAACGCCCGCTTCGCCACGGCAGGGGCCGCCGCCGCCGCGCTGCGCCAGGCTCTCCGCGGCCAGATCGACCAGGCCACCGTCGATATGGAGGAGTCTCGCTGGGAGGCTAGCGCCGAGTGGCTCGAGAACCCCGTCGAGACGGCCCTCGGCGCAACCCTCGACGAGGGCTTCAAGGACTATATCACCCGCGCCCGCAAGCGCGCCGACGAGCTGCACCGTCGTGATGTGATCCGCCGCATCCTCAACCGCTGGAGTCGCGACGGCTTCTTTCGCCGACGCGCCCTCGGCCAGTTGATCACGCCTGAGCAAATCGTCAGCTACAACGTCTACTTCTACGAGCTGCGCACCCTCTACGAGGGCCGCACCCCCGCCGAGCCCCGCACGCGCCCCCTCACCCCCGACGACCGCAACTCGAACCAGATCCCCCCCGATGTCTGGGCCGCCCCAGTCCCCGAGGTGGGCCCCTTCGACCCCGTCCCCGCCCAGGAGCTTCCCCTCCCCCACTCCATCCGCATCCGCTCCTGCCCCGAGTGCTCAGGCGCAACAGTGGTGGTCTGCCCTGATTGCAAGGGCACGGGCACCGTCGAGAAGGTCCGCAAGGTCTCCGCCCCCGACAAAAGTACGGTGAACGAGACCCTGACCACGCCCTGCGCCACCTGCCGCGGCTACGGTAAGCAGCAGTGCTCACGCTGCAATGGCGCCGGCAATCTCGTCGAAGAGCAGGTCTTCACCTGGTCCCGCCACGCCAAGCTGTTCGAGAATACCGACGATATCGACGATCTCCCCAAGTTGGCCATCAAGCGCCGCCTCGAGCCCGTCTTCGCGGGCGAGATTAACCCCTACGAGGGACGCTGGCATAGCGTCGCCCCCCTGGCCGAGCTCCTGCGCGCCGCTATTGCCGAGGCTGGCGACGATAGCCGCCTCAACGCCGCTGAGCTGAAGATCCAGGGCGCCACGATCACCGAGATGGACTTCCTCCTCGATGAGAAGCCTCAGCGTCTCTACCTCGTCGGCTTCGATAACGAGCTGATCGGCGACTGGGCCCTGCTCAACCCCGAGCGCCTCTTCGTCGCCGTCCTCGTCGCCGCCCTCGCCCTCATCGCCCTCATCGCCGTCCTCCTCTTCCTGCTCTAGCAACCAGGCACCTGTCTCTGTAAGCCCCCTCTCACCTCTCAATCAGGCCTCGATCATGCTGCCGTAACCCGCCCGTCGAGAGCGCCACGCTGCACGGCCGTTCGGATTGGTAGTACACAGAGTCTCGTAGCTACCCCCGAACGAGGTGCATCATGAGGCCGTTTCGACTCTCTCGCTGCTGGGTGCTGCTCCCCTGCGCCGCCGTCATCTTCTTCCTCACCGCCTGCGGTATCGCCGAGCCCGTAGCGATCTCGGCGCCTGCGAGCGCGCCTACGGCCCAGATCATCTCCTCCCCCGAGCCCGAGGGGCCGCTCCAGATCGTTATCCCGTCCGGCTTCCCTGGCCCGTCGTCTGAGGGTTCCGGCTCCTCATCCAGCGCCCCCGCCTCCACCGCCGGCCCCGCTCAGACTGTAGGCGGCTCTGCGCCCTCCGGGGCCAGCCCTCAGCCGGGGGCCGTCACGCCCGCACCCGTCGGCACAGCGGCGGCGGGCGCCCCAGACCAGCTTCCTCCTGAGGCTTGGGGTAGCCCGGGTCGCCAGACCACCGGCGCGCCTTCGGCTCCGCTCCCACCCCCTGGCGCCCAGAGCGGCCAGCCTGACGAGATTGTCGTCTCGCTGCCCACGATCATGCCCGGCCAGCCGACCGTCGCTCCGCCCACCGGATCTCAGCCCGCGCCCGACCAGCCTGCCCCGCCTCCCTTAGCTACAGCCCTGCCCCCGATCCCCATCCCTCGCGATGGGCCTGGCGGCCTACCCTACCCTCTGACGCTCTCGAAGCTGAACTTCGGCATCGTCGGCCACCTCTACTACACCGATCGCCGCACTGCCCTCGCCAAGGCCCGCGAGGCCGGCCTGACCTGGTTCCGCCAGCAGATCCACTGGCGCGACATCGAGGACCGCAGCGGGGCATATTTGTGGGGCGAGCTCGACAACATTGTCGCCGACGTCGATGCCGCCGGCATGCTCCTGATGATCAATGTCACCCGCTCGCCCAGCTGGTACACCGCCAACGGTTCTGATGGCCTGCCGGCGGATCCCGCCACCCTGGCCCGTTTTACCGGCGCTCTGGCCGAGCGCTACAGGGGCCGTGTCCACGCCATCCTGATCTGGAACGAGCAGAATCTGGCCTACGAGAATGGCGGCAGTATCGGTCCCGAAGACCCCGGCCACTTTGTCGAGATAATGGCCGCCTCGTACAGCGCCATCAAGGCCGCCGACCCGGGCATGATCGTTGTGGCTGGCGCACCTGCCTCAACCGCCACAAACGACCCGGGCATCGCCATGGATACGCTCTCATACCTGCGGGCGATGTACACCTATAACGGCGGCATGATCCGCGACTACTTTGATGTTCAGGCCCTCCACCCCGGCGGCTCGGCCAACCCGCCCGAGACCCTTTACCCCGAGCGGCCGAGCAGTGCCCAGGGCTGGACCAATGATCCGTCCTTCTACTTCCGCCACGTCGAGAATCAGCGCAAGGTGATGGAGCAGGCCGGCATGGGCGATCATCAGGTCTGGATCACCGAGTACGGCTGGGCTACGGCCAATAACACCCCCGGCTACGAGTTTGGTCAGCAGATCAGCTTCGAAACCCAGCGCGATTATCTCGTCGGTGCCATCTGGTACACCTTCGATAACTACCCCTGGGTGAGTAACATGTTCCTCTGGAACCTGAACTTCACCGTTCTCCAGCGCGAGGCCGGCCGCGATCCACTGCACGAGCAGGGCAGCTTCAGTATCGTGAACGCCGACTGGTCTCCCCGCCCTGCCTTCTATGGTATCCAGCAGGCCATCAACCAGGTCAATGGGCTCCAGCCCTAGTAGATGAAGGGAATGATCCGCCAGGTGCGCTGCTGGTAGGCCTGATAGTCGCTAAATCGCCCTGCCAGCAGCCGCTCCTCGTAGTTCAGCTTGAACAGCAGGTCGACCAGCAGCACTAGCCAGAGCAGCCAGCGGAGGAGACTCGGTGCGTCCAATACCAGGCCGAGGCCCACGAGGAGCAACGCGCTGTACATCGGGTGACGGATCACGCTGTATGGCCCCCTGGTTACCAGTTGGGCCCCGGCCCGCACCTCCGGGAGGATCGAAACATCGGGGATGCGCATCGCCAGCACGGCCCAAACCCCCAGTAGAACGCCGGCCATCGTTAGCAGCCCCCAAACAGGCGATGTTGGCACGCCAGGCCCACTTAGAGCGATCGCTCCCAGGCAGAAGAACTGCACCCCCACCAGCATATACGATCGCCCTCGACTGCCCATTCGGCCACTCCTCGACTGCTCTAAGGTTAGAGTGCGCCCGGGCCATCGCGCGTATTCAATAGGCCTACCACGAGCAGCAGTGCCTCTTCAGCGCCGGTGTTGTGCCAGCGAAACTCGACGCCCTCATTCAGATACACTGCGTCGCCGACGCCAATCATGAGCGTCTCGCCGTCGATGTCTAGGGCTAGGTTGCCCTTGATCACTACCGCTAGCGTCTCCTGGCGGCTCGGGCTCGCGTGCTTCCCGCTCATCCCCTCCGGCTGAAAGGTCACTAGCATCCCCGCGAGCCGGCGCCCCCCTGCAACATCATTCAGCGACTCGACAGTGCAGCGCGACCAGGCGCTGTGATGGATCAGACGCTCATCGGCGCGCACCACGACCCGGGGGTCGCTCTCCATCGAGCTGAACAGCTGACCGAGCGACACTCCTAACTCTGCCGTAATCCGCTCCAGTGATGAGATCGAAGGCGATACGGCATCTGCCTCGAGCTGTGAAATAAATGAGGGCGAGAAGCCTGTGCGTGCCGCTAGGGTCCTGATTGAAATGCCCAGCTGCATCCGCAACTCGCGAAGTCTTGTGCCAAGCCGCTTTTGAAACATAGCGTGGTATGGGCGTGTCGACGGGAAATATTACCCGGTCAGAATCGGTAGTTATACCTACATTATAGTTAAACCCTGCTGGTGTGTAAAGGAGCACACTCTTGCTTGTAACCTAAAACTGCATCACTTTCAGCTCACGTAGGCCTAGCGCCGGATCGTCGGTCGTCCCATCAGTTCCCAGCCTTGGGTCAGTAGCCCGATCTGGGCAAGGGCCAGCCAGATCATCAGCAGCGAGAAAGCGATGCGCGCCGCCATGATCCAGACTGGGGCGCCCTCCCGCACGAGCGCTATCTCGCCGCGCAGGTCGCCGACGATCGTCTGGTACTGTTCAATTACTGTGGTCGCTTCGCCGACGCTGACGGCAATTGCGTCAAGCCCGGTCGCGACTTGCTCCAGGTCTCCGGCGATCGAGGTAAGGCTGTCGCCCGCTGTTCCCAGCCCGGTCGCTACTTCTTCGAGTGAGGCCGGCAGCCCTGACAGGCTGTCTGAGATGCGCCCGATCGCTATGTTCAGCGGCACCTCAGGGTTATAACTCACCCCAAAGATCGCAAGCGTGCCAAGCACATTATCCACAATTACCGCCGTGTCCTGCGCCCCATCAAGAGCCTGACGCGTCGCCTCGATCGTCTGAGGTAAGCCCGTACCTGCTAACTCCTGCAGACTGCCGATCGTCGGCCGCGTCTCGGTGATTGCCCGAGTGGCGCTATTGAGGGTGTTGCTAAGGGATCCCAGGGTAGTCTCTGCCTCGGCCAGGGCGCTGTCGGCGACGATGAGCCCTTCGTTTGTCGTTGCCAGCGAACGGTCAATCGTATCCAGTTCTCGCATGAGCGCCGCCTCTGCCGACCCGCTAGCGATCGTAATGAAGATCAACCCTCCCAGACTGAGGGCTAACCCGAGGATCCCGGCGCAAATGATGAGGGCGCCAAGGACGCGCGACCAGGAGAAGGCGGGAGATTCCGGCCGATGAGGTGTGGGCTGCATTACTATCTCTTCCTGGAGCAGCGATGTTCAAGGCGTCTCACGCGAGATGCGAGCGAAAGTATACCACCGATATGCGCAATAACAGGTGCTGAATCGAAAGATGACCGGCCCGTTGGCGGTCATCTTTGCTCGTTTCGTGATTAGTTCTGCAGTCTGCAGCTCAGGCTGCGCTGCGCTGCATGCTTAGAAAGGGGGCTCCGCCAGGGGACGCCTCCCGTGTTACTAGCTGACACACGGTCCGTGAAAGCTCCTCCGAGTCGACTGGCTTGGTCAAGAAGGCGTCGACCCCAACACCCGCAGCCTTAGCCACATCAGTTTCGATGCCACTGGCTGTCACCACAATGATTGGGAGACCGCTGTAGCGTGCGTCGGCCCGCACCCGAGCAGCCAGGCCAAGCCCATCGAGCCGTGGCATCGTCAGATCGGTGACGATCAGGTCGATTTGCATTCCCTCGAGACAGTCCAGCGCGTGCAGCCCATCAAGAGCCGAGACCACGGCGTAGCCGTTCTGCTCGAGCACAAAGCTCATCAGGCGGTGATTAGGTGCATAGTCATCGACTATTAGAATAGTGGTCATGGGGCGCTAAATCCCTTCGATAAGGAGGTTCTTCGTAAGGCACCACTGGTTGCGCCCCGGCGTCGGGGTGTAGGTCACTGTATCCATCAGATTCCTGATCAGGAACAGGCCGTAGCCGTGAACGCGCACCTCGTCGAGGTTTGGTGATGAATACTTCTCGGGCTCGAACGGGCGCCCGGTGTCTTGTAGTTCAATGGTCAGGCGCGTCGGCTCGTAGTTGAGGGCGACCGTGATCAGGATGCGTCCCTCGCCGGTGTTGCCGTAAGCGTGATTGACGATGTTGGTACAAGCTTCATGGGCGGCGAGTTGGATGTTGTACACCAGCATCTCAGAGTCATCGCCCCCCTTCACGAGCTTCAACATGTCAGCAATGCAGTCGCCGAGTAGATGCAGGTAAGTGTAGCGGGCCGGCAAGTCAAACCGGACCACTTCGGGTTGACGCGCGTTCACGACGCTGCTCCTTTAATCACGACGAGTGTCTGGTCGTCGTCCTGCTGGCGCCCCTGGCCGAAGCGATCTGTTTCCTCGAACATAAGCGCGGCGATCTCGTGGGCGCTCTTTTCGTGAAGTGACTCGACGAGCTCGATCAACCTGTCGACCCCCAGGATGTCTTCACCCGAGTCACGCACATCAGTGAAGCCATCAGTTGCGGCGATCAGCAGATCGTTGGGCCCGATCCGCAGCCGCTGGTTACGACAGTGACTCACTGGGAGGATACCGATTGCCGTGCTGTCAGCCCGTAATAAGACCGCCTCGCCATCATGAGGACGATAAATTACAGGTGCGTGGCCAGCATTTGCATAGAGCAGCGTGTTGCTGCCTACCTCGTACTGGCCTACAAATGCCGTAGCAAATACGCCGACTCTCGTAAAGTCGTTATAGAGATCCTCGTTCGACTGTCTCATAACCGCCTCGGGCGTCGGGTAGGGCATGAACTGGGCTTTGCTATGGATGGCCGTGCGGGTCATCGTCATAAGCAAGGCCGCAGAAAGGCCTTTGCCCGTTACGTCGCCAATCGAGAAGATGAACGGGCGCCCGTCCTGCATAATAAAGTCGTAGAAGTCTCCACCAACCTGATAGGCCGGCCTTGAGTTAGCGTAGATATCTAGGCCGGGCACTGAGGGCAGCGTCATCGGTAGCAGGTCAAGCTGTACTCTGCGCGCAAGCTCCATCTCGGTGCGCAGCTTGGTCTGGTCAAACATCTCCTGGTAGAGCAGCATACGCTCGATCTGCGCGCTGGCCTGGTCGGCGATGGCCTTGGTCAGCTTGATGTCCGGGGTCCCAAAGCCGCCCGAGCGATTCACCAGACCGAGACCAGCCATGACTGAGCCACGTACCCAGATCGGCACGTGCAGCAGATTGCAGATGCCCCGCTGCTCGAGCTCGCCCTCGACATTTGCCAGGTGGATCTCGCGTTCGCCTGCCTGCGCCTGCCAGTAGAGCCGCCACGCTACGTCAGCGGGCATCAGACCAGCCGGATGCTGAACAATCAGCGGCTCTTGGGCCGACGTTGGCACAAACATCGTATAGCAGCCCTGGGCGCGCACCATGCGCATGGCCTCAGTTACCACGGCCTCGAGCGTCTCCTCGATCGATACGTGGTGGCGCATGCTCTGGGTAAGCCTGTAGAGCGCCAGTTGCTGATCCTGGCTATTTACCAGATCGGCAGTCATTAGCTGCAGCTCTTCTTCAAGCTGAAGCATGTACCCGATTAGGTTCGCGTCGGCCCGCAAACGTTGCTCAAAAGCCATACCGTTCAGGCCGGCTACCCTGATATCGCCGAGCTCCTGGTCTCCGCGCGTAATCGGTGCGATCAGACTCGGCTTGGCCAGGCGATGCCCTGCTGGCCAGTATACGAGCGGCCGCCCGTCCTGGCAGACGCCGAAAGCGGTGGCGCCCATCGCGAGCCAGGCTTCGGCCAGAGCTGCAAATCGCGCGTACTGTGAGCTAAGAAGTGCGACGAGCATACGTACCTGCGTTCGTAGGACGAGAGGTCCGTAGAGATGGTCCCGGGGGCCACATGGCCCCCGGCGGCTGGTCTTCTCGTGTTGAGGGGCGTTAGCTTGTGAAGGCCTTGATGGCGTGCTCTTCGTCGACAAAGATGTTGAAGGCTTTGTCGAGGCGGGTAAGCTCGAAGATCATGTAGACTGGGCGGCGCATTCCACAAAGGTAGAGGTCGCCCTTTACCTGCTGGCAGCGCTTCAGCGCCTGCACCAGTGTCGCCAAAGCCGTCGAGTCGACGAAGGTAGTGTTCGTCAGATTAACAAGGACCCGGGCGCCTGGGCTGGAGGTTACCTGGTCAAGCCAGGCAGCTACGGGCGGGACAGTGTTGGTATCGAAACGGCCGGCGAGCTCGAGGACGTTTACGTCGCCCGCGACACGAGTCTTCATCTCCATCACGAAAGCCTCCCTATCTGATACTCAGTTGGTTACATGCTCCCGACATTGTCGGCCTTCACCAGATAGGGCCGCTCGCTCTGGCCAGTGTGGCGGCGGAGCCAGGTGCCTGGCGTTCGTAGCAGCAGGAGCATATCACCGCGCCAGTTGCGCGTCGCGGTGTAGTATACATCTGTAACGATTACCGTATCAAGGTCGCTGTCCGGTTCGGTCTGCAGATACCACAGTCCAGTCACGCCCGCAGGCACCTCGTGGCGGCGCTGGTGCCACTCTTCGATGAGCTTTGCCGCGTCTTCGGGCGACAGTGGTTTCACCCCTACCAGACCCATATCTCCGCGGAGCACGTTCAGTAGCTCTGGCAGTCGATTCAACTCCCAGCGCTCGAGCAGCCGACCGCCGAGTGTAAACGAACCGTCGTTGCGTCTGGTCCGAAACTGGATCAACTGAAAGGTTCGCGGGCTGCTGTTGATACTCCCCACCCGCTGACCTACGCGTGGGTGGCGCACGAAGATGCGGCCGCCATTCCCCACAAGGGCAATCAAGCTGGCGAGCAAGAAAAAAGGACTTAGTAGGAAGATTAGCCCGAGTGTAGCAACAGAGCTCATCAGCCGGCGGCCCGGGCTGCGACCTTCAGCGGCGGCACCAACACGGGCAATCAAGAACGGGTCGACGATCCGTGTAGTTGCATTCGCGCTTGGGTCGCTGATCGAATCCGCCGTGACGACCTTGTCCTCAACGTTGACTAGTCGGCCGACATACGTGCTGCTCAGAATAGTGCTTCCACTGACCGTCGCCTCGTCGTCGATCACTACCCCATCGCCAATGACTGTGCCTACCCCGAGCTCTACCTCGCGGCCGATCCAGCTATTGTTGCCGATGTAAACCGGCGCTGCGATCTTCACACTTGGGTGAATCGAGTGGTCGCGGCCGACCCAGATACCAGGGGCGATATGGCGTGCCTCGAGAGAGGGGTAGCGCACCCGCTCGGCTGGCCCACTACTTACCTGCTCAGGCGAATGCTGTGCAAAGGCGCTGTAGAGGTATACATGCTGCGCTTCTTGGTAGGCGGCAAGACTGTCCAGTGGGTTCCAATAACCACCCATCGTATAGCCGTAGACCTGCTCTCCAGCCTCAATCAGGGCAGGCAGTAGTTCAGCTACAGTGTCGAAGCTGTCACGCTGAGGGATGTAGCGCAGCGCAGCAGGCTCGAATATGAAGGCTCCTGTTACCTGTGGGCCCTCAGCTTCAGCGGTGGCCGGCGCAATCCCTACCAGTCTACCATCGTTGCTGCTGAGGGCAGTATAGGCTGAGGTGGCTTTGCGCGGTGCATGAAGGATTGCGGTCGCGATGCCGCCGTGGGCGTAGTGAAAGTTAAGGGCCGCCTCGATATCCAGGTCGTAAAGGCTGTCGCCCGGCAGAGCCAAAAAGGTCTCTCCCAGGAGGCCGCCGGCCCAGCGTAGGGCTCCAGCTGTGCCCCAGGCCTGCCGTTGAGTGACATACTTGATGTCCACGCCCCAACGGCGACCACCGCCGAAATAGGCTGCAATCTGGCCGCCTCGCTCATAGAGGCTCAGCAAGAGCTGCTTGTATCCGGCACGAGCTAGAATCTCTACCGTCGTCGCCAGGACTGGGCGGTCGACGATAGGCAACATTGGCGCAGGTAACCGCTCAGTTAAGGGTGGCAGCTTGCGCTGTTCGTCTGTCGCGAGGATGATGACTTGCATAGTGTGTGGTACTCAGTAGTCCGTCTCTTCACGGCGACAGTAAGCGGCGTCGTGTTTATCGAGTCTAGTACGCTCCCTTGCTGAAGAGAACAGCGGGGATGGTCTTGGCCAGAATCTCGATGTCCTTCCAGACGCTCTGCTCAGAGATGTACTGCAAATCCAACTCGACCCAGCGCTTGAAGTCGAGGTTACTGCGACCCGAGACCTGTTGGAGCCCAGTGATGCCAGGGATGGCATGTAGCCGCCCTAGCTGCTCATAGGTGTAGCGCGCTACCTCTGACGGAATGGCTGGGCGTGGACCGACCAGACTCATTTCGCCTTTGATTACGTTGAAGAGCTGGGGAAGTTCGTCTATGCTGAGCTTGCGGATGATGCGGCCGACCCGTGTGATGCGAGGGTCATTCTTCATCTTGAAGACCGGCCCATCGGCTTCGTTGTTCGCCATTAGCTCCGCCTTACGGCGCTCGGCGTCAATGTACATAGAGCGAAACTTGTAGCAGTAGAAGTGCTCGCCGTCTTTGCCGACCCGTACCTGCTTAAAAAGGATTGGGCCCGGCGAGTCAAGCCTGATCGCCAGAGCAGTGCCGACCATAAGCGGTGAGGTTGCGGTAATGGCAGCACTGGCGACCGTTATGTCCAAAGCTCGCTTGAGGCTGCGCACAATCTTTGTGCGAATCACCCAGGTCAACATTCGGGCGCGCAGCCGCTGGTTTGCTTGAGAGCTCTCAAAGCGACGCTCGGCGAACAAGGTGAGCATGCGGGCACTCTTTTCGTCGAGCGGTTGATCCACTGTTGTCGGCTTCACTCTTTACCTCGGCAATGTCCCGGCGGGGGTTTCTGGCCTGTGAGCCTAATCTACCCGAGCTATTGAACAATTGGCTTACACATCGAGGTCTTCGAAATGAAGATTACGTAACCGGGATTGCATCTCTCGCCGCTAGCCGCTGAAGCGCCTGCTCCGTTTCGCTGTTTGTTCCGGTGACGCTTACCTCTGTCACCAGTTACAGAGCTACGGCTCCTGATCATATGACCAGCTCATGGTCCAAGCCAATCGCGCGCTCCCTTCTGTGGGCTGCCCGAACTCTCAGTAGCTCCTACAACAAGCAATTGGCAGAGTGTCAATCGGGGCCGAATCGCTGCCCCGAGTCCCGCATCGTTGCCGATGACTAATCAGCAATTGACACACTCCATCCTTGGCGGGTGATGCCGTGAAAAGCCAAAAACTGGCAAATGACAGAGATGTCAGCACTCGCGACTGCTACGTAACGGTGAGGGTGAGCGAGGTGATTTACAGCACTCGGAAGCGATAAAGCCCTTCAGGGAGCCTTCGGTCTTTACAACGGGCTGTAAACATTTGTACATCTGGTTTTCGAAAGGTGTTTAGTGCAAAGCAAGGTCGGTTGGCTATGGTATACCGGCGCCCATAGAATCATAGGCGCAGAACGCCTTGGCTTGGGCCCCAGTCAAGCAGCGCTCGCGGTGTAGGGAAGGATGTGAAATGTTCTCTCCGCGCTTTATAAACCGGCTCTTCGAGCTGTTCTTCCGACACTTTTGGCTCAACATGCTGCCTGTCATCGCGATGTGCCTGGCGGCTGTTCTGTTCCTGATCGAGCCGATCTATGTGTCGCATGCTTCCATCTATGTGCAGGACAGCACACTACTCGACAAACTCATCCAGATCCGTATCCGCGACCAACCATTTGGTGGGGCCGCAGTGCTCACGCCAGCTCAGATTGCAGCCAACGAGTTCAAAGAGCTTATCCAGACTGATGCCTTTGTGTTTGCAGTTGTGTCTGAATCAGATCTGCGCGATAAGCTTAATGGCGCCCCTGATGAGGTGCGCGAGGTGTTACGGCTCTACCGCGAGTCTTTTAGCGTTGCGGGTGAGGGTGACAGCCTGGTGACTTTTCAAATCAAGGCCGAGCAGCCCGAACTGGCCTATCAACTGGCCAATGCCACGCTGAACTCGTACCGCTCGTGGAAGATTAGCAAAGATGTACAGGATGGCCAAATTGCTCAGGCCTTCTTTGAAGAGATCCTTGTTCCATATAAAGAGGATGTCGATCGGACTCAGGAGGCGATGCGCGAGTTTGTCGCACAGTACCCAGAGCCAGCAGTCGGCGCTCGTCCAGCCGAAGAGGATGTCGAGCTCAAGCGACTGCAGAGTGAGATCGATCGCGCCGAGGAGCGCTACAGAGATGTGCTGGATAAAGCCGAGAGCGCTCGCCTTGCTCTCGCTCAGAGCCAACGCGATGTCGATCAGACATACAAGGTTGTGGACAGGCCGATTTTGCCCCCAACGGCCGAGCCTCTTCTGCAACAGGCCCTCTTCGCCCTTGTCTTCCCCGTCGTAGGCCTGCTGATAACGGTTGTGATCGTGCTCGGGCGCTCAGCTGCTGACCGCACACTTCTTAACAGGCTTGATGTAGCAGCGGAGTTCGAGTTACCAGTCCTCGCTCACGTTGCCTCTGATACCCCTCCTCGTCGCCGCAAGGGTCGCCGCCAGCAAGCGCCGTCCACGCCCCAGTCTGAGGAGTCGGTCGCTGGCCCTGCACACGCCTGATACAGGCCCCGCTCTGCCAATCGATGTAACTGCAAAGGCCTCACATGTCGAGTGCACGACGTACTGTCTTCAAGAATGCTAGCGCAATGCTAGTGTCCCAGATTGTTACCTGGACACTCACGCTGGTCTTCTCAATCGTGCTGCGCCGCTACCTTGGACCAGAAGGCTCAGGCCATATCGTTATCGCCCAGTCGATCTGGTTAATTACCGGAGTGTTCATCGGCTTCGGCATGGATCTGTTGCTCACCAAGGAGATCGCTCGTGATCACGAGCGTGCCGCCGAACTACTCGGGACCTCCTACTTGCTGCGTGTCTTCTTCTACCTTATCGGCAGTCTCGCTGTGCTGGGCTACAGCTGGTTGATGGGTTATGACAATCAGACGACGACTATGATCCAGGTGGTTGGCCTCTCGACCCTCTTTCTTCAGCTCGCTAATGCCTGCAAAGCAGCTCTCCAGGGTCTGGAGACGATGGAGTATATCTCCATATCTGATGTCGTCAGCAAGTTGGCGAATACTGCTCTCGGTGTGGTTGTGCTGTTCATGGGCTTCCGCGAACTTGCCGTGGCCTGGGTGATGGTCTGCGCAACGTTTGTGCTCTTCTTAATGCAGTACATCTTCCTGCGCCGTCGCCATAAGCTGCGCCTTCAACTACGGTATGACCTTGTTGGTTGGATGCTGCGCTCAAGCCTCCCCTATATGGCTGCGGTCTTCGGAATGGTGGCTTACAGCGAGCTTGCGGTAATTGCCATTTCTATGCAGGTGGGCACCGCCGAGGTCGGCTGGTACGGCGCGGCCAATCAGATTTTTGGCACGCTGCTCTTTGGGGCAATCGTCTATAACACTGTCACCTTCCCGTCGATGGCGCGGGCCTATACCACCCGACCCGAGTCGATGCCTGCTCTACTGCGACGCAATCTTGAGCTCGTGCTGATCATCAGTGTACCGATTGGTTTTGGGGTCTTTGCTATCGGGGATAAGCTGATGGTGCTGCTGTTCGGCGAGGCGTTCGCGCCAAGCGGTCTCATACTCCAGGCAATGGGCTTCGTGATCATCTTCATCTATCTCAACATTCTATTCGGTCAGTACTTCAATTCGATTGACCGCCAGCATATCTGGACAACAGTGGTGATCGTCTCGGCCCTGATGATCCTACCGCTCAACTTCCTGCTGGTGCCCTGGGCGCACCGGGTCTTTGGGATCGGTGCCATTGGCGGTGCCCTGAGCTTCCTGATCACCGAAATCGGGCAGTTTGTAGCCGGCTGGCTCCTGGTGCCGCGCGGCACACTAAACTGGCGAAGCCTGCTCTATATCTGCCAGGTAACCCTTGCCGGTGCGCTGATGGTTGCATGTGTGTGGCTCGTCCGTGATATGTTTATCGCAATTCCGATCCTGGTGGGTGTGTTCGCCTACCCAGCCCTCGCCCTTATGCTGCGAGTCATCTCAAAGGACGACATAGAGATGCTTCGGCAAGCCGGACGCGGGGTGTTCGCCCGTATTCGTGGTGCCCGCACTGAGCCGGCCTAACTGAACCAAGAGGAGCAAAATCCATGTTTGCACGTAACAAGCAGCAACCGGTTATCAGCGATGATGCCCTGATTCTACGCTCACTTAGCGGCAAGACGATCTGCGAGTTCTCAGGCGAGACCGTAGCTAACATGCGCCGTCTACTCACTAGCCTGATGTATCAGGCGACAATGCCGAAGAGCATCGCCAATGTGGCTGCCCTGCGCGAGGAGGGCGTGACCTACATCACACTGGCGATGGCGGCTGTTCTTGCCAGCGATGTCAATGCAACTGTATGTGCTGTAGAGCTCAACTGGTGGCATCCGAGCATGCACCTGTACCTGGCAGGCCAGACGCCTGTGGCCATCGAGAACGGGAAACAGAAGAAGTCGAAGAGCGCACCTGCCGAGAGCGTTGCCCCTAGCCAGCAGGAGGGCCTTGGAGCTGTACTGCGAGGTACGACCCCCCTTGCTCAAGCTCTTGTCGGTACATCGCTGTCAAACCTTTCGGTGTTGCCTGCCGGCTACGTGCCCGCTGAGGCTCGCTCGGCTCTGGCTCGTAGCACCCAACTGCGCTCGACGATCGAAGCTCTGGCCGAGCAGTTCGATTATCTGATCTTTGATATCCCGGCTGTTGCCGCGACCAGTGATACGGTCGCCCTTACCTCACTGGCGTCTGCTGTAGCGATTGTTGTGCGTCAGGGCGTGACACCGTCCAACACTGTCAAGATGGCTCTCGATGAGGTCAAGCACGTCCCGGTGCTTGGTGTCATTCTGAACCAGGTCCAGATCTATACGCCACGCTGGATCCTGAACCTGCTTCCCCAGGAGTAGCGCGATGACGGTATTTCTGTCTTTTATGTTGACCTCGGCGATAGCGGGTATTCTGATGCGCAGGCGCCCGTTCTATCAGACGCAGCTCGTAGTTCTGGGTGTGACGGTGGTGGCGTCAATCTGCTACTTCTTCTTTGGGATGTTATAAGCGTCGTTGGCCGACGTATAAGGCGATAGTGCTATGGCATTGAGCAACTCGCGACCAATACGTACGCCCCTGCCAGGGCAAAAGGGTGTCACTACAGTCAGCGAACAGCAGCGCTATGCTCGGAGGCATCTTGTTTTCTGGTATCTCGGCGCTCTTGGTATCGCTGCACTGCTCTGTGTTACCCTGGTCCTACTCGGCCCTAGCCCTGCGGCCATCGGATGGATCATCTTAGTAACTCTCCTGGCGATCGCTCTCTATAACCCTCGCTATGGGCTCAATGCGCTCTGTGGGCTCACGCTGATGTTCGACAGCGTGCTGGCACCCTGGTATCCCTTCATGAAGAACCTGTCGAGCGCTGAATCACTGTTCTTTGTGCACGATGCGGCCATTATCAACCCCGCCGAGTTGCTGATGGGGATGATCGTCGTTTCGTGGCTGGGAAGAATGGTCATTACGCGTAAATTCGAGTTCTTCGGCGGGCACCTCTTCCTTCCGGCCTTTGCCTTCCTGGGCTTTGCCTCCTTCGGTTTCTTTTATGGCATGAGCCTGGGCGGAGATCTCACAATCGCCCTTTGGACCTATCGCCCCATCCTCTACATGCCGCTCATTGTCTTCCTGGTCAGCAATCTGATCAAAACTCGCAATCACATCTTGCAGCTTATTTGGAGTGTGATGCTTGGATTGGCCATTAGTGGGATAAACGCATTCCTCTTTGTGGCAACTGAGCTCGAGTGGAACATTGGATCAGTACTCGAGATTGCGGGTCACTCTTACTCAATCTATCTCAATAGTATGTTTGTGCTGTTGATCGCCTTGTTCTATTTCAAGGGATCGCCCAGAATGCGCTGGTTCTTAATAGTCACGGTGCCAATCATGCTCGTAGGCTATGTAGCTAATCAGCGCCGCGCCGGCTATGTCGCGATTGCCGTGGCCTTGCTGGTACTGGGCTTACTAAGCCAGTGGTTCAACCGGCGACTGTTTTGGAGCGTGGTTCCGCCCCTGTTGGTGCTCTTTGTTATCTATGTGGGTATCTTCTGGAACAGCACCTCGCCTCCTGCCGCAATCGCTCAGCAGGTCCGCACGATCATAGCTCCGGTAGAGGGCTCTGAAGAAGAGTCGTCCAACCTCTACCGCGATCTAGAGAATACGAATATCCTATACACGATCCAGCAATCGCCATTGACTGGGGTTGGTATGGGTCGCAAGTTCCTGATTATTGCCCCGATGCCTGACATCAGCTTTTTTATCTGGTGGGAATACTTCACACACAACTCGATCCTCTGGATGTGGATGCAGACAGGCGTTGGAGGTTTCCTCTCCATGCTCGTGCTAGTCGGCACCGCAATCGCCCTTGGTATGCGTAATGTGCTCCGTGCTCCACCAGGTGATATGCGAGCCATCGCTTTTGTGTCGGTAAGTTATGTGCTCATGCATTTCACCTTTGCTTACGTTGACATGTCGTGGGGTGGCGATGGTATGGTCTACTTGGGGATGATGCTCGGCCTAATCAATTCTTTCGAGCGTATCATCGCAGAGCCTGTTGCTTTGCCGGAACGGCGTTGGCCTTGGCAGACCATGCCCAAGCCAGTCCCTGCAATACAGCAACTCTGAAAAGGCGCTGTGTCCAGCTGCACAGGCGTGGAGCCGCCGCCTGGGGCGAGACTGGCCGAGTTGACTGCGCCGGCAGTACCTGGCCCTGGAAGAGGAGTAGCCGATGCGGTTCGCCATCCCGTTATTGATCGCTGTGACGACACTCGCCGGCTGCTCCCAGAGCTCTGGCGGTGCTGCTCAACCCGTGCGACCGACAGCCACGATTGCGCCATTTTTCAGCGGGGCTGCGAGGCCTGTGCCGACCCCTGATATCCCCACTCCTGCTCCGCGGCCTACCACTGTGAGTCAGCCTTCAGGCGGCGCCCCAATACTCCAGGCCACTTCCCAGCTTGATAATTTCGCGAGCCTGGTCGAGGAAGTGACCATCTATGACGAGCGGCTCGATACAAACTGGAGCAACCGCTACTCCTTCGATCAGCGCGTCGACCTCGAAAGCTTAGACACGGCGTCGTCCGGCTTTGTCTCGTTGCGGGCCGTTCCTGAGGCTGGTTTCGGCGGCACAATGTTGACAGTTAATGATGATAGCCGCAAGCTTTATCCGCGCTCAGACGTACTTGGTCTACGCTTTGAGGTCTCGGGTGGGCAGAGGCCTCTAGCACCCCACCAGTTACTGTTCAAGCTCCTCGGTAGTAATCGCTACCCTTACTTCGTCGAGGGTGATAACTCGGTCGCCTATGCTCCAGGCCAGGATACAGGCCGGATGATCTTCGAAGAGGTTGGGCTCGACAGGCTAGGTCTACGACGCGAGCTCGCAGTAGGCGAGTGGGCCGAGCTAGAGCTATGGTTTGATACCTACGACCAGCTTGACTACACATACATCACTGGACTGGTGATACTGAACGACCCGTCGTATGTGCAGCCCTTCTACATTGATAACGTGCGCCTGCTGGTGCGCCGCCGGTAATGCCTGGCGCCGCCCTGCAAAGGAGGAATGATGCGTCAGCGCCTCTATGGGCTGCTTGCCCTTTTGGTAGTGAGCCTGGTGAGCCTGGTAGCCTGTGGTGGACAGAGCCGCGCCACAATCCCTACTGCCCCTGTGGAGCAGTCCACGGCGGTTCCCTTAACTGAAGAGCCTACGATTGCAGTTGCCCCTCCTAAGCCGGTTGACGGCGCGATCACGATCGATGCCGCCGCCGCGCCACGCCCCATTGACCCGCGTCTCCGGGGGACCAATGTGCCGGCCTGGCTCAATACTGATGGTCTCGCGAATCCCACCCTGATTAGTCGTGCCGCTGCTGCAGGACCATCCGTCATTCGCATGCCGGGCGGAAGCTGGAGCAACAAGTACCAGTGGCTTGCCTGCCAGATCGAGCGGGCCGACCCATGCACCTATGCCGCTCGCCCGAGCGACTTCATTGACCTGCTCGACTCTGTAGGTGCAGAGGGCATGTGGACTGTCTCGTTCAACGGGACTGCCGAGGAGGCTGCAGCCCTGGTGGCCTTCTTTAATGGCGAGGTCGGCGACAATCGTCCTATTGGTGTCGACCCGCGGGGTCAAGACTGGAAGACCGTTGGAGATTGGGCACAGCTGCGCAGCGATACTGGCCACCCCGAGCCTGTAGGCCTGAAGCTTTGGGAGGTTGGCAACGAGGTCTATGGCGGCAAGGCCGGCACTGGCAAAGACTGCGCTGAATGGGGCTGGGAGGATGGATGGACATGCGATGGCACCGAGTATGTAAACGGCAAGGGTGAAGGAACTGAGCGTCGTCAGGGCTTTCTCGAGTTTCGCGACGCTATGCGGGCAGTGGATCCGAGTATCCTGGTTGGCGCAGTAGGCATTCCTTTCCAGAATGAGTGGAGCAACTGGGGCAACGAAGTGATCGCGGCGGCAGGCCAGGCGATGGATTTTTACATCGTTCACCAGTACGCCTTCTTCGAAGCGCCACGCACGCCCGAGGCCGCCCTGGCCCAACCCCAGGGTATCTGGAAGAATATCGCCGCCGATATTCGCTCTGCCTTTGCGCAGCACGCTAACGGCCGCGAGGTGCCGATCGCCGTTACCGAGTACAACCTGTTCTCATTCCAGGATAACGACAAGGGAATGCTCATGACCAGGGCAGTGAATATGCTGCATCTGGCTGATACCATTGGGCAACTCGCCGACAACGGATTTGTGATGGCCAATCAGTGGAATTTGGCAAATGGAGTTACCGAGCAGTTTGGAAACTACGGTTTGCTCGATGCGGGGAGCCTGCAGCGCTACCCACAATACTATGTCTTTCCCCTTTGGGCACGCTTTGGCAGCGAGATGCTGCCGGTAACTTCGTCGTTCGATTCGGCGCGAGACCTCAGCGTCTATGCTGGCCGTAGTGAAGAGGGGCAGGTCACTCTAATGGTGATCAATAAAGGCTCTGACTCGCGCACAGCTACCATTGCGGTAAACGGTGTTGGTAGTGTGGAGAGCGGTTCAGTCGATATTGCCCAGGCTGAATCTCTTGATGCGATGAGTGCCAGCTTCAACGGGGTCGACGATCCGGCTGATGATCTGTCTGACGCAGGGTCGGCGGAGCTAGCTGGAGTGAGCCCACTTTTCACGTATACTTTTGCGCCAGCATCAATCACATTACTGCGGCTAGATGTGACTCCTTAGGGAACGTCTAGCTTGAGGATAGGCGCCGGCATGGGGGCGAGCATCACTGCTCGCCCCCTTCTGTATGTGATCAAGAGACCTGGAGCCGAGGCTACGCTTCAGGGCTCAAGAGACCTACGAAGCTGCATTCCAGCGGGGAAGTTAAGGGTGTACTCTGTTGGCTTGCGGTTGATCAGATGTATATGCGCATGGGCCTTTAGTGTCTACTGGTGTGGACGGCACAGCCTTGGAGTCGCATAGAGCAGCGCGGCGACAAGAGGGCTGGTCGCCACACTTGTCGCCGCTCAGTTTACCTATTCGATTTATGCCAGCGGATACAAGCTCAAGGGGCCATTGCCTGTCACAGGGCGGTACAGTTGCTGCCTGGAGGGCTGATTCTGCTACGCATTGACTGGGGCATACAGGGCGTTCTGCTCGGCGCGCAGCTTGTCGGATAGGCGGCCCTCTGGTAGTTCGATGTCATCGTATGTCAGCACTGCGTCCTTGGGCACGTCGCGCTTGAGCCGGCAACCTTCGGCGATGCCGATCGGCAACAGGTTCTCGGCCTGGGTGATATCGCTGTTCTCCGCAAGGCCGTAGGTATGATAGCCGCCGAGGCGATCGATCGTCTCGCCGGCCTTCAGATCGACCTTAGCGGCGGCGACGACATCGACGCAAGGGCCGGCTAGAGGCCGCAGTGCAGCATCGCCCAGGAGAGCTACGCGGGCGACAGTGTTGGGCACCTCAAAGTGGCAAAGGTGATAGGGCGTGTAGAAGAGGTAGAGTGGGCCCTTGCCGAGCTTGTAGAGGTTCAGGTAGTGCTGCATAGTCGGATGGTCGTGCGTGCCAAGCACAAAGACGCCAGGGCCCGGCACTGCGCCCACAACGTAGTCGACGATTCCTGGCCCCTCCAGCACTGCCTCCAGGGGGTAGAGGCTATTGGCCACATCCTGCAGATGGGTGCCTGAGGGCACGGTCGGGCCAAACATGCCGCGTCGGCCGACACGCATACCGGTGGCGTTGGCACAGATGGCCTGCTCGAATGAGATCTTGGTGCCGTCGGCAAACGACGTGACCATGTAGGGATCCTGGCCCCACTGTTTCGCAAAGCCCTCCTGGGTCGTAGGATTACGATAGGGGTCGTGGAGGCCCTTGATATTCCCGAGCACCACAGGCTTAACGCCAAGGCCTTTGACGAAGCGATAAAGGTTCATGATCACGCCGGGCTGGTCACCATCGGAGACCGAGAGGATCACACCAGCCTTATCGGCGTAGGTCTTCAGGATCGAACCGACCGTGCCATCAAGTTCGGCGTTCATTGTGACAATGTGCTTGCCGTGACTGATCGCGGTCATGACCACGTGAGCGCCGAACTCGACTGCGCCGGTGATCTCGACGATCACATCGATGCCCTCGGCCTTGCACAGCAGTAGGGCATCATCGGTGATCGCGGGGCGACCATCGGCGATGGCCTGCTCAAGTGCGGACTGGCTGTCGACGGCACTGATTGCTTCGTCCGGGATGCCGGCCTCAACGTAGGCTCGGCGGGCCTTGTCGACCGTGCGATTGGCGATAGCCACGAGCCGCATGCCCTGGGTATACTTAACGATCTGCAGGGCTGTGCCACGGGCCATGAAGCCTGCGCCGATCATACCTACCCGAATTGGCTTGCCCTCAGCCTCGGCCTTCGCCAGGGCGGTGTCAACGATTAGCATTGGTGTCCTCTCTTAACCCTCGAAGTCCGGCCAGGTTGCATCTTTGTCGCTAATCACGCTGATCGGGAGGGGCCACTGGATGTCGAAGGACGGGTCGTTGTAGCGCGCACCGCCCTCGGCGCCCGGCGTGTAGAAGGCCGAGACCTGGTAGGAGACGTCGGTATTATCCTCGAGGGTCTGGAAACCGTGGGCGAATCCCTCAGGGACGAAGAGAGCGCGCCGGTTGTCGGCAGTTAACTCGACGCCAATCCAGCGCTTGTAGGTGGGCGAATCCGGGCGCAGGTCAACGATGACATCGACAATGGCGCCGCGGACTGCGCGCACCAGCTTAGTCTCGGCGTAGGGTGCGCGCTGATAGTGCATCCCGCGCAGGGTGCCCTTCAGCTTGTTGTACGAGGTGTTGGCCTGGACGATGCGAGCTACGAGGCCGTGGGCCTCGAACTCATTCTGGCACCAGGTGCGAGCGAAAAAGCCACGGTCATCCTCGCGTCGCTCGAGGTCGATGATATAGGCGCCCTTGAGCTCGGTCTCGGTGAAGATCATTACATTGGTTCCTCTAGCTGTGTAGCGCTAAGCCTTCCAGAAGAAGTCGTCGTCGAGCTGCTTGGTGCTGATCAGCTGCTGGAGCATCTTGAGGCGGGTGTAGGGGTTTGCCTTGAAGAGTTCGTCGGTCATTCCGATGCGCTCGAAGACCTCGCGGAACTGCTGGGCGCCAACGCGAGCGTCGCGCTTGCACTTGAAGCCGGGCAACTGGGTGTTGATCTTTTCGAACGAGACCCGATAGCTGCGATTGTCGCTGTCACCGGTGCCGAAGCTCAGCTCGCAGCCGGGGAAGGCCTCGGCGACGATCTCGGCGATCTCACGCACGCGGTAGTTCTGGGCCGTATCGCCAACATTAAAGATCTGGTTGTGGATGGCCTCGCGGGGTGCGGCCAGCACACAGGCGAGGGCGTCGGCGATATCAAGGATGTGGACCAGAGGTCGCCACGGTGTGCCGTCGCTCGTCATGGTAATCTTGCCGGTGGTCCATGCCAGACCTGACAGATTGTTGAGCACGACATCGAAGCGCTGGCGCGGCGAGGGGCCATACGCCGTAGCGTTGCGCATAAATGTGGGCGAGAAGTTCTCATCGGCCAGAGGGGCGACATCACGCTCGACCATAAACTTGCACTCAGCATAGGCGGTCTGGGGGTTGACCTCAGATTCCTCGGTCTTGATCTCGGGGCCGCCGACGCCATAGACGCTGCACGAGGACATATAGATGAAACGCGAGACCCCGGCCTCCTTGGCGGCCTTGGCCAGGTTCAGGCTACCCACATGGTTGATCTTGTAGGTGATGGTGGGGTTCAGCTGGCCAAGAGGGTCGTTTGAGAGTTCGGCCATATGGACGATGGCATCGTAGCCGGCCAGGTCCTCGGCGGTGATGGCCCGAATATCCTTCTGAATGGTGCGGGGCAGCTGCTTGACACCGTTGTAGAGCCAGCCGCTCTGGTAGAAGCCCGTATCGACGCCGGTGACATCGTGGCCACGTTCGAGCAGCACAGGGGCGGTAACAATACCGATGTAGCCGCCGCTGCCGGTCAGTAGAACTTTCATTGGTCGGTCATCCTTTCGAGGGGCGCAGCAATTGCTGCCAGCTTAAACGCGGGGTTGGGTGTGCCTACCACACCTTCCAAGGGGCTTTATCCTTCTGCCAGAGCTCTTCGAGGTAGTGCTTATCGCGGAGCGTGTCCATGGGCTGCCAGAAGCTGTCGTGGCGGTAGGCAGACAGTTGACCGTCCTGGGCTAGACCCTCGAGGGGCTCGCGCTCCCAAACAGTGGTATCGTCGACGATATAGTCAATAACCTTGGGCTCGCAGACAAAATAGCCGCCGTTGATATAGGCGCCTGCGCCGTCGCCGTCGGGCTTCTCCTGGAAAGAGGCGATGCGGCTCTTGCTCTCGCCGAGGCTGAAGGCGCCAAAGCGGCCCGGGGGCTGCACTGCAGTAAGGGTGGCATAGGTGCCCTGCTGGCGGTGGAACTCGATCGAGGCGGTGATGTCAACATTACCGACGCCATCGCCGTAGGTCAAGCAGAAGGTTTCGTTGCCGATGTACTCCTTGACGCGCTTGATACGCCCGCCAGTCATGGTCTTCTCGCCGGTATCGACCAGGGTGACTTTCCAGGGCTCGGCCACCGCGTGGTGTACCTGCATCGAGTTGTAGCGCATGTCGAAGGTGACGTCGGCGGTATGGAGAAAGTAGTTGGCGAAGTACTCTTTAACCATGTAGGCCTTGTAGCCGCAGCAGATCACGAAATCGTTGATGCCATGGGCTGAGTAGATCTTCATGATATGCCAGAGGATGGGCTTGCCGCCAATTTCGACCATCGGCTTGGGGCGCACGCTGCTTTCTTCGCTGATGCGGGTGCCATAGCCGCCGGCTAGAATCACAGCCTTCATAGATGCTCGCTCCTTGTGCTTGACCTAATTCCCGGCCCGAATTCCTTATGGAGTCTACTTAAGGTCCGTGAACTTCTTATGACAGGCCATAGGGGTTAGCTGAAAATGCCTACACGCCTTCCCTATACCTTCTCTCTCCTATCAGGGTGGCTGAACGGGCGTGACTTCAGGTGTTCTAAAACGTCTAAAATTTGCTGACCCTTAGGAGCAGGTTTTTGGACGAGCTTGCCATTATCTCGCAGACGGGACACCTTGGCGCGAATCTAGTCACCATTTATTCATTAGGAGAGTGTATGTAATAGATGGACGAAATGTCCATCTATTGTGAACATGGGGTGAGCAGGTGGCCTTAGCAATAGCTAGAAGCAGCAATAAACTATTCAACTTTGACCGAGTTGAAAGAGCTCTATGGTGAGCAGGACGCACCAGACCGAAAGTGCACAACGCGCTGTTAAGCATGTGAAATGACAAGTTTGCTATGCCAGTGCTACGTAGACAAACTCGCTCAGTTTGTTGAAACGAAGGCGGCCTACTCAGCGGCTAAGATGTCCGACGGCTTGTAGCAGCATAGCGTACGTCTGTAACCAGTGACGCGCCATGAGTCAGCCTCATGGCGCGTCTGGTAATTAGTCCCTTGAATCTGGTCCGAGCCTGGCGACTTGCGGGATTTAGCGAGTGGCGATTGCCTCACCGAGGACGACATCGCCCTCGATAAGGCCCTTGAGGATCTCGACGCGCTCGGCAGTGACGATGCCCGTCTCGACCTCGACGCGCTGCTCCTCAGCGCCGTTCAGCATCAGCACGAAGGCGCGGTCGCGGTTCACCCTTACAGCCTCGGGGGGCAGCCAGAGGGCGTTGGCGACCTTGCCAAGAACGACCTCGACCTGGGCCACATCCCCAATATCGAGGACCAGGTCACCTGGATCATAGCTAATAGCGTATTCATTCTCGGCTGTGACGGCGTCGGCGGCGGTGCGACCGGGCACGCGAGCCACCAGGCCCGTAATTGCCTGGCCAGGGTAACGGGCGAAGCTGATCTGCACCTCCTGACCGACTACCAGACGACTATTGTTACGAGTAGCTTCGACGCTCGCGGGGCCCTCGACGAGGATCTCGCGCATGCTGGCGTTGCCAACCATCATTATCGGGCTGGCAGCGCGGACAGCCATTCCAGGAACTGCTTCAAGGGCGATGATCTCGCCGCTGAGGGGTGCGAGCAGGCGACGGCCCACGATCTGCTGCTCAATACGCTCGACCTCGGCCTGGCTGCGAGCAGCTTGCTTGGCAAGCTCGGGGTCGGTAACTGCCTGTTGGCGGGCCGCATCGAGGTTGATCTGGGCCTGCTGAACGAGCTGTTCGGCCGCAGCAACCTCAAAGCGGTCGGGGCGAGCCAGGACCAGTTCAAGGTCTGCGCGAGCTGCCTCGACGTCCCCTTCGGCAACTGCGATCTGCGAAAGCTCGTTAGAGCGGGTCGTGTCGTAAGCAATGCGGGCCTTATTAACATCGTCCTCTGCCACGAGGAGATCATCGCGCAGCTTGATGAAGGTGTCGCGGGTCTTCTCCGAGGGGTTCTTCTCAAAGTCGAGCTTTGCGTGGCCGAAGAGATCCTGGGTAATCTGGAGCTTCCTGACGGCCGTGTCCATCTCGCGTAGGGCCTGATTCTTCGCCTCGGACATGTTGTTGCGGACGGTCTGCAGCTCGGCCTCAGCCTTCTGGACAGCAGCGCGAGCGCGAAGGATCTCATCGGGGCGGGAGGGCTGGCTAGCCTTCTCAAGGCCAGTCTGTGCCGATTGGAGCTCGACCTCGGCCTGGCGAACAGCGATCTGGCCCTGCGCGATTGCCTGATTGACCGCCCGCTGGTCCTGCTCGAAGGCGGAGCGAGCCTGGCCAAGCTGACTCTCGAGATCGGTCATATCAAGCTCTGCGAGAACCTGGCCTTTTTCGACCGTATCGCCAATATTGACGAAGATCGTCTTCAGGATGCCATCCTCGCTGAAGGCGATTCCCTGTTGGACCTGGGAGACGCGCCCATCGAGGAGCATCTGATCGACAATCTCGCCGCGCTGGACAGTGAAGGTGGGGCGGACTGGTTCGGCGTTTGTAGGAGTAGGAGCTACCTCTGCGACGGACGTGGCAGAAAACGCGGGCGTAGCGGCGCTGGTAGGCGCAACTGCGGCGTTTGTCGGGGCGGCGGTGGGCTCGGAGGGCGAGGGCGATGGGGCGGCGCAGGCGGAGACCAGCAGGCCGGCCACCAGAGCGATCAAGACTACTCGCATACGCATATCAGTGCTCCTAGCTGCTGCGGACAAGATGGCGACGGCAGGGATGGTGAGAGCCCGCGTAATTTGACGGTTTATCCAGATGCAACTGTAGAGTCCAGCAATGAAGAATGGGTGATGGTAGGAAAAGGGGCGATGACGGTTTGTTCACGCCCTATGCTGTCTACTATCACCCGTGGGTGAGGGAAGACATTCTGCTGCTCAAAACGGTCGGCGTAGTTGAAGGCCTTGATGGAGAAAGGGACAGGCGAGAGCTGCTATTCCTGCGCTACTATAGCTCTCCGTTCCTACCAAGGTGTGACCTTCGGGCTCAAGGTTCGGCCTTATGCTCGTGATGCGTTGCGTTCAGACGACAGGCCGCACCGCTCGAAAGTCACTACGACGGATAGACAACGGATTCAGAGGATTGAGGCGGCGGCCGACTTACCGATTTACGAGACGGTGCTGCCTGGCCTGGCTTCGGCCGCAGAGATGCCGTGACAAACTTCTCATCGCGAATCGTCGGCATTGCAACGCCGCGTACATACCGGGAACCTATAGTGCTTGGGCTCAGAGCTGCTATTGATGGCCGGCTCCTTTGCGCCAACGGATGATACAGGGGAAGATTATGCTTCGATTGACTATGCTGCGCTTGCTCGAGACGTTCTTTCGCCATCGCTGGTCGTACCTGATGACGGCGGCGCTGCCAATTGTGGCGGGCGTACTCTTTTTCCTGTTTGTTCCCGCGGGCTACCAGGTGCGCGGCACCATCTATGTGCAGGGCGAGTCACTACTGACCACGTTGTCTTCCGAGCGCCAGGTGCAGCAGTTTACAACGCCCTCGCAGGCGACCCTCTCTGAGGTAACCTCGCTGCTGAACACTGAGTCGTTCGTGGAGGCAGTGCTTCAGAATACAAACCTGCGCGACCGACTGAGCGCCGGCCCCCGGGAGCGTGACCGGCTGCTCGAGGAGTATCGTCAGGCGATGTTGGTCACGGCTGAGGGCTCAAATATTGTCGTCTTCACGGCAGAGGACAACGATCCAGTGGTTGCCCAGCAGCTGGCCACCGAGACGATGAACGCCTATGTACAGTGGCGCATCAACTTCGAGCGGACCGACAGCGAGGTGGCCCAAACGTTCTTTTCTGAGCTGATCGCACGTTACGACGAGGAGTTGGCCATTGCCGAGCAAGATTTGCGCGACTATCTATTGAACTACCCGGACCCAGTGCGGGGCGAACGTGCCTCAGAAGAGAAGTTTGAGATCAGCCGCCTGCAGGGCCTGGTCGATGAGGCGACAGCCAGGTTGACGGAGGCCCGTGACAAAGAGGAGAATGCGCGCCTGGCGCTGGCCAAAGTGAATAGCAACGCGCTTCAGGAATACCTGGTCATCGATGCACCATCGGTGCCAAACACCCCGCCATCGGTGGCGAAGCGTGCGATGCTCATTCTCAGTGTCTTCACGGTTCTAGGCCTGATTCTGGCTCTGGCGCGGCTTGGTCTGGCGATCATGCTGGACCGCAGTCTCTACTTCCCGATCGACGTGCAGCACAGTCTGAAGCAGGTGGCTCTGGGTATGTTGCCGTTTCAGGGAGCGAATGGGGTTGGCCAAGCCGGCCGGCGCAAGGCCAGCGCGGCCCAGGATCCCAATGCCCCGCCCTCTTCGGGGCAGGTATCGACAGCCAAGGGCTAGTAGCTCTGCCGAGGGGGTCATTTGGCGTGACCATTGCCACATTCTAGCCAGCTGAGAAGGGTGCTAGCCACTATGGACTTCGTGATCAACCTGCTCCGAACAGGATTGCTGGTAACAGAGGCGGGGCTCGCGCTGCTGGTCGGGTATTTGTTGCTGCTGACGATTGCTGCGCTCTTTGCGCCACGACGAACACCGGGGCGACAGGGGCCGCCGACTAACCGCTTTGCCTTCCTCATCCCGGCCCATAACGAAGAGCAGTTACTGCCCGAGGTGCTAGATAACCTCAAGCAGCTCGACTATCCGCCGGAGCTGTACACCATTTTTGTGGTCGCCGATAACTGTAGCGACCAGACAGCAGCGTTCGGGCGCGCCGGAGGTGCGGAAGTCTACGAGCGCTTCAACTCAGAGGAGCGGGGCAAAGGCTACGCCCTCAACTGGCTACTTGAGCAGATCGCAGAGCGCCCCGAGCAGTATGACGCCATGGTAGTGCTCGACGCCGACACGGTTGTCTCCTCAAACTTTCTGCAGGTGATGGATGCTCGGTTGGCGCGAGGCGAGCGGGTTATCCAATCGTACTATGCTGTGCGTGACCCGGATGCGGCCTGGAGTGCGGCACTGCGCTCTGTTGCGCTGATTGTGCTGCACTTTCTGCGTCCACAAGGGCGCATGACCCTTGGCGGGACTGCAGGCCTGAAGGGCAACGGGATGGTGTTTGCCGCCGAGGTAATGGGAAAGCAGCCATTCTCGGGTTCGTTGACGGAAGATCTCGAGTATCACATGGAGCTCATCCTGCGCGGCGAGCGCGCGACGTTTGCTCCTGATGCCTTGATTGAGGCTGAGATGCCAAATACGCTAAAGGCATCGGACTCGCAGAATGCGCGCTGGGAGCGCGGCCGGATCGAGATGCTGCAGCGGTATGTGCCGCGGCTGCTCAAAGAGTCGGTGACGCGGCCCAGCTTTGTGCTTTTCGACGCCGCGATGGAGCAGATCATCCCTCCCTTTTCGGTTCTGGTAGGGGCGAGTGTAGCTGCCCTGGGGGCAGGCCTGGCGCTCCAAAGCCGCCCGGCAGTGATTGTGGCGGCGGCCCTGATTGGCGGCCAAGCGGTCTATGTTGTGACCGGCCTGGCCCTTGCGGGGGCATCGCCGAAGACCTATAAAGCACTGTTATACGCGCCGGTGCTGGTGGTCTGGAAGATTCTGATCTATCTGCGAGTGCTGTTTGGGGCTGGTCCGAAGGGGTGGGTGCGAACCACACGAAACTAGCCAGCGCGGCCTGCCAATAGATTGCCCCCTCGCTCGAGAACGAGCGAGGGGGCTTTTTGCGGGCAGCGGCGAAGGGCAGATCGGGCTAGAGGCGCTCGGAGCGAGAGGCGGGGAGCGGCGTGTAGTGTGCAATATGCTCGCGCGGGCCACCAATGATGATACGGCCGTTGTGTTCGACCCAGCTATGAGACTCCAGGATGCCGGCGTGGCTGCGCCGCACACCTCGGCGAAGGCGGCCAGTGAGGCCACGACGCCGCATAAGCGTCAGGGTGGCTAATGCCTGGGTGAGGCTGTCGGCACCAGGAATGAAGCGGCTGGCGCGGCTGACTGCCCGCGCAGCGCGCTCGGCGTAGTCGCTATGGGCTTGGGGAGCAGGGGTGGCATCGGCGAGGCGTGCGAGGAGCGGCGCCAGACGCCGCGGCACAAGCAGGCATTGGCCGAAGCGGGTGACAAGCACGACGGGCAGGGCCGCGGCGAGCAGTCGCCGCTCGTGGGGGCGCAGGCCAGCCAGTTCGGTCAGCAGACCTGTGCGACGGTCATCCACGGTCATTGAGAGGTAGGTCGCGTCGTTCACTGCTGCCTCCAGTTACAGGTGGACTTGCGCTGGTGTGAGTTCGATACCTACAGGATAGGTCGATAAGATGAATGACGAATGAGTGATGCTCGTCGCCCTGCCGCAGGGTGGGGCAGGGAGCGGGGCGCTGCAGCGCATTGCGGTGCAGTAAAGATATGGTCGCTGGCGAGTTGTCCAGGTGTGCTCGTCACCCTCTTCGGCGAGGGCATAACAGAATATTCAGCCCATCTGCAAAGGCGAGCCCCCTTTTGTAGAAGGGGGCTCGAGACTGCCGAGCTCGGCCAGGCGCCGGTCTCGAAACGCTTGCCAGACTAACCCAGGCCGTCCGAGGGCATTGAGGGCGACACAGGTTGCACGATGGCCAAGAGCGGAAAACCGATGGCGGGTAGCCAGTAGCGCAGCTGGTTTACCGAGTGATGATCATTGGGATGCCCAGATTCGTGCCGATGCTCACCATGGTGTCGCGATCCTCGGCTGTATCCTTGGGGTTGTTGTTACCATCAGGGTCGGGGCTGGCACCAGGGACTGAGTCGTCCTCAACAGAAATATTCCCAGAGATAGCAGTGACGAGGGCCCGATTGGGAAAAGGTCCGCGGCCAGCGAGCCCTTCACCCGGCGTAACATTGACCGTGAAGGTGATCGTAGCGCTCTCGCCGGAGTCAAGGGTGTCATTGCCAGCAAGGAGGCGCGTATTGGGACTCCGGCCCGTAAAGGTCTGATCAAGCGTAACGTTGGGGCTACTGTTCATCGCAGTGACTTCGAAGGCGCCTGCATTTGCGAAGGTACGGGTAAGGATGTCGGTGACCTGGAGGCTATTGACCGCATCGAGGCCGCTACCGTAGTTGCGCACGGTGATGGTGTACGTTATGTCATAAGAGCCATCGGGCTTGAGGACTGGTTCGGAGGCGGCCTTAGCGACGCCAATAGCGGAGGCACATTGGCGCAGGTTGATGCCGACCATGGCGAAGTCGTCGCCCCGCGTGGGCGAGTCTTCGGCGGGGGAAAAGCTGAATTTCCCAGTGACGTCCCAGATCTCGAGAACGGCCCGGGTCTGGGTTGGGCTGGTCAGGAAGGCATACTGGATTGGCACCCAGATATCAGGGCTCTTCGTGACGGTGATAGGGTCACCTGCCTGGACAGCGGGCAATCCGTCGTCGGGATCGTCGACACGCAGCTCGATCACCGGGTCATAGCCGCCTGTATCGGGGATGAGCAAGTTGTCGAAATAGGCGTAGAAGTTGTAGGTCGTGTTTGGTGCAACGGGAACAGTTTGACGCCAGAGATAGCCCTGGCCATCGCTGAAAAAACCGCTCGGATCGACGGTGCTGACGTTCGGGTTAGAGTAGAAGAAGGTGTTGGATGGGGGCACCTCACGAGCGGGGTCGCCGCCAAAGACGCGGCCGACAATACTACCATCCTGATAACTCACATTGCCCGTCTGGATCGAGAAGCCCCCGCCCGCCGGGCCACCCTCAATAAGGGGAGCGTCGCTGGGATAGACGCCGGGGCCGCGATTGGGTAGCTCGGTCTCGAAGGTGATATTGCCACTGGCGGCCTGGGCAAAGCTTTCGTCGACGACGAGGTTAGTGGTGCTGACTGCCTGCCCATTTGGACAACCCTGCTGGCCAAGAGGGGTGACGGAGGCCCTCGCTGGAGATGTGCTAATAAGGCCCGTGGTGAGGCTGCCTGCCACTAAGGCAGGTAATAACATGCTTCGTAGCAACTTCTGCATGATGTCTCCTTCAGGTTGGATGCCGAGGTCAATACATATCAGCTAGGGTGAAGTCGAGGACGTGTGAGGGTCGAAAAGGTGGGGCCGGAATAGGGGGACGAAGCGCCGTCTGCTTTGCCTATAGATACCTATTCAATGGTGCTTAGAGTATGCTATCTGACAATGATCGTCGTGTGAGCATTGCTTGGAGGTGCGATGACAAGGGATTCACGCGGAGTTGGCGAGAGGCGGGTTATGGATCTGGTTCTTGCGATTTAGCATGGCGCGTGTTATGATCGCTGCGTTTCTGCTGATGACTGACAGCGGCGCCCTCGCGCCAACGCTTCTGTGGTCGCACCCCCCTCAACCAGACGAGACGATACTACGGGCGATGCTCCGGCTAGTGGTGTGCGCCTGGTGCTGGCCTCGGGCTCGCCGCGGCGTCGCGAGTTACTGAGCGCCCTTGGCGCGACCTTCACGGTCATGGTTACCGAAGCCGAAGAATCAGACGAGTTGGCGCCTGAGGCGGTGACGGCGGCCCTGCCCGCGGCAAGTGTGCCGCTCGGCGACCACCCGACGCTGCGGGCCTGGCGTAAGGCGCAAGCCGTATGCGAAGAGGTATCCGACGCTGTCGTGATCGGGGCCGACACTGTGGTCGTCGTCGATGGGGAGGCGCTGAACAAGCCGGCTAACGGAGCTGCCGCTCGAGCAATGCTGCGCAGGCTAGCGGGGCGGACGCATATGGTCTACACAGGACTCTGCGTGCTGAAGACGATCGAGAGGCTGGGTGCGGCGGATGAGGGTGTGAAGGGAGGCGGCTTGGAAAACAGGCCTCTTCGGGCCACCGAGCCGGCTCGGATCTGGCTCGACCTTGTAGCGACCGAGGTAGAGTTCCGCACCCTGGACGACGCCGAGATCGCGGACTATGTGGCCACCGGCGAGCCGCTTGACAAGGCCGGGGCCTATGGCGTGCAGGGTCTAGGCGGACGCCTCGTACGTCAGGTGCGCGGCAGCTACACGGCTGTCGTCGGCTTCCCGCTTGTGGCGACCCACTCGCTGTTGTCGGCCGCCGGCATCTCGGGGCTTAACGACCCAACAGCCACCTACCACCGCTGGCTGCAAAGCCAGGGAAAGGAGCCTCTGCCATGGCCCCCCACGCTTCCATAAGGCTGCTGATTGTCGATGACCACCCACTGTTTCGCCAGGGCGTGCGCTGGGCTCTGGCCGGCGAGGAGGACATCAACGTCGTCGGCGAGGCGGCGAGCGGCGAGCTGGCGCTCGAGTGGCTCGAGACAGCAGTCTCGGCCCAGGAGCCGAATGTGATGCTGGTGGATCTGAACCTGCCGGGGATGAACGGTCTCGATGTGACCCGGCAGGTGCGACGCCAGTACCCGAGCCTGGGCGTGGTCATGCTGAGCATGCACGAGAGCGACGAGCAGGCTTTCAATGCCCTGCGGGCGGGCGCGGCGGCCTACCGCTCGAAGGACGTGAAGCCCCAGGCGCTGGTGGAGATCCTGCGACGGGTGGCGCGCGGCGAATATGTGATCAACGACGTGGTGCTCGAGGAGCCGCGGGTGGCCAGCAGGGTGTTGACGCAGTTCCGCAGTCTGCCCCAGGCTCTGCCTACGGCGCCCGAGGCGGTAGACTTTCCGATCTTCACGCCCCTGAGCGACCGCGAGATCGAGGTGCTCGAGCGCATCGCCTCGGGCGGGAGCAACAAGGAGATCGCCGACTCGCTGGGGATCAGCACCCAGACCGTGAAGAACCACATCTCGTCGATCCTGCGCAAGCTCTCGCTGAACGACCGCACGCAGGCGGTGCTCTTTGCGCTGAGGCGAGGCTGGATCGAGGCGCCAAACGAGATTCGCCAGGGAACGCCGAGCGAACCGCATGAGGAAGAGTGAGACGGGCGGTGCTCGGACGGCAAGGGCCCCGGCCTAGAGCGAGCGCCTGTCCATAGCCTCGAGGAAGCGCTTGCCATACTGCACGAAGGACAGGCCGAACGGGAGCATGGCCAGGTAGAGTATCGGCCGGCCCGAGCGGGGGCCATCGGCGACATAGAGCAGGGCCGAGATGGTGAGCAAGGCCGTGCTCAGCTTGCCCGTGCTCGCGGCGGCCGTCACCTGCCCGCGACGGCTGATGACGACGAGGGCTGCGGCGACAATGCCGAGGTCGCGGAAGAGCAGGAGGCCGGTGGCCCACCACGGGAAGCCGCGGGTCTGGGAGAGGATGATCGCCGAGCCGTCGATGAGCAACTTGTCGGCGATGGGGTCGAGGAGTTTGCCGAGGCGCGAGACCTCGCCGCGGGCGCGGGCGATCGGGCCGTCGACGGCGTCGGTGAGCATGGCGAGGGCGAGGCAAGCCAGGGCCGCGCGCCGACGCTCGGGGCGGCGCAGCTGGGCCAGGGTGGGCGCCACGAGCAGCAGGCGGCTCAGGGTGAGCAAATTTGAGGGATAGAGCAGCTCTCGAGGTTCGATCAGGTCCCTCAGGCGCATGGGACCACTCCTGTTGAGGCGGCGAGCAAAACGCGACTGGGGGCAGGGACGGGGCTCCGAATGAGCGGGGTCCGGCTTGTCGCGGCTGCCCCCAGCCGTCACGATGTCGACTAGAGCATGGGTGTGGGCGGATAGGCGGACCCGGCGACGGGCTGGCGCAGCTGGAGCATCTTCTGGCCCAGCAGGTGGCCGAAGACGGCCTGGCTATAGGGCAGGGTGAAGATGAAGCCGATGATGATGATGCTGCCCAGGCTGCCGACGATGCTACAGAGCAGATAGAGCAGGAACATGACCACCCAGCCGCTGAGGTCGGCGCGAACCATGCCGATGACCTCGCCGACCTGGAAGGCCGAGCCGAGGCTGCCGGTCTGGAGGTAGCGGGCCATGGCGGCGAGGATGATCGGCTGGATAATGAGGGCGAGCAGGATAATAAGTGGGACGAGGCAGAGGGTGAGACCGGCGACCACAGCGGCGGCGCCGTCTTCGCCGGCGGCGCTGCCCAGACCCACGGCGACACATGCCACGAGGCTGGCCAGGACGGCCAGTGGCAGGGCATAGACCAGGCTAATGACGAAGCCGGCGAAGCCGAGGCTAAGCTTCTCGCCGAAGTTGTTCCACTTGGGCAAGGGGCGCGGGCTGCCCATGGCGACGTTGCGCGCCGTCTCGAGCATATAGCCGATCAGCAAGAACGCGCCCAGGACGGGTACGAGGAGCAGCAAGCCGCAGATAAGGATGCTGCTAACCCACTGTTCGTCATCGAAGGGGAATGAGAAAGCCTTGCCGAGATCCATGACGAGTCTCCTTAAGCTGATCGAGGTGTACGCAGCACGTTGGCGTCAGGCGACTATTGATACGATGGAAGATGGCAGAACGTTTCGGTGCCGTCACATGCCGAGCTCGCGCCGTTGGACCTCCTTTTCGGCGGCTACGTAGAGCTGGACTACCACCAGGTGAGCGTAGACGAGGGCGGCCATAGTGAGCCAGAGGCCGGCGGCGATAGCGGCAGTCTGGCCGGTGAAGGCTTCGCGAGATAGGCTCACGGTTGCGACGGCGGCGACAATAGCGGGCAGATAGGCGGGAAGAGAGGCGAGGCGGGCCTGCAAGAAGGGCCGGCGCCCGTGGACGCTGGTTGTCCAGCGCCATGTATCGCCGCTGATCGCCTCCTCGATGCGGCCCTCGCGGGCGAAGCGGAGACGCCCGGCGGGGGCGACGCCGCTGAAGAACATCAAGAGGATGAAGGCCGCGGCGATGCCGCCGATCCAGAGGAGGATGGTGGAGACAATCGGTTCGCCGCCGAAGGCGCCGATCACGAGGGCGATGGAGGCGCAGAGCATGAGCAGGGCGCCGATGAGGATCGGCAGGAGGAAGAAGGCGAAGTCGATCAGCAGGGCGAAGAAGCCGGTGAAGTAGCGTGTGAGGGGGTCGGTCCAGGGCGGAAGGGGAGTGGGGTAGCCGCGGCGGCTATTGTCGAGGCTCTCCATGACGAAGCCGGCGGCGAGGGGCAGACCCAGGCCCGTAGCCGCGGCGAAGCCGTACCCGAGGCAGAGCAGCCACCACTGTCGGTCGCCGTGGACAGTCGCCATGGCCCTACGCAGGCCGATCCGACCGGCGTTTCCGCCGGCGAGGTTCACTCGGACTCCCCGATCAGGTAGCGGCGCACGAGGTCGAGGGCGAGGGTGCCGACGAACTCCCAGCCCTCGGGCTGGCGCAGATCGTAGCGGCGGGTGACCTGGCGGTCGCCGTCGGGGGTGACGAGGGCGACGCTGACGGCGCTGAAGCCGGTCGCATCGGGCGAGCTGGCGACCTGGGCGGCGAGGCCGAGGTCGGCGCGCCAGCGGTCGGAGGCGCTGATGGCGCCGGCGTGGGCGAGGGCGGCGGCGCCGTGCTCGTCGGTGGGGCGGTCGAGGGGGTGGATCATGACCCCGCGCAGGCGCTCGGCGCCCCCGGGGGCGGCAGTGAGCTGGCGGAAGATCGGGGCGAGGGTCGAGCCCTCGTAGATGGCGAGGGTGAGGTTGCGCTCGGCGAGGAGGCGGGAGACGGCCTCGGGGAGGGGCTCGTCGCCGATGATGTTCTGGCCGAGGCGCTCGCGGATGGTGGCCTCGGCGCCGGCGACGAGAGCCTCGGCCTCGGCGCGGCTGGCGGCCCGGGCGCCGATGCGCAGCTCGTAGCGGGCCTGCTTGGCCGAGATGCCGACGGTGGGATTGGATTGGAGCATAAGGTCGGCGATCAGCTCGCCGATGACACTCTCGCCGAGGCCGGCGGCGTGGATGGTCTTGATCAGGATGACGTCGGTGACGCCGCGCTCGTCGCGCAGGTAGGGGATGACGACGCTCTCGAAGAGGAAGCGCATCTCGTAGGGGACGCCGGGGAGGACGATAATTGTACCAGCCGGATCCTCGACGATGAAGGAGGGGGCGGTGCCGCGGGGGTTCTCGATGGCGCGGGCGCCGGCGGGGATGAAGGCCTGGCGGCGATTGCTCTCGGACATGGGGCGGCCGAAGGCGGCGAAGCGGGCGGCGATCTGCTCGAGCAGCTCGGGGCGGAACTCGAGGGGGCGACCGAGGGCGAGGGCGACGGCCTCGCGGGTGACATCATCGAGGGTCGGGCCGAGGCCGCCGGTGCAGATCACGAGATCGGCGCGGGCGAGGGCTTCGTTGATAGTTGCGGCGATGCGCTCGGCGTTGTCGCCGACGACGGACTTGCGGAAGAGGTTGACGCCTGCGGCGGCGAGCTGGCGGGCGAGGTAGGCGCTGTTAGTGTCGATGGTCGCGCCGAGCAGCAGCTCGGAGCCCACGGCGATGATCTCTGCGTCCATAGTGCTTCGTCCGAGCTACTCTGACGGGCTGAGAGCGTCTTTTTCGGGGAGGGCTTGCCCTCCCCGCACCCCTCCCGATCTCTTCCGGAAAGGGGCATGCAAGGCCTAATAGAGTGGCTCGTCGCGGGGCGGGGCAGGCTTCTCGATGAGGTTCTGGCGATACTTATTCCAGAGATCCTCCTCGTGGGTGGAGGCGGCGCGGCGGCCGTCGGCGAGGGCGGCCTTAATACGATCGCCGAGGGAGAGGCTGATGGCGGCGCCGGTATCCTCGACGCGGGCGGTCAGGCCGAGGCGAGCCTCTTCGCTGGTGCGCTGATTGATCACATAGATGGCGGCAGCCCCGAGGGCGGCGCCGAGCATCAGGCCGAAGGCGAAGCGACCGCCGGCCTGCCTGGTGCGGCGCTGGCTCTCGTTGCGCAGGGCGCTGATAATCTGGAGGGCGGCCTGCCGCTCGTTGGCCAGGGCGTCAAGGGTGCTGGTGCGCTCGGCCCGGATAGCGTCGCTGAAGCGGAGGGCCGCATCGGCGAGGACGTCGGTCTCCACGGTCATAGCTTCCTCGTGAACGAGCGAGGGGACAGGGGCCGGCTGCCCCTGGGGCCCCTCGCTCACCGTTGCGCTCTAGGCGCGCGACTTTACTTCCTGGACGGCACGCTCGATGAAAGAGTCGATGGGTACGAGGCCAAGATCCTCGCCGGAGCGGAGCCGCACGGCGACGGCATCGGCCTCCTGCTCCTTATTGCCGATTATAAGCATATAGGGGATCTTCTGCAACTGGGCGCGGCGAATCTTCCCCTGCATGCGGTCGCGGCTCTCGTCGATTTCGACCCGCAGGCCGGCGGCGGCCATGCGGGCGCGAGCGGCCTGGGCGAACTCGAGCTGCTTGTCGGTGATCGGGATGAGCATGGCCTGGACGGGCGCGAGCCAGACCGGGAACGCGCCGGCGAAGTGCTCGATCAGCACGCCGAGGAAGCGCTCGGTCGTGCCGGTGACGGCGCGGTGAATGACCACCGGCGTATGGGGCTGGTTATCCTCGCCGACATACTCGAGGCCGAGGCGACGGGGCTGGATGAAGTCGACCTGGATGGTGCTGAGCTGCCACTCGCGGCCGAGCACATCCCGGGCCATGAAGTCGGCCTTGGGGCCGTAGATGGCGGCCTCGCCGGGGGCCTCGCGGTACTGGACGCCATAGTGATCAAGGGCGGCGCGCAGGGCGCCCTCCGCCAGGTCCCAGGCCTCATCGTCGGCGATATACTTGCCGCTATCGCCGCGCAGCGAGAGGTCGACGCGATAGTCGCTGAACTTGTAGGTGGCAAGGACCTCGCGAATCAGGTTGAGGGCGAGGCCGAACTCCTGCTCGATCTGGTCGGGCCGACAGAAGATGTGGCAGTCGTCCTGAGTGAGCGCGCGCACGCGGGTGAGCCCGTGGAGGGCGCCGCTGTCCTCGTAGCGATAGAGCGTGGCGAACTCCGCGAAGCGCATGGGCAGGTCGCGGTAGGAGTGGATGCCCATCTCCTTGAAGAGGGTCATGTGGCTCGGGCAGTTCATGGGCTTGAGGCGGAAGACCAGGTCCTCGCTCTCGACCATGGGGGGGAACATGTTCTCGCGGTAGGCGTCGTAGTGGCCGGACTTCTTGTAGAGGCTCTCCTTGACCACATTGCCCGTCCAGACGTGGCTATAGCCGTAGCGGGTCTGGAGGTCGCGGACATAGCTCTCCATCTCGTGGCGCAGGATCTCGCCCTTGGGCGTGAAGAGGGGCAGACCGGGCCCGACGTCGTCGGAGAAGTAGAAGAGGCCGAGCTCTTTGCCGAGGCGGCGGTGGTCGCGCTTGCGGGCCTCTTCGAGCTGGTAGAGGTGCTGGTCGAGCTCGGCTTTGCTGGCCCAGGCCGTGCCGTAGATGCGCTGGAGCTGCGCGTTCTTCTCGTCGCCGCGCCAGTAGGCCCCGGCGATGCTCATGAGCTTGAAGGCCTGCGGGTCGATCTGGCCCGTGTGCTCGACGTGGGGGCCGCGGCAGAGATCCTCAAAAGAGTCCTGCTTGTAGGTCGAGATGACCGTGTCGCCCCTGGCCGTCTCGCCGTACTCATCGAGGCCCTTCGCGAGGCCGTCGATCAGCTCGAGCTTGTAGGGCTGGCCCTGGAAGAGGGCGCGGGCCTCGTCGGCGCCGACCTCGCGGAAGGTGAAGGGGAAGTTGCCGGCGATGATGCGGCGCATGCGCTCCTCGATCGCGCCGAGGTCGTCGGGCGTGAGGGGGCGGGGCAGGTCGAAGTCGTAGTAGAAGCCGTTCTCGATGGGCGGACCGATGGCGACCTTGCCCGCGGGGAAGATCTCGAGGACGGCCTGGGCCATGATGTGGGCCAGGGAGTGGCGGATCTTGTAGTAGGGATCGCTGTCTGGGCTGGGTGGCATAGGACCTCCTGGATATATGATTCTACGAGGTGACGAGGATGAGCTGGCCCTCTTCGATGCGGAGCTCTTCGACGCGGCGGCCCTGGGCGGCGAGCTCGGCGTTGAGGCGGTCGGCGAGGGCGGCGGCGATGTCGGGGCCGGAGATCAGGTACGAGAGGGGCGCGTCGAGCTGGGCGCTGGTGACGATGACGCGACCGTCCTGGGCGGCGAGGCCGATGGTGGCGGTGCTACTGACGCCATAGGCGCTGATCTGGGCGCGGGCGGCGCCGGGGGTGAAGCTCACGCTGGCGCCGTCGAGGGGGGCGATGGCCTCGGGCCGGGCGGCGATCAGGTCGTTGACGTCGGAGTCGCTGATCACCAGCTGGCCGGGCGGCAGGGCGGCGACGGCGTCAGGCATCACCGAGCCGGCCTGCTCGACCACGGCCTGGCCGGGCGGCTGAGCCTGGGGCTGGGGCGCGCCAGCTGCCATCAGGGTAGGCACGGGGGCGGCGGGGCCGGCGATGGTATCGGCCACGGCCTGGCTGAACAGCGGCCGCAGAGCGACGGCGTAAATTAGGGCCAGGAGGCCGCCGATCACCAGTGCGGCCAGGAGGACCGGGAGGCAGCCGTTGCCCTGGCGAGGGCGACGGGGGGGCTGTCTGTAGGCGTAGCGTCCCATTGATACTCCGAACAACAAAAAACCTTCGTCCGCAAATGGGACGAAGGTGCGCTTCGTGGTTCCACCCATGTTCAAAGGATGAGGGATGAAGGATGAGGGATGAAGTGCCATGCACCGCAGCCATCAGCCAGATCCCGGCCTTTCTCACGGGCGCGATAACGGGCGCTAGCCGTGCCCCCATACTGGCCTGAGCGTTGGGGGGGCAGCTCGGAGGTGGTATTCGCCTGGTCCGGGGCCGGGGCGCGCTCTCAGTCTGCGGCGGGCCCTCCCTGTCGGCCGGAAGCCGGGCTACTCGTCCTCTTCGTCGCGGTTGAGGCAGGTTGTAGAGTGCTGCCCCAGATCTTACACGGCGCGGGTCACCCCGTCAAGTGGACCTTGGACGGATGTGGGCGTGGGGGGCTGCGGGCGGCGGCGCAGACCGTCACTGGGCTGTGAAGCTGGGTTCAGCGCTTAAGCCGCGGGTCGAGGGCATCGCGCAGGCCATCGCCGAGGAGATTGAAGCCGAGGACGGTGAGCATGATCACGAGGCCGGGAAAGAAGACCAGGTGGGGGGCGGTGAAGACCTGGTTGCGCTCGGCCGAGAGCATCGAGCCCCACTCGGGGGTGGGGGGTTGGGCGCCAAGGCCGAGGAAAGAGAGGGCGGCGACGTCGAGGATGGCGGTGCCGATGCCGAGGGTGGCCTGGACGATCAGGGGCGAGACGGCGTTGGGCATAATGTGCCCGAAGAGGATACTGTGCGGCGGGGCGCCGATCGTGCGGGCGGCCAGCACATAATCCTCTTCGCGGGCGGTGAGCACGCTGGCGCGAATCACGCGGGCGTAGGCGGGCACGCTCACGATGGCGATGCCGAGCATGGCGTTGAGCAGCCCGGGGCCGAGGACGCTCACGATGGCGATGGCGAGGAGCAAGAAGGGGAAGGCGAGCAGCACATCGAGCAGGCGCATCAGCAGGTTGTCGAGCCAGCCGCCGACGTAGCCGGCGACGGCGCCCAGCAGCAGGCCGATCACGAGCGAGATGGCGACGGTGACGAAGCCGATCAGCAGCGAGAGGCGCGCGCCGAAGACGATGCGGCTGAAGAGGTCGCGGAAGTTGCCGTCGACGCCCATGAGGTGCTGGGGCTGGTCGGTGGGGCAGCCGAGGAGGTGGATGCAGGGCGGCGAGCGCTTCTCGATGCCCTCTTGCTGACCGAGGAGCACCTGGGTGGGGCTGTAGGGGGCGATGAGGGGCGCGAAGATGGCGGTGAAGGTGAGGACGCCGATCAGGATCATGCCGATGATCGCGGAGCGCTGGCGGAGGAACTGGTGCCAGGCGCGCCGCCACGGCCCCTCGGCCTGGGGCTCGGCTGCGGCGATCGAGATTGGCTCGGCAGTGGTTGTCATTGGCGGTACGCTCTAATACCTGATACGCGGGTCGAGGAGCCCGTAGCTGAGGTCGACGAGGAGATTGACGATCACGTAGCCGACGGCGATGGCGAGGGTGAAGCCCTGGATGATCGGGTAGTCGCGGGCGGTGATCGCGTCGAAGAGGATGCGCCCGACGCCGGCCAGGTTGAAGATCGTCTCGGTCAGCACAGCGCCACCGAAGATCGTGCCCAACTGCAGGCCGATGATGGTGATCACCGGCAGCAGGGCGTTGCGGAAGGCGTGGCGCATGGTCACGGCGAGGTCGGCGAGGCCTTTGGCGCGGGCGGTGCGCACATAGTCGCGGCCCAGGACCTCGAGCATGGCCGAGCGGGTCATGCGGGCGATGATGGCCATGGGGATGGTGCCGAGGGCCAGAGCGGGGAGGATGAGGTGGCGCAGGGCGTCCCCGAAGACCTCCCACTGGAAGGTGATCAGGCTATTGAAGAGGTAGAGATTGCCGAAGAACTGCAGGATCTGCCCGAAGCCGCTGGAGAGGTCGACCGGCCAGCCCCAGAGCTCGTAGAAGGGGATATTCTCGAGGCCCGAGGAGAGGCGGCCCGAGGGCGGCAGCTGGAAGGGGGTGCCCTTGAGGAGCAGGGCGAAGACATAGGCGAGCATCAGGCCCAGCCAGAAGACGGGCATCGAGACGCCGACATTGGAGGCGACCATGGTGGCGACGTCGATGGCCGAGTTGCGCCTGAGGGCGGCGAGGATGCCGAGGGGCACGCCGACGACCACGGCCACGAGCAGGGAGAGGGCGCCGAGCTCGACGGTGATTGGCAGGCGCTCGGCGATCAGCTGGGTGACGGGGCGGTTGAGCCGGATCGAGGTGCCGAGGTCGCCCTGGAAGACGTCGGCGAGGTAGATGCCAAACTGGACGAGAATCGGCCGGTCGAGGCCCTTGTCGGCGTTGAACTTGGCGCAGATCGCGTCGGTGGCCTTCTCGCCGAGCTGGGCGGTGCAGGGGTCGCCGGGGATGAGCCGGACGAGGAAGAAGGTCACGGCGAGCACCCCGAAGAGCACAGGCAGGGCAACCAGGACTCGGTTGAGGGCGTAGCGGATCATTGGTGTCTCGAGGTTAGGGGATTAGGAGCTTGGGAGACGACATCTCTCAAGCTCCTAATCCCGTTAGCGCAGGCTACTACTGAGCCGGGGGGGCGTTGACGAAGCCGCCCCAGAGGGCCGAGAAGTAGGTGTAGCTGCCGTCGCGGCCGACGTGGAGCGGGTTGGCGGCGTCCCACTGAACTGCGTACGACATCACCACATCGTTAGCGTCGAACTCGGAGCCATCGTGGAAGGTGACTCCGGTGCGCAGGGTGCAGATCCACTCGGTGAGGTCTGCGTTGGGGTCGCAGCTCTCGGCGAGGCCGGGCTGGACGGCGGTGCCGCCGATCTCGTACGAGAGGAGGGCCTCGGTGACCTGCTCGCAGATGCGCAGGGCCTCGCCGTCGGACTCGTCGGCGCAGTAGAGGCCGGCGGGCTCGCCGTTCTGCATCCAGACGAAGGTATCGCGGCCACCGGGGTTCATGACGGCGAAGAACTCGTTGCCGAGGGGGCTGACGTGAGCGTTTTCGACGTCGGCCTTGTAGACCACACCCGAGCCGCCGTGGGCGATCGGGACCATTGGCACGTGCTGCTTGATCAGGTCATTGGCCTGCTGGTAGAAGGGGGCGCGCTCTTCGTCAGTGGCCTGCGAGGCGCCCTGCTGAAGGGCTTCGACGATATCGTCGAACTTGGCGCCGAACTGGGCGCTGGCGCCGGCGCCGAAGTGGTAGTCGAGGAAGTTGGTGGGGTCGGGGTAGTCGGCGCCCCAGCCGAGCAGGTGCAGGCCCTTGAGCTCGCCGGCGTCGGCGGCGTCGATATAGGTGCCCGACTCGATCACATTGATGGTGAGGTTGACCCCGATCTCGGCGAGCTGGGCCTGGATGTCTTCGGCGACGCGGCCGGGCTCGGGCAGGTAGCCGCGCACGACGTCGCGGTACTCGAGGGTGGTCTCGAAGCCGTCGGGGAAGCCGGCCTCGGCCAGGAGGGCCCTGGCCTGCTCGGGGTCGTACTCGTACCAGGCCTCGCCCTCGCAGCCGCCCGGGATGGAGCAGGGGGTGAAGTGGCTCGCTACCTCGGAGCCGGGCGGGTAGAAGTTGTCGACGATGCGCTGACGGTCGATGCCGAGGGCAATGGCCTGGCGCACCTGCTCGTTGTCGAAGGGCGGGGCGGTGTTGTTCATGCCGACGTAGAAGACGTTGAGGCCCTCGCGCTCGAGGAGCTGGAGGGTGTTGTCGGCCTGAACCTGCTCGAAGGCGTCGGGGGCGGGGTTATCGATACCGTCGACGGTGCCCGACTGCAGCTCGAGCAGGCGCTGGGCGGCCTCGGAGCTCCAGCGGATGACGAGGGTCTCGGCGACGGCGGGGTCGCCCCAGTAGCCGTCGAAGCGCTTGAGGGTGATGTTATCGCCGCGGGTCCAGCTGTCGACCATATAGGGGCCGGTGCCGATCGGCTTCTCGAGCAGCTCGCCGGTGCCGCCGGTGGACTCGAGGTACTCGCTTGGCAGGATGGCGAAGGAGGTGAAGGCGACCTTGGCGCGGAAGGCGGGGTCGGGGGCGCAGAGGGCGAAGCGCACGGTGGCCGGGTCGACGGCCTCGATGGCCTGGATCTGGCCGGTGTAGCCCTCGGTGTCGCACTCGGTGCTGACGGCCATCAGGTCGCCCTCGGTGTAGACGGCCTGGCTATCGCCCGTAGCGGCGGGGGCGGTTGCCTCGGCGGCGGGGGCGGTCGCCTCGGCGGCCGTGGTGGCGGCCTCGGTGGGGGCGGCGGCCGCAGTGGGGGCGGGGGCCGCGGTGGCGGCCTCGGGTGTCTGTGCGGGGGCCTGAGTGGTGGGTGCGCCGCCACAGGCGGCGAGGACGGGGATGAGCAAGGCGAGGAGCAGGGCGCCCGCGGCGGGGCGCAGGTTGCGCTGGGTAACAATACGCATAGAGGGTCCCCTCATGCTACGAAAAGCGGATCCACAGGGCAGCAGGTCATGCTGGCGCTACCACCTCCCTTCGGGGGATGCAGTTGGGCAGACGCAGCTACGCCGCGCCGTGGCGGCGAGCGATGGGGTGGATGGTGTTGTTGTAAGCCCTGGGAGTCGGTGGTTGGGGTTGCCGTGGGGTGGGGCAGGTCGTAGATTTCAGGGTAGGCTGATTATAGCAGCAGGGGGAAGCTGCCGTCAATCGTGGGCGGCTCTTGCCCGGCAGAGGGGGGCTCTGCCGGGAAAGGCTTTACACTCTTTACAAAGGGGGTAAGGGGGCTATTGGGCGGCGGTGACGGCGAAGAGCAGCTCGGCCTCGCAGGCGAGCTCGTCGCCGACGGTGGCGCGCCCTGTGCCCTTGCCGATGCCGCGGCGCAGCTTGTCGAGGCTGACCTCGAGGCGCAGGACATCGCCGGGGCGGACGACGCGCTTGAAGCGGCAGCTGTCGATGCCGGCGAAAAGCACCAGCTTGCCGCTATGCTCGGGCAGGCTGAGGGCGGCGACGGCGCCGGCCTGGGCCAGGGCCTCGACGATGAGCACGCCGGGCATGACCGGGTTGCCGGGGAAGTGGCCGGTGAACTGGGGCTCGTTGGCGGTCACCAGCTTCTCGGCGACGGCGCGCTGGCCGGGCTCGAGCTCGAGGACGCGGTCGATCAGGAGGAAGGGGTAGCGATGGGGGATGATCGCCATGATTTCCTGGGTGCTGAGCATCGCTGTGCTTTCTGTCAAGGCTGGACATGATCGGCCCGGGCGAGGCCTGTATTGTACCATCGGGCGGGCGGGGCTCAGCTGCGCGAGAACTCCATGGCCGAGTCCTCAAGGGCGCTGTAGCGCATGCTCAAGAGGTCGAGGAGATAGTTCTGGTGCATGCGCCAGGGCGCCCGCGAGCCCTGGCGGGGGAGCTCGGGCAGAGCGCGCTGGACATAGCTGGAGGTGAAGCTCAGGATGGGCTCTTCGCCGATCGCGGGGTCGCGCCGGCGCGGAGTGCAGCGGACATAGCCGTGGCGCTGCATATGGTTGAGCAGGCGGCAGACGTAGGCGGCGGTGAGCTCGCAGCGCAGGGTCCAGGAGGCGTTGGTGTAGCCGAAGGCCGAGGCCAGGTTGGGGATATCGCTGAACATCATGCCCTTGTAGTTGAGGGTCTGGGCCAGATCGACCGGGGCCCCATCGACGGCGAGGGTCATGCCGCCCAGCAGCTTGAGGACGAGGCCGCTGGCGGTGACGATCAGGTCGGCGTCGAGGGTCGCGCCCGACTGGAGGGCGAGGCCGCTTTCGGTGAAGCTGGCGATCTGGTCGGTGACGACCGAGGCTTTGCCGCTACGGAGGGCCTTGAAGAAATCGCCGTCAGGGGCCAGGCAGAGGCGTTGATCCCAGGGGTTATAGCGGGGCGTGAAGTGGGTGGCGACGTCGAAGTCGGGGCCGAGTTGCCGCTGGGCCCGGCGGGCGATCAGGCCCCTGACGCCGGCGGGCCAGCGGCGCGCGAGCTGATAGAAGGCCAGGTTGACCAGTACGGACTTCCAGCGGGCGAGGCCGTGGGCGAGCCCGGGGGGCAAGCGCCGTTGGAGGCGGCCCACGGCCTGGTCGCGCGACGGCTGGGCAACGATATAGGTTGGGGAGCGCTGGAGCATGGTGACGTGGGCGGCCCGCTCGGCCATGGCGGGGACGAGGGTGACAGCGGTGGCCCCGCTGCCGATCACCACCACGCGCTTGCCGGCGTAGTCGAGGCCCGCGGGCCACTGCTGGGGATGCACGATGGGGCCAGCGAAGCGCTCGACGCCGGGCCAGGCGGGGGTGTAGCCGGCGGCGTAGTCGTAGTAGCCGCTGCACATAAAGAGGAAGTTGCAGCTGAACTGGACGCGCTGCTTGTCCGAGCCGCGCTCGACCTCGACGCTCCAGGTGGCGCTATCTGAGGACCACTCGGCGTGACGGACGCGGTGGCCGAAGCGGATCTTGCGGTCGATGCCGTAGGCGGCGGCGGTCTCGCGGAGGTAGCTGAGGATGGCGGGGCCGTCGGCGATGGCTCTGGGGTCGCGCCATGGGTGGAAGGTGAAGCCGAGGGTGTACATATCCGAGTCGGAGCGGACGCCGGGGTAGCGGAAGAGATCCCAGGTGCCGCCGAGGGTGTCGCGGGCCTCGAGGATGGCGTAGCGCCTGGTCGGGCTACGGGTCTGGAGATAGTAGCCTGCGGCGATGCCCGAGAGCCCTGCGCCGACCACGAGGACGTCGACGTGCTCGCGCTGCATGGCTTCCACCCTTCTGCTTAAGCGACTGACGAGGAAGCTTGCGCCTCCTCGTCAGTGTACCTGAGATTGGGTTGTGGCGGGGGCTCAGTCGCCGCTGGTGGGGGCGAGCTTCTTGCTGACCACGAACTCGAGCATGGGGTCTTGCTTGGCCTTGGTGACCCGCTTGAGCAAGAAGCGCACGCTGAGCAGGATGTGGGCGCCGATGAAGAGCCAGTTGATCACGTAGGTGATCATATGGATGGGCTCGACGCCGATCAGCGATTGGCTGATCATGGTGAAGATGAAGACGCCGTAGCCGATGTAGACGTGGGCGACGCGGATAGTGGCCCGCGGGCGGGGCACGCCATAGAAGTAGAAGCTGGCGGTGGCGTGGACGAAGAAGAGGATGAGGAAGCTGTTGTTAAAGAGCGGGTCGACCCACTCGGGGATGAACAGCAGGCCCCAGGGCTCGCGGTAGTAGGCGAGGGTGCCGACGAAGAGCGTGACGGCCATGGCCCAGGCCATCCAGCGGTTGCCGATGGCGAGGCGGCGCTTGCGGCCGCGCTGCTCGTCGGCCAGGCGCTCGCGCTCGGCGGGGGAGAGGACGCGCTGGCGGCGCAGGTGCTCTTCGCGGGAGAGGCGGGGGAAGCGGTAGCCGGTGGCGAGGGCGCCGGCGACGAAGAAGATCTCGCCGAGGTTGGCGACGACGCCGATCGAGGCGGCGAAGGCGGCGGTGGTAAAGATCACCAGGGAGCCGAGGAAGAGCCAGGCCCAGCGGGCGCGCACGAAGACGGCGATACCGCAGAACATGATCAGGGTCATGGTGGCGATCGCGGGCAGGGGTGGGCCCTGGACGGCGGCGTTGGCGTAGCGCACCGTATCGGCGAAGTAGGCCGGCTCCATGCGCAGCAGCACCAGGTCGTTGTAGATGGCCCAGCCGAGCATCGAGATTGTGACCACCCAGAAGGTGATCAGGGCCTTGCGCCCCCAGGCCCACTCGACGGCGGCGTTGCGGGTGAGGTAGAGACCGAGCATGGCCAGGAGCGGGGTGGTGAGGGCGTGGACGAGGAAGCGCGGATAGTTGAGGGCCATGAGCGTCTCGCCGGGGCCGATCAGGTGGCCGAGGCCGATCACCAGGTTGTCATAGACCAGCCCTGCGATATTGATCGCAAAGACCAGCAGAGTCCAGTGGCGGTCGCGGATGAGCAGGCGGACGGCGAAGACGAGCATGACGAGCTGGACGAGGGCATAGACCAGGTGGGCCGCGGTGACCATGACAGATCATCCTTCATCGCAACAGGGCGACTAAGCCTATGGCAGCTCAGGTAGGTAGCACGGATCGTACGCAAAGGTGAATTATATGTCAATAGAGTCAGCTCTGTGCGTTTTCTTTGCATTTATGCAACAAGCTCAGGCGAGGGGCCGATTGACGGCGAGGCGGCCCCCGTGCTAGATTCGGCCCAACACCTCACCTCAGTGGAGCACAGCATGCGACTCGCGAATCTCCTGGGCCGAACGTTACGGGACGCGCCGGCAGAGGCCGACCAAGTCGGGCATCAGCTGGCCCTGCGGGCGGGGCTGGCCCGCGCCCTGGCCCCCGGCAGCTTCGCCATGCTGCCCCTCGGCCTGGCCGCGGCGCGGCGGATCGAGCGGATTATGCACGAGGAGCTGGCGCGGATCGGGGCCCAGGAGCTGCGCACGCCGATCGTGCAGCCGGCGACGCTGTGGGAGCAGACGGGCCGCTACGCGGAGTACGGGCCGCAGATGCTCAAGCTGGCCGACCGCGGCGAGCGAGCCCTGGTGGTCGCCCCGACCCACGAGGAGGCGATCGCCGAGCTGGCGCGGCGCGAGATTGGCTCGTACCGCCAGCTGCCGGCCCTGGTCTACCAGATCCACACCAAGTACCGTGACGAGATCCGCACCAAGGGCGGCCTGATGCGCATGCGCGAGTTCACGATGCTCGACGCCTACTCGCTCGACGCCGGCCACGCCGGGCTCGACCTGGTCTACGCCCAGATCGCCGCGGCCTTCGAGCGGATCTTCACGCGCTGCGCGGTGCGCTTCGTGGGGGTCGAGGCGGGCAGCGGCGAGATGGGCGGGCGCGAGGCCCGCGAGTATATGGCCCTCTCGCCCGCCGGCGAGGACACCCTAGCGATCTGCCCCGGCTGCGGCTACGCGGCGAACGTCGAGGTGGCCGTGGCCGGGCGCGCGGCGGCCCCAACGGTCGCGGCGGACAGCTCACTGGAGGAGATCGCGACGCCCGCCACGGCGACGATCGCCGACCTGGCGCGGCTGCTGGGCGTGCCCGAGGCGGCGACGGCCAAGGCGGTCTTCTTCGACACGCCCGAGCGCGGCCTGGTCTTCGTGGTGATCCGGGGCGACCTGGAGGTGAGCGAGGAGAAGCTGCGCCTGGCGGCGCGGGTGAGCGAGCTGCGCCCGGCGAGCCTCGAGCAGATCGCGGCGGCGGGGGCGGTGGCGGGCTACGCCTCGCCGGTGGGGCTGGAGGGGGTCTATGTGCTGGCCGACCCCTCGGTGGTCGAGGCGGGGCCGCTGGTGGCGGGGGCCAATAAGGCGGGCTACCACCTGCGCAATGTGCGCTACGGGCGCGACTGGCGGGCGACGGCTGTGGCCGACATCGCCGCAGTGCGGGCGGGCGACCCTTGCGCCCGCTGCGGCGCGCCCCTCAGCCTCGAGAAGGGCGTGGAGATCGGGCATATCTTCAAGCTGGGCACGCGCTACACCGAGGCCCTGGGCGCGACCTTCCTCGACGAGCAGGGCGCGGCGCAGCCGGTGGTGATGGGCTCGTACGGGATCGGGGTCGAGCGGCTACTACAGGTCATCCTCGAGCAGCACCACGACGAACGGGGCATCATCTGGCCCGCCAGCGTCGCCCCCGCCGACGTACATATCGTGGCACTGGGCAAGGGCGAGGCCCCGAAGGCCGAGGCGGCGCGGCTCTACGCGGAGCTGCAGGCGGCCGGCCTGCGCCCCCTGCTCGACGACCGCGACGAGACGGCGGGGGTGAAGTTCAACGACGCCGACCTGATCGGCCTGCCGGTGCGCCTGGTGGTGAGCGAGCGGCTGATCGCGGCGGGCGAGGTCGAGCTGAAGCCGCGGCGCGGTGAGGCGGTGAAGGTGGCGCGGGGCGAGGTGGTTGGGGAGATTGAGAGATTGGGAGATACCGCTAATCGCCCAATATAGGACCATGTCTGTGTCTGGCCACTAACACAGCTTTCCGGAAGTGCCTGTCTGGTTGCGACCAAGGACGAAAGACCAAGGACCAACTGCTCGGGAGAAAGCCGGGCCTTGGTCCTTGGTCGCTGGTC
>CAZKTU010000011.1:0-55928 GCA_964555675.1 uncultured Oscillochloris sp.
CCTGTGCCGAGCGAGCGGCTCGCAAGGACTCGGCCTGGCACAGCTTCTCTCACATCTTCGTGTCCTTCGTGCCCTTCGTGGTTAAACCTACGGACACCAGGGGTGCTGCACCAGCGGTGGTGTCAGCCACCCCAAAGAGCATCATGTCTACTATGCCCCGCGTATTGGTCATGGGCGGTTCCTTGGGCGGCCTCACGGCGGCCCTGGTGCTGCGCGACTGCGGCTGCGAGGTGACGGTCCTCGAGCGCGCGCCGACGCCCCTGGTCGCCCAGGGGGCCGGGATCGTGCTGCATCCGGTCACCGTGCGCTACCTGCGCGAGCGGGCCGCCCTCGACCTCGACGCCGTCAGCCTGGGCGCAAACAGCCTGCGCTACCTCGGCCCGGCCGGCGAGACGCTCTACGAGCGGCCCTGTCGCTACCGCTTCAGCTCGTACACCACCCTCTACCGCGGCCTGCTCGCTTGCCTGCCGGAAGAGCGCTACAGACTCGGCGCGAATGTCGTCGCCTTCGAGCAGGACGAGGACGAGGTGCGCGTCACGCTCGCAGACGGCGAGCGCCTGCGCGGCGACCTGCTCGTCTGCGCCGACGGCATCCGCTCGGCGGCCCGGCGCCGGCTGTTGCCCGAGGCGGCCCTCGCCTACGCGGGTTACGTGGCCTGGCGCGGCACGCTGCCCGCCCGCGAGCTCGCCCCGCCCGCGTTGGCGGCCCTGGGCGAGGCGATCACTTACCACTTGATGCCCCGGAGCCACCTGCTCACCTACCCCATTCCCGTGGCGGATCCGTCGAGCGGCGCGATCGAGCCCCAGGTGAACTGGCTCTGGTATCGCAACGTCGCCCCCGGCGTCGCCCTGGACGAGCTGCTCACCGACACCACAGGGGCCCGCCGCGACGTCGCAGTGCCCGCCGGCGCGGTCCAAGAGCGCCACGTCGCCGCGCTCCACGCCGACGCGGCCGCGCTGCCGCCCGCCCTCGCGGGGCTGGTGCTCGGCACGCCCCGGCCCTTCATCCAGGCGATCATGGACCTCGAGGTGCCCCAGATGGCCTTCGGACGGGTCTGCCTGATCGGCGACGCGGCCTTCGTGGCCCGTCCCCACGCCGCTGCGGGCACAGCCAAGGCTGCCGCCGATGCCTGGGCCCTCGGCGAGGCCCTGGCCGCCGCCGGCGGCGATGTGGGCGCCGCCCTGGCCCGCTGGGAGCCGGGCCAGCTCGCCCTCGGGCGCGGCGTGCTCGCGCGGACCAGGGCGGCCGGCGAGCGAGCCCAGGTGACCGGCGCGTGGCGCCCCGGCGACCCGCTGCCCTTCGGCCTCTACCACGAGGGCGACAGCGAGCTGTAGCCTCAGGACGCACAGAAGGGTCGCGGGGGACAAGCCCCTGCGACCCTTCGTTCCATCCTACGGCATGCTGCAAGCAGGGCTTGCGAGCATTTAGATGAAGGCGCTCATCCCGGTGATCGCCCGGCCCACGATCAGCGTATTCATCTCGTGGGTGCCCTCGTACGAGTAGAGGGCCTCGGCGTCGGCGAAGAACTTCGCCACGTCGTGCTCGAGCAGGATGCCGTTGCCGCCCAGCAGGCCGCGCCCGATCGAGACCGTCTCGCGCATCTTCTCGCCGCAGAAGGCCTTCGCCAGCGAGGCCCGCTCGTGCGAGAGCTTGCCGTCGCGCGCCGCAAGCTGGCTCATGCGCAGGCAGAGGGTCTGCATGGCCGTGACGTTGCCGAGCATCTGGACCAGGCCGCTCTGCACGAGCTGGAAGCCGGTGATCGGCCGCCCGAACTGCATGCGATTGTTGGCGTAGTCGAGGGTGCGCTCGTAGGCGCCCATGGCCGTGCCCGTCATGGCCCAGGCCACCACGGCGCGGGCCATGGCCAGCTGGCGGGCCACGTCGCGGAAGCCGCCCACGCCCGGCAGGCGGTTCGCCTCGGGGACGCGCACATTCTCGAAGCGCAGGTTGGCGTTCTGCACCACGCGCAGGGCCGTCTTGCCCTCGAGCTTCTCGATCTGGTACCCCGGCGTCCCACGCTCGACCACGAAGGCCTTGACCTGGTTGTCGGCCACATCGCGGGCGAAGACCACATTCACGTGGGCCATGGGCGCGTTGCCGCACCACTTCTTGGCCCCATTCAGCACCCAGCCCTGCTCGTCGCGGCGGGCCGTGCTCATCAGGCCGGCCGCCGTGGCCGAGCCGACCTCGGGCTCGGTCAGCGACCAGGTGCCGATCTGCTCGAAGCGCTCCATGGCCGGCAGCCAGCGCGCCTTCTGCTCGTCGGAGCCGAACATTGAGATCGAGCCCATGGCCAGGCCCCAGTGGACCCCGAAGAAGGTGTAGAGCGAAGCGTCGACCCGCGCCAGCTCCATCGAGGCGATGCCCGTCAGCACCGGGCCCAGCCCGTTGATGCTGAAGGGCCGCGTGCCGAAGGTGTCCTTGATCAGGGCGGCGAATGAGGGCACCAGCTCGTGGGGGAACTCGCCGCGCTCCCAGTAACCGTTGATCACCGGGCGCACGCGCTGCTCCATGTAGCTGCGCACCGCCCGCTGCATCGCGCGCTCCTCGTCGCTCAGGGTATCCAGAATATCGAAGAAGTCGCCGTTGATCGGCGGCAGAACCTTGGGCTTGCGCTTGCTCGTGATACTCTTGAGCAGCAGACCGATCTCCTGGGGGCTGACCCCGCCGGGGAGCCTCACCTGCTGGAAGAGCCGGGAGAGGCCTGCGAATGGAAGCGTGACGGGGGCCATGGGGATTCCTCCACTTGGTAGCGTGCCGCCGGCGACAGCGCTGTTGCCGGTCGGCGGATCAGCGTCGCTCCGCCATAGGGGCGCGCCGCCCCCCTCATTGCACGTTCCCTGCCGCGAGGACGCCAAGCCCGTCGCGCGCTGCTGCGGCGACCGCGGGCTCTCGGTGGGATGGGGGACGGCTGAGGGACGGTGGATGACGCGTTGCGTTATCCATGTTATAGCATACCGCCGGCACGCGTGTCAATGGAGATCTGAAGGCGTCTTCACTCGCCCGCGGTGAGCATGTAGCCCGAGCCGCGCACACTAACCAGCAGGCCGGGGGCGAGCGAAGCCTGCTCGAGCTTGCGGCGCAGCCGGTAGATCCGAACCTTCACCAGATCGCGAGCTTCGGCCGGGGTGCAGCTGCCGCAGCGCAGGGCCTCGCGGGCGAGCCGCTCGGCCGAGATGACCTGCTGCTCTCGGCGCGCCAAATACAGCAGTAGCTCGAACTCGCCGTCCGAGAGGGGCACGGTGCGGCGGTCGATTGCCGCGCGCCGCTGCTGCGGGTCGAGCTCGAGCCGGCCGACGCGCAGGCGCGCGCCATCCGTGACGCCGTAGTGCGCCCGGGCGGGCTCGCTCGCCCCGAGAAGCTGGGCGAAGAGCTGCCAGAGGGCGGCCCTGCGCTCGATGCGGGTCTGTCGCCGCGCGCTGGCCTCGAGCGCTCGCTCCTCGAGCTCGCCCGGGCGCAGCGGCCAGCGCAAGAAGGCGTAGACGCCGCAGTTGGCGAGCGCAAACGCCGCCTCGATGCTGGCCGCCCCGCCGAGAATGATCAGCTCGAGGTCGGGGGCCAGATCGCGGGCCCGGCTCAGCATGGGCACAGCCGCGTCGCACTGGGGCGGTAAATCGCAGACCATGACCGCGAAACCCTCGGCCCTGAGCAGCGCCAGGGCCTGCTCGAATGTGTCTACTGACTTGAGCTTGAAGCCTGCACGCTCGAGGCGTATCTCCAGCTGCATCCGTAGTGCCGGGTCCTTCTCAACCAGCAGCAGCCGGGGCTCGTCCATGGCGCTCTCCTGAAAGTATACTTGCTGAAACAGTGGAAATACAGTACGGATACACAGGATTTGCACGGAAGGGCTGTCAGTCCTATCTCCCAGGGGGTCAAGTGGGGTAGTACTAAAGTCATGGAGCGTGAGGCCCCCATGGTATACTCGTGAGCGAGCGAAGGCCTTCTAACGCCCTGAAACGTGCCGATACGCGAGGTGACCTAATGCACGCGCAGCTACGCGACGACGCCCCCGGCGAGCAGCTCGTCGCCCTCGGGCCCGTCAAGCTCATGGTCTACGAGTGGCCGGGCGAGGGGCCCGCAGTGCTGCTGGCCCACGCCAACAGCTTTCACGCTCGCTGCTGGGACCAGGTGGTCGCGCACCTGCCGGGGCGGCGCTGTATCGCTCTCGACCTGCGCGGCCACGGGCGCAGCGACAGGCCCGAGCCCCCGTACCACTGGCGGGCCTTCGCCGAGGATCTCGTCGGCCTCGGGCGGAGCCTGGGGTTAGAGGGCGCTATCGGCGTCGGCCACTCGGTGGGGGGCTACGCCACGGCCCTGGCCGCGGCCATCGCGCCCGATCTGTTCAGCGCGCTGCTCTTGATCGACCCGGTGATCATGGCGCGCGAGCTGTATGGCCGCGCCCCGTCGGGCGAGCCCTTTGTCGTGCGCCGGCGCAACGAGTGGGATTCGCCCGCGGCGATGCTCGAGCGCTTCCGCCACAGGCCGCCCTTCAGCCGCTGGCGGCCCGAGGTGCTGGCGGACTATTGTCGTCACGCCCTGCGCCCCGCCCCCGACGGCGCCGGCTATGTGCTGGCCTGCCCGCCCGCGATCGAGGGCGCGGTCTACGCGGCGGCCCTCGAAGCGGACATCTTCGGCGAGCTGGCGAGCATCCAGGCCCCCGTGCTGGTGCTGCGCGGCCACCCATATGCCCAGAACGCGATCGAGGACCTCAGCGCCTCGCCCACAGTCCCCGATCTGGCCGCCCACTTCCCCCGCGGCCGCGACGTGCACCTACTCAACCACAGCCACTTCATTCCGATGGAGGCCCCGGCCCTCGTCGCGGGCTACATCAAAGAGCTGCTGGACGGGGCGGGGCCTGCGGCCTGAGAGGCGTATGCGGGCTGCGTACTCCGGGGGGCTACCTGCCGATCAGCATCCAGATCGCCAGGGAGATCACGCTGACACAGAGCAGGCAGCCGATCACGAGGCCGACCCAGCGCAGCCAGAGGGGCATAACGGTGCTCCTATCAGGCGGGGCTGATCGCCAGCACGCGGAGGGGGCTGCCGCTGCCGCCCACAATCTTCAGGGGCGCGGCGATCACCACAGCCCCGGTCGGCGGCAGCTGGTCGAGGTTGCAGAGGCTGGCCAGCCCGAACTTGCCCGCGCCGTGCATGAGGTTATGGTTCGAGAAGGGCGGGTCGAAGCCGCCGGCGATGCCCGCGTCGGTGCCCACCGTCTCGACGCCCACGCCGAGCACATCGCGGGCCACCAGCAGGGCCGAGGCGCTCTTGTGGAAGCCGGGCGTGTGGGGACCATCGGCGCCGACGTTGAGGAAGGCCGCCGGGTCGGTGCGCTTGCTCCAGTCGGTGCGCAGGAGCACCCACGAGCCCGCCGGGATGGCCCCGTGCTGCGCCTCCCAGGCCTCGATATGCTCGGGCATGAGCAGGAAGTCGTGGTCGGCCGCCGCCTGGGCCGAGACATCGATCACACAGGCGGGCCCGATGAAGCGCCGCGCCGGGATGCTGTCGGTGGTATTATCGGGCAGATCTTTGCCGGTGATCCAGTGGACGGGGGCGTCGAAGTGGGTGCCCGTGTGCTCGCCCAGCGTGATCGTATTCCAGTACCAGGCCGGGCCCTTGTCGTCGAAGCGCGAGATCGTCTCGAGGGTGACGCCGGGCGACGAGGCGAAGATCGGCGGCAGCCCGATCACCGGGGTTGCGGGGCCGAGGGGCTGCGACAGGTCCACCACCGTGAGCGTTCCGGCGTTCAGCTCAGCAACGAGCTGGGCAAGAGCGGTCGACATAAGCACTCCTCACTGCGCATCGCGCTTCAGGCTCTTCAGATGGCGGGCGAACTGGAAGCGGTTCTCCAGCAGGGGCAGGTCGGTGACGAACGCCTTGGGGCCTACGGCCTCGACTTTGGCGACGAGGGTGGTTAGCTCATCGGCGGCGAGGGCCGCGGCGAAGGCCTCGCCGAACTCCTCGAGGGTGGCGGCGGCGGCCACGCGGGGGATGCCGGCGGCGCGGGCGAGGCCGGCCAGGTCGCTGCCGGTGGCGGTGGCGGTGGGGAAGCCGCCCACCGAGAGCAGACTCTCGTTATCGAAGACCACGTGGACCAGATTGGCCGGCCTGTAGCGGGCCAGGGTAGTCAGGCCGCCGAGGTTCATCAGCAGCGAGCCGTCGCCGTCGAAGACCACAATCTTGAGCTCGGGGCGAGCCAGGGCGATGCCGAGGCCCATGGACGAGGCCAGGCCCATGGCGTGCTGGAGGTAGAAGAAGCCGGGCCGATGGCCGAGGGCCTGCAGCTCGGCGGCCGTGGCGCCCATGATCGTCACCACCACACAGCCCTCGAGCCGCGGGTAGATCGCGCGCATCGCCTCAATTCGCAGCATAGAGCCTCGCTTCTACTCTTCCCACATCAGGTCGCGGCAGAGCAGCAGGGCGACCGGCTTGAGCGAAGCCTCGGCGAGGGTCTGGGCCTTCCTGATGGCCGGGGCGACCTGGGCCTGGGTATCGAGCCGCGTGTAGGGGATGGCCAGAGCCTGGAGCACCGCCTCGGTGACCCCGCCGCCCTCGGTCTGCCAGGGGTCGCGCTCGCCGAACTCGCCCCTGTAGCTGATCAGCATCAGCAGGGGGATGCGGTAGAGCCGGGCCAGCGAGACGATGCCGTTGATGCTCTGGAGGAAGCCGTGGTTCTGCATGAGCATGGCCGACTTGACCCCGGCCAGGTGGGCGCCCGCCGAGATGCCGACGCCCTCCTCCTCTTTGGCGAGGCGGACCAGGGTCATCGCGGGGTCGTCCTCGGCCATGCGGATGAGGTGTACCAGCCAGGTCTCGGGCAGGGCCGAGATCAGCCTGACCTCACAGGCCCTGAGGGCGTCGTAGATCAGCTGCGAGCTTGAGACCGAGACGGGCACGAGCATCCCCTTCGATACGGAGTACTAATCGCCGTCGGCGGCCAGGTAGTCGGCCCGGCAGGGCGTGAAGGTGTCGATCACCAGGCTGGGCTCGAGGGTCCAGACGGCGTGAGGAGTATCGCCGGGGATCGCGACGGCGTCGCCGGGGCCGGCCTCGAGCGTGCTATCGCCGACCTGGAAGCGCAGCCGCCCGCTCACCACATAGCTGATCTGCTCCTGGGGGTGCTGGTGGAGCGGCACGACGGCGTCGAGGGAGAGGTCGACCGCCATCTGATAGATCTGCTCGGTGGCGACCAGCCTGCGGCGGACGACGCCGGGGAAGACCTCGATCTTATTCGCGCTTGGCCCTGTAACCATAACTTCCTCCTTGAAGGTGCTGAAAAAAGAACCAGGGACGAAGGGCGGCCGCGCTGCTCCCTGGTCCCTGGTTCCCGATTGGGCGGTCCGTCGCGCGGCCGAAGCTACTTCTTGCGCTTGCGCTCGCGCCGGGCCTCACGGCGGCTGGTGGTGGCGACGGGGCGCGGGGTGGCGGGCTCGGGGTTGCCGGCGGGGATGCCGCGCGGCGGGCGCGGGGCCGACTTGAGGCCGCGGGCCTTGGCGTCGCGCTCGAGGCCGGGGAGCACATTGCGCATGTAGTAGAAGACATAGCCGGCCACGCCCAGCTCGACCAGGCCCTGGATCCAGAACCAGAGGCGCTGGTTCATGGTGGGCACATTGAGCAGGCGCAGGGCCCCAAGCAGCACGCCCACGCTGCCGAGGATCATCAGCGCGATGCCGAGCTGCCGCATAAAGGTCTGGCGGGCGGGGTTGCGCTCGGTGTGCATGAAGTAGAGGTATGCGCCTGCGCCCACGCCGAGGATCTGTCCAAGAAAGAAGATCCATGCCAGGGGGCCAAACTGCGGAGCGGCCGTCGTAAAGTAGCTGAGGAACCCCATGGTGAGCGAGCCTCCAAAAAAAGATGCAACCGGCTGTGGAACGCGCCGATTATAGCAGCGCCCTCACAGCCCGTCAACAACACTCCCCGGCCCGATGCGACGCCGGCTATGGCTTTCTGCTGCGCCAGCGAGCGCCCACAGGCACGAACCGCGCAACAGGGTTTTGGGCCAATGACGGAATTGTCAGCACTCTGCCATGTTGATAGGATCCACATAACGCAAAAATCGGTTAAAATAGGGGCGCACGTGCGCAGCATAGCGCCGCAATCGAAACCGGCCACGTAGATGAGCCAGCTGTTGTCAGAAGCATTTGATCTGGCCCAGTTCTCCCAGAGCCATCTGGCCAGGCTCGCCCTGGCCGCCAATCTGGGCGAGCTCAATCAGCTCGCCGAGGCGGCCCTGAGCGCGCTGCTGCCCGGCCGCGCGGGCCTCTTGCGCTGGCTCGACGGCCTCGCGCCGGGCGAACAACCCGACGCGGCGCTGCTCGCTCGGCTGCGCACGGGCGCCGTCGCCGGCGACGAGGCGACCCAGGCGGCCTGCACGCCGCTGCGCGCCGCGGGCGAGCTGCTGGGCTATGTGCGGGTGAGCCCGCCCGACCTGAGCGCGGATCAAGAGCTTGGGCTCAGTCTGCTCGCCGCCATCCTCGCCCCGACCTACCTGGCCCTCAGGCACGCTCCGCCCCCGCCCCTCGAGCGGCGCAAGGCCGAGCTGCGCCAGGCCGTCGACCATCTGCGCAACGCGGTCTCGGTCGAGGCCCTGCTCAAGGAGTTCTGCGCTCTTTTGCGCACGGCCCTGCCCTTCGCGAGCAACGGCATCACGCTGCGCTACCGCGACAGCGACTGGCTCGAGATGGCCTATGTGATGACGGGCGACTATGCCGGGCGCGCGCCGATGTACTGGCGCGTCGACGCCGGCCTGGGCGGCCTGGTGATCAGCCTGGGCACGAGCCTCTATGTCGACTCCTACCTCGACGAGTGCGCCCGCCGCGGGATCACCCCGCTCTCGGACGTGAGCCCCTCGCCGATCTACGCCTGGATGGGCGTGCCGATGCGCGATAACGGCCTGATCTTCGGCGTCGTGACGGCCTTCGCCGACACATGGGGCCAGGCCCTCGACGCCGACGACCAGGCCCTGCTGATCTGGCTGACCGACGCGGTGAGCGGCCTGATCCGCAGCGCCCAGCGCTACGAGCGGGTCGAGGAGGAGTCGCGCCGGCGCGAGGGCCTGATCAAGATCACCCGCGCGCTCAACTCGAGCCTCGACCCCGAGTATGTGCCCACCCTGATCGTCGAGCGCGCCCCCGTGCTGCTCGACGCCGAGGAGGGTTCGCTGCTCTTGCTCGACGAGGAGACCGGCGAGCTGGTCTTCCGGTACGCCGCCGGCCCGGCCGGCCAGCAGCTGCTCGGCCAGCGCCTGCCCCCCGGCAAGGGCATTGCGGGCTACGTCGCCAGCAGCGGCCAGGCCGCCATCGTCAACAACGCCAGGGACGATGGCCGCTTCTACCGGGCGATGGACGGCGACACCGGCTTCCACACGCGCTCGATCCTGGCCGTGCCCCTGCGCGGGATCAACGGGGTCAGGGGTGTGATCGAGGTGCTCAACCGCCGTGACGACGCCCCCTTCACCGACGAAGATCGGGTCTTGCTCGAGGCCCTGGCCGACCAGGCCATGATCGCCCTCGAGAACGCCCGCAAGTTCGCCAGCGTCGACCAGGCCCTCACCCGGCGGGTCCAGGACCTCGACCGCTCGAACGACCGCCTGCACAAGATCCTGCGGGCCTCGAACGCCCTGCGCGCCGAGCGCCAGCTCGACGATCTGCTCAGCCAGATCGTCGGCGTCGTCAGCGAGAGCTCGGGCTTCCTCAGCGCCATGATCGCCCTGGTCCACCGCGAGCGCGTGCCCGAGCCCTATCTGCTGCGCGCCGCCACGGCCGGGCCCACCGCCTCGGTCCTCTCCGAGGTCCGCGACCGCCGCCTGCCCCTGGCCCGCTTCGAGGCGATGCTGCGCCCCGAGTTTCGGCGCGGCAGCCTGACCTACCTGGTCGAGGGCCGCCACGACGACCACGCCTGGCTGCGGAGCCACTCGCTGGCCAACTTCGCGGGCGCCGACGACGAGCGCCCCGGCGGCTGGCAGGCCGGCGATACGCTCTTCTGTCTGCTGCGTAACAGCCGCGGCGAGCTGATCGGCCTGCTCGGCTTCGATAACCCCGAGGATGGTCTGCGCCCCGGCGAGGCTCAGGTCCAGATCCTCGAGATTCTCGCCAACCAGGCCGCCGCCGCAATCGAGAACGCCCGCCTCTACGCCGACCAGCAGTCGAGCCTCAATCGCATGCTCGCCCTCAACGGCCTGGGCCGGGCGATCAGCACCACGCTGCGCTCGCCCCAGCAGATCTACGAGCTGACCGCTCGCGGCATGCAGGAGATGAGCGACGCCAACTGGGCGACGGTCTACCTGGGCGACCCCGCCGAGGGCGAGCTGAGCGCCAGCTTCCACACCGGCGGCGTGCCCTCGAACGAGGACGCCGCGGCCCAGCTCGCCCGCGAGGCTATTGCCGCCCGCCGCCCGGTCAGCAGGCCCCCTGGGCGCGACGGCGTCGGCGAGGTGCTGATCGGCATCCCCCTGCGCGGCTCGCGCCGGGCCCTCGGCGCGATCTGTGTCGGCTATAGCGACGGCCAGCCGGGGGCCGCCGAGCTCGAGACGCTGATCCTCTTCGCCAGCCAGGCCGCGACGGCGGTCGAGAGTCTGCGCCTGCTCGGCGAGGTGCGCGAGGGCCGCGATCAGCTCGCCTCGATCATGGCTTCGACCCGCGAGGGCATGCTGCTCGTCAACGACGATGGCCGGGTGGCCGTGGCCAACGGGGCCTTCGTGCTGCTCTCGGGCACCGACGACTGGCCCGAGGCCGCCAATACGCCGACCGACCTGGGCGACCTGCCGATGGGCTTGCTGCTCGAGCGCTGGCAGGCTGCCGCGAACTTCCCGCCCGTCGAGTTCGAGCAGCTCTGCACGGGCGTCGCTATGGTCGCCGACGGCCTCGAGATCTTCGTGCGCGGCCAGCTCACCAGTATGCACGCCGGCTCGCGCTCGCTCGAGTGGACGGTGCTGCGGGCCACCCGCGAGGGCGCCAGCCCCCTCGACCTGCCGGACGCGGCAGACGAGCGCCGCTGGCCGATCTTGCTCACCGCGCGCGACATCACCGCGGCCAAGGAGACCGAGCGCCTGCGCAACGACCTGACCAGCATGATGGTCCACGACCTGCGCAGCCCGCTGACCAGCATCATGACCTCGATCGACATGATCTTCCGCGGCATCACCGGCGACGTGACGAGCACCCAGCGCGAGATCCTGACGATCGCCTACACCAGCGCCCAGAACCTGCTCAATATGGTCAACCTGCTGCTCGACATCAGCAGGCTCGAGGGCGGCCGCATGCCCCTCGACCTGACCGCCCTGGCCGTCGAGGGCCTGGTCGAGCGGGCGGCCGGCCGCATGAGCGTGATCGCCCGCAATAAGCATATTGCGATCGATGTGGTCGTCTCGCCAGGGGCCGCCTATGTCTACGCCGACAGCGAGCTCGTGCTGCGCGTGTTGCAGAACCTGCTCGATAACGCCCTGAAGTTTAGCCCCAAGGGCAGCACGATCATCATCTCCGCCGAGTCGGTCCCCGGCGACGCCGACGCGCCCCCCGCCACCCCCCAGCCCGACGACGCCCCCTATAGCATGGACGCCCAGCGCGCCGTGCGCTTTGCGGTGCGCGACGCGGGCGTGGGCATCAAGCAGGCCGACCTCGAGAAGATTTTTACCAAGTTCGGCCAGGCCGGCAACAGGCGCAATGCCGGCAGTGGCCTGGGCCTCACCTTCTGCAAGCTCGTGGCCGAGGCCCACGGCGGCACCATCGGCGTCGAGAGCACCCCCGGCCTCGGCAGCACCTTCTTCTTCACCCTGCCGGCCGCCGTCTTCGAGGACGAGGTGTAGCTTCCGCCCCCCTGGCGCGCGAAGCACGTGCCGTCATGCCTACCCGAGTCCGGGACAATCGTAGGGGGGGCCATGGCCGCGGCCAGGCGATATAATGGCCGCTACAGGCATATCACATCACTACACCGGAGCACCCCTATGCCATCCCCTTCCCTTGACGACCTCGCCATCACCCAGGCGGCCCTGGCCGGCCTCGAGCAGCGGGTCACGACGCTGACTCTGGCCGTCGAGCGCCAGAGCGCCCAGATCGGACGCGTCGCCGATCTGCTGGTCGACCTGCGCAACCGCTGCGATTGGAACGCGGCCCAGGCCGGCGAGCTGCTGCGCATCCTCGCCACCGGCATCCGCGAGCTTCGCGAGACCCAGATCTACAGCCTGCTGGCCGAGGGCCCCGTGAGCCTGGCCGAGCTCGCCCAGCTCCAGACGGTCGCCGGCGAGCTCCAGGAGCACGTCCCGCAGCGCGGGTCGCCCTGCATCGCGTAGGAGGTCGCGCTCTTCGCAGCGCGCGTGTTCATCAGTATGGGGCCGGTCGCTTCAAGCGACCGGCCCCATCGGTTTAGACCAGCCTGCGCACCGTGGCGACCAGGTCATCGACGTTGAAGGGCTTGCTGATGATCTGGGTCGGGCCGGCGTGCTCGAGCTCGAGGGCGCTCAGGACCCCGGCGGTCATCATCACCACCGGGATGCTGGCCAGGGCGGCGTCACTCTGCAGCAGGGCCAGCAAGTCGAGCCCGCTCATATCAGGCATATACAGGTCGAGCAGCATAAGATCGGGGCGCTGCGCGGCGAGCAGATGCAGCGCATCGCGCCCGCCGGTCGCCGTCAGCGTCTCGTAGCCCTCGTCGGCGAGCACCTCAGCCACTACTTCGATGATAGTCGGCTCGTCGTCGATGATCAGGATGGTTGACACGGCGGGCTCACTTCCGCTGGGGTACTCTATGCGCGAAATAGTCTGAGAGGTCATTAGTTGAGGTTTCGCCCATATCGTACCATAGTGGTACGCCCTGTCAACCAGTTATTTACCTTGGCACATCGATGCGCGGGCGCACCCAGTAGACCCCGCTCGGCGACGGCTGGCCATCGCCGCTGGTGCGCAGGATCAGCTTGCCGCCCCGCCCGCTCAGGGCCGAGAGGTCGACGAAGATCGGCAGCAGCGTACCGTCGGGGGTCTTGGAGCCCTGGTAGAGGATCTGGCCCTCGAAGCTCACCGTCACCGTGACGCTCTGGGCCGCCGCGCCCTGCGGGAAGCCCACTGCCGCCACGAAGATCTGCCCGTTCTGGAGGGGCTGTAGCGTGTACTCGCCCTCGATGAACGGCCCGGCGGTCGGATCGGCGCCCTGGCGCGGCTGGGCCTCGGCGGGCGGCACCATCTGGAGCAGGTCCTCATAGGGCTGCCCATCTTCGAGCGTAGCGTCGCTGATCGCCGCCCAGCCGCCCCGGTCGGCCCCGAAGAAGGGGCGTCCGAAGCTGGTTGTCCCGCCATCGGTGCGCCAGAGCGCCCTGGGGGCCTCGCCTGCGGCCAGGTCGATCGTCGCTCCGCCGCTCGGCGGAGCAGCCGTGGGCAGCACGGCTGTGGGTTGCACGGCCGTAGGCTGCACGGCTGTGGGCGGCACGGCTGTGGGCGGCACGGCTGTGGGCGGCACGGCTGTGGGCGGGATGGTGGTGGGGGTCGGCAGCGGGGTGAGGGTCGGCGCCAGGGTGGCCGTGGCTGCAGGCAGCGGCGTCGCCGTGGGCGGGGCCACGCTCACCCGGGCGATAACGACCGTCTCGCGCCCGCCTGGGGCGATGGCGGTGAGCCGGAAGTCGGTGGTCTGTTCCGGCCGAAACTGGCGCTGCCCCTCGGCGGGGACATCACCGAACTGCTCGATGAAGACCCGCTCGGCCCCGCTCACGCGCCAGCTGATCAGGACCAGCTCGCCGGGCGCGATCAGGGCGGGCTCGGCGGTGAAGATCTCGACGGTAGGTGCGCCGGGCAAGGGGGTGGGGAACGGGGTCAGGGTGGGCGGGATCGGCGTCACGGCGGTTGTCGGGGCGACGGCCGAGTCGCCGTCGTCGCGGTTCCCGAAGATGGCCCATGCGCCCAGGGCCAGGAGCAGAGCCAGGGCCGCCAGGGCCGCCAGGGGCACCCAGGGCGGCAGCGTGGCCTGGTGGACGATCTGCGCCTCGGCGGCGGCGGCCTCGCGCTGGCCGTCGTCGGCCCGCACGGTGAACGAACGCTCCTCGGGGCCGCCGAACAGACGCCCGGCTGCCTCGACCCGCAGGCCGACCCGGGCCGACTCGCCGGCCTCGAGGGTGACCTCGTCCCGCTCGAGGGCGTAGCCGAGCATCTCGTCCTCGTCCTCGAAGCTCAGGACATAGCTGGCCGCCGCGTTGCCCTGGTTGCGCACCAGGATCTGATACTCGGCCGCGGCCTGAGTCTCGGCGCGGGGGGGCGCGATGCGCATATCGAGGGCCTTGAAGGGCAGCACCGTCCAGCGCAGGCGGGCCACCCCCGCCTCGGCCCCGCTCAGGTTGCGGGCGCGCACGACGACGTTATAGTCGCCGGCCAGGGCATCGGCGGTGCGCGGGGGGGTCACAGTCAGGCTGGCGGCGGCCTGGGCCCCCGGCTCGAGCAGAATCACCTGCTGGTCGGCCTCGCGCAGCCATGCGCCCGGCACGCCCTCGACCGAGAGCGCGACCTCGGCGGGGGTCGAGCCCGTATTGATCAGGCGCAGCGGCACCATGGCCGGGGCCCCGGGGGTGAGCGTGAGCCGCTCCTGGTCGACCCGCAGCTCGACGCGGCCGGGGACCGGCGCGGGCGGCGGCGGCACGACGGCTGTGGCGGCGGCCCCGCTGAGCAGCCCCGAGAGCAGGCCGTCGTCGGCGGGGGCCTGGCCCGGCGCCGGCGCGAGGCGCAGGATGAACGGGCCGACCTTCAGGGTCGCCGTCGGGTCCCAGGGCGTCGTAAGGTTCGGCGCGAGCCGCGTCGCGCCGATGAAGCTGCCATTGGCCGAGCCGAGGTCGGTGAGGGTGACCCGCTGGCCGTCCCAGTCGATGCGCAGGTGCTCGCGCGAGATCTGGGGGTCGTCGAGGAACAGATCGCGCTCGGGGGCGCGCCCGACGCTGACTGTGCCCGCGGCGAGGTCGGCCTCGCGCAGGACGGCGCCCTGGGGGCCGAGGACCTGTACGCGCGGGGCGGGGGCCGCGCTGATCGGCGCCGTGACGCGCTGGGTGGGCTGCTCGTTCACCGAAGGCGCCGGGAGCGGCGCGACGAGCAGGGTGGGCGCGGGCGGCGGGGGCGCGATGCCCCCGGCGGCCTGGCGCAGGGCCGCGGCGAGGGCCGATGCGTCGGAGTAGCGCTCTTCGGGCAGCTTGGCGAGACAGCGCAGGGCGATGGCCTCGACCGCCGCGGGCACCTGGGGGCGCACCAGGCGCGGCGGCACGGGCCGCGTACGCAGGTGTTTCTCCACGGCGGCCTCGACCGTGCGCACGTTAAAGGGCGGCACGCCCACGAGCAGCTCGTAGAGCACCACGCCAAGGCTATAGATATCGGAGCGGCCGTCGATGGCCTGGCCGCGACACAGCTCAGGCGAGAGGTAGGCCGGGACGCCGAAGGCCTCTTCGGGCAGGACGCCGGCGACCCCGAGGTCGGTCAGCTTGAGCGTCAGGGCGCCGTCGCCGGGGCGCTGCTCGAGCCAGAGGCTCTCGGGCTTGATCGCGCCGTGGACGAAGCCGGCGGCGTGAGCTGCGGCGAGGCCGTCGGCGGCCTGGGCAAGTAGTTCGAGGCGGGTCGGCAAAGGAAGGGCTTCGCGTACGTTTACTTCCATTAGTGCGCGCAGGCTGCCCCCCGCCAGCTGCTCGGTGGCGAGGAAGAGGCGGCCATCCTCGTCGCCCACGTCGTAGAGGGCCGCGATATGGGGATGGCGCAGGTTGGCGAGATCGCGGAGGGCGGCGAGCAGCCGCGGCTGGATGCCCGGGCGGCCAAGCAGGGCGGGGTCAAACAGCTTGATCGCTGCCGTTCGCCCGAGGCGAATGTGGCGACCAGTGTAGAGGTGGCCCGTCGGGCCGGCGGCGATCAGCGCGTCGAGCTGGTAGTTGCCCAGCGATCGGCCAATTAGCTCAGTCATGGAAGGTTCATTGCAGGGCAAAGCCCCGTTCAGCGTGCGAATCCGACCTCAGCCTGTAGTAGGCTGCATTGTACGCGATTATGCTCGAATGTGGGGCGGGTGGTATTGACCGTCATGATACACTAGACCCCACCTCGAAACTACACACCATACTGGGCTTCGTACATAACCCTGTCGCACAGACGGCAGAGCTTTCGTCCCAAGAGAGGCTACGAATGGACTTACGATATCGTGCCCGGCCCATCGGCCGCAGGCTGGCCTTGGCGACAGCGCTCGTGCTGCTGACCCTGGCCGGCCTCTGGCCCAGCCCGGTCGCGCCCGCCGGAACCCGCGAGCTTTTCCCCGTCGGCGCTCGGGGCTTCCGCCCGAGCATCGAGTGGCGCACCAGCGATTATGGCGGCAGGCAGCTCTACCGCCGCACGCTCTGGAAGGCCTTCGCCGAGCAGGGCGAGTACTTGCTGCTCGCCTCGAGCGCCGTGGGGGTGAGCGGCACGCCGAACAACGGCAACATCCTGGTCTTTAACCCCGGCCGCGTCCAGGGCCAGATCGGCCGCGAGGTGCTCCCCGCGACGGCTGACTTCGACTGTGTCACCCAGCGCTCGACCCCCGGCGAGGGCGACCGCGGGCGCATCGGCAGCCGCCAAGCCGAGCTCGACGGGATCAATCTGGGTTACAGACCTTGTGTGTACCGGGCGCCCGTGACCGGCATCTACGACGTGGTGATCACCGGCCCCGACGGCCTCGGCAGCGACCGCGAGATCTCGCCCTCGGGGCGGATCGAGTCGCAGCCAGTAGATTACGGCCCCAACCAGGCCACCACGATCACCGCCTGGGAGGTGCTGGTGGCCGATACGCCCACCGCCACCGCCGACCAGGAGCTGTCCGGGCGCGTCTTCGCCTACTATGTGGCTCTGCTCACCGGGGCCAATGCCCGCCCGATCTTCAATGATGTCTATGTGGTGACGGAAGACGGCTATATCTACCAGATCACCACGCGCGGCGCCGACCCCTTCGGCTTCGTCTTCTACTCCAATAAAGAGGGCTTCCTCGACACTGACGGGACGCCCCTCTACCGCAATGTGATGGCGCGGCCCGACCTGCCCACCCAGGACCAGAACCAGCTGGTGGCCCTGCAGGGCGGGGTGACGGTGGCCCCGCCCGAGCACCCGATCTTCCTGCAGCGCCCCTCGCCCGAGGCCCTCGCCCACCTGAACATCCCCCTCGAGCCGATCACCCCGGCGATCGCCAACCTGCGCTTCAGCGGGCCGACGGGCACCGCCACCACCGCGGTCGACGAGGGCGGCACCTTCAGCTTCGACCTGATCGGCGGCAGCGGTACCTTCTTTATTGTGATCAGCCGCGACGGCCAGAACTTCGACCCGACCCTGCCCGCGAACCGGGTGCTCTACGGGCGGGCCCAGGTGCGCGGCCCACAGTCGATCGAGTGGGATGGGCGCGACAACGACGGGCAGCCCTTCCCCGAGGGCAACCAGTACCGGGCGGCCATGGCCGTCCAGGGCGGCGAGGTCCACTTCCCCTCTCTCGATATGGAGAATAACCGCGAGGGCTCGGTGGTACGGCTGCTCAACCCTCCTGGTGGGGTCTGCCCGCCCTTCGAGGGCGGGTGCGCCGCGAGCTTCTACGACGACCGGGGCTACAAGACCGCCGACGGCACCCTGGTGGGCGTCGAGGTGAATGGCTACCTCTGCCCGAACAATGTCGGTAACCCCCCTCCCATCCCCAACAGCGACCCGCTGCGGGGTTACGACAGCACCACCACCCAGCGCGGCTGGGGCTTCACCACGGGCGGCAACCCGGCCCAGATCTGCGACCCCCAGGGCGGCTTCGGCGACAAGAAGGGCCTCGACCGCTGGGCCTACTACCCCTCAAACCGGCTCGAGATCCCCCTGCAGATCGTCGTCGACCCCACGGCCGTGACCCTGGTCGAGTTCACCGCGACCCAGGCGCCCGACGCGGTGCTGGTCAACTGGACGACGGGCGTCGAGCTCGGCACGCGCGGCTTCCATCTCTACAGGGCGGCCGGCAACGACCGGGCGACGGCCGTGCAGGTGACGGAAGCGCTGATCCCGGCCACGGGCTCGCCCGCCGGCGGGGCGCGCTACAGCTTCCGCGACGCCGGCGCGCCGCCCGGGGTGATCTTCACCTACTGGCTGGTCGAGGTCGAAGCCGACGGGCGCACCGTCGAGTATCCGCCCGCCCGCGTGGCGCCCCTGAGCGGGGCCCTGGGCCTGCGGGTCTACCTGCCCGCTGTGCTGCGTTAGCCGGCTCTGGCCTGATGAGCAGGTCCCGCCGCTCTCTGGAGGGCGGGGCCTCGCCATGTTATACTCAGATCTGACCCCGGCGATGAGCAGACACACACACGAGGTACTCCCATGATGTCCACGCCCCGGTCGGCGAACGAGCTGGTGAAGCGGGCCCTTTCGAGCCGTGAGACGATCGAGGCGATCAGGCAGGACCCCGAGGGCGCCCTCACCCGCCTGGCCCAGGAGGTCACCCGCGACAACCCGACCTACGACAACGACCCCATGCTCTACCGGCTGATCGTGATCATTATCGGCCTGACCGCCCTGATTGCCGTGGTCGGGGCGGTGTTGGTCGCCTCGCTCCACGGCGCCGACCGCGTGCCCGACATCCTCACCGCCCTGGGCTCGGGGGCGATCGGCGCCCTGGCGGGCTTCCTCACCCCGATCCAGTACCGGCGCTGAGGGCCCTTTCGATACTCCCGACTCTGAAAGCGTAGGACTGGCACCAAGATTGCTCTAGCGGGATGGGTTAGCCGTCTACTAACTGCCTAAGGAGCGTCAGTGACCACCACCAATGTCCTCCTCCCCGGGGCGCCGTACCCTCTCGGCGCCAGCTGGGATGGAACGGGCGTGAACTTCGCCCTCTTCTCTGAGCATGCCACCGCCGTCGAGCTCTGCCTCTTCGAGGGGCTCGACGCCCCCCGCGAGGCCGTGCGCATCCCCGTGACCGCCCAGACCGACCATGTCTGGCACATCTATGTGCGCGGCCTGCAGCCGGGCCAGCTCTATGGCTACAGGGTCTACGGGCCCTATGCGCCCGACGAGGGCCATCGCTTCAACCCCCACAAGCTGTTGATCGATCCCTATGCCCGGGCCCTCAGCAGTATGATCCGCTGGGACGACGCCACCCACGGCTATACCATCCTGCACCCCGACGAGGACCGCTCGTACGACGAGCGGGACAGCGCGCCGTTCGTGCCGCGCGCCGTGGTGATCGACCCCACCTTCGACTGGGACGGCGACCGCCGGCCGAACATCCCGCTGCACGACAGTATCATCTATGAGGCCCACGTCAAGGGCCTGACCATGCTCCACCCCGAGGTGCCCGACGAGCTGCGCGGCACCTACCAGGGCATCGCCCACCCCGCGATCATCGCCTACCTGCAAGAGCTGGGGGTCACGGCGATCGAGCTGCTGCCGGTCCACCAGTTCACCGATGACCGCCACCTGGTTGAGCAGGGGCTGCATAACTACTGGGGCTACAACACCCTCAGTTTTTTTGCGCCCGCGATCCAGTATTGTCACTGCGAGCGGCCGGGCGACCAGGTCAAAGCGTTCAAGCAGATGGTCAAGGCGCTCCACGCCGCCGGGATCGAGGTCATCCTCGACGTGGTCTATAACCACACTGCCGAGGGCAACCACCTGGGGCCGACCCTGAGCTTCCGCGGGATCGACAATGCCGCCTACTACCGGCTGGTGCCCGACAACGAGCGCTACTATATGGACTACACCGGCACCGGCAACACCCTGAATATGCTCCACCCGCGCACGCTGCAGCTAGTGATGGACAGCCTGCGCTACTGGGTCAGCGAGATGCGCGTCGACGGCTTCCGCTTCGATCTGGCGGCGGCCCTCATGCGCGGCCTCTACGAGGGCGGGCAGCTCTCATCCTTCCTCGACGTCATCCACCAGGACCCCCTGCTCTCGCAGGTCAAGCTGATCGCCGAGCCCTGGGACGTGGGGCCGGGCGGCTACCAGGTCGGCAACTTTCCGGTGCTCTGGGCCGAGTGGAACGGCAAGTACCGCGATACGGTGCGCCGCTTCTGGAAGGGCGACGAGGCCCAGGTGGCCGAGCTGGCCTACAGGCTCTCGGGCTCGTCCGACCTCTACCAGCAGAGCGGGCGCAACCCCCACGCCTCGGTCAACTTCATCACCGCCCACGACGGCTTCACCCTGCGCGATCTGGTCAGCTATAACGAGAAGCACAACGAGGCCAACGGCGAGGGCGGCAACGACGGCGAGAGCCACAACAACTCGTGGAACTGCGGCGTCGAGGGCCCCACTCACGACGCGGCGGTGAACGAGCTGCGCTTGCGCCAGCAGCGCAACTTCATGGCCACCCTGCTGCTCTCGCAGGGGGTGCCGATGATCCTGCACGGCGACGAGCGCGGCCGCACCCAGGGCGGCAATAATAATGTCTACTGCCAGGACAACCCGATCAGCTGGCTGAGCTGGGAGCTGGACGAGCAGCGGCGGGCCATGCTCGACTGGACCCGCAAGCTGATCGCCTTCCGCAAGGCCCACCCTGTGCTGCACCGGGGCACCTTCTTCCAGGGTCGCGAGATCCACGGCGAGGACGTGAAGGATATCGAGTGGTACCGCCCGGACGGCGCGATCATGACCGACGGCGAGTGGAACGATGGCCGGGTGCGCTGCATCGGCATGCTGCTCAACGGGCAGCTGATGAACGAGCAGACCGCCGAGGGGCGCGTGATCCGCGACGATGTGCTGCTGGTGCTGATCAACGCTCACCACGAGGCCATCCCCTTCACTATGCCCGGGGCCGAGGACGGCCCCGCGTGGCGCCTCGCCCTCGATACGGCGCGGCCCGGCGAGGTTGCCGATGCGCCCCTGCCCGTCAGGGCCCAGTACCAGCTCGAGGGCCGCTCGCTGGCGGTGCTCTGCCAGCCCGGCGAGGAGTGGGCCGCCCAGTATGGGCGCTTCGAGACCGGCGCCGCCCCGACCCGGCTGGCCCCGATCATCGGCGGCCCGCCCGCGCCCAGCCGTACGATCAACGGCACGGTGGTGACGATCGCCAGCTTCTATAGCCCCGAGCTCGACAACCGCCGCGACATTATGATCTACCTGCCGCCGGGGTACGACCAGGGGGGCGAGCGCTACCCGGTCGTCTATATGCACGACGGGCAGAACCTCTTCGATGCGGCGACCAGCTTCGCGGGCACCGAGTGGGGCGTGGACGAGACCATGGAGCGCCTGGCCGGGGAGGGCCTGCAGGCGATCGTGGTCGGCATCCCCAATATGGCCGAGCGGCGCATCGACGAGTATAGCCCCTTCGAGGATGCCGAGCACGGGGGCGGGCGCGGCGAGGCCTACCTGGCCTTTATCGCTCAGACCCTCAAGCCCCACGTCGACCGGGCCTTCCGCACGCGCCCCGAGCCGGAGTGTACCGCGATCGTCGGCTCGTCGGCGGGCGGCCTGATCTCACTCTTCGCCCTCCTGCGCCGACCCGAGACCTTCGGCCTGGCCGGGGTGCTCAGCCCGGCTCTCTGGCTGGCCGATGGGGCGATCATGGGCGTGGTCGCAGAGGTTCAGGGCGCACCCGGCAGAATCTACCTCGACGTCGGCACCGCCGAGGGCGAAGGCCCCCTCGTCCAGGCCCGCGAGCTGCGCGATCTGCTGACCAGCCGCGGCTATGCGCCCGACCAGACCCTGCGCTACAACGAGGAGGAGGACGGGCGTCACGACGAGGCGGCCTGGGCCGGCCGCATCGGCGGCGTCCTGACGTGGCTCCTGGCCGCGCCGCACGCGCCGTAGGGGCAAGGTCACCGTCTGGCGGGCACATCTGGTACAATCGGGCCAAGTTATGGGCGTGGCTCTGTCCGACGGACGCGCCACGCATCATCGGCGCAAGCCTTGCAACGAGGCCGTCGTGCTACCCATCTTCCAGGCTTCCAGGTTTCACCTGCCACTGCCGCCGGGACATCTGACCCCCAGGCCTCGGCTCGATGCGCTGCTGAGCGCCGGGGTTGCGCAGGACGCTGGCCTGGTGCTCGTGACCGCGCCGCCGGGCTACGGCAAATCGACACTCGTGAGCATGTGGCTCGCAGCGCAGCTCAGGGCGTCGCTCGTCGCCCCCGACCCTGGGCCGCGGGCCACTCCACAGCCCGAGGTCCTGCGCTTCGCCTGGCTCTCGCTCGATATCGGCGACAATGATCCCCGCCGGCTGCTGCGCCATCTGATCATCGCCCTCGAGGCCGTCGCGCCGGCCGCGGGCGCGCGCCTGCTGCCCCGCCTCGCCGCGGGCGGGCACGAGCTGCCCGACATCCTCGCCGACCTGCTGGCCATGATCGCCGAGCTGTCCGCCCCCCTTGTGCTGGCCATCGACGACGCCTACCTGCTGCGGGACGCGCGGGCGACGGCCCTGCTGGCAGCTCTGGTGGAAGGCGCTCCGCCGCCCCTGCGCCTGGTGCTATGCGCCGCGGCCGCGCTGCCGCTGCCCATGGTCACGCTCAGGGCGAGCGGCCGGCTGAGCGAGTTGGGCGTCGCCGAGCTGAGCTTCAGCGCCGACGAGGCGGCCGACTTGCTTGGCCAGGGAATGGGCCTGAGCCTGAGCCGGGGCGAGGTCGCCCTGCTGGCCGAGCGGAGCGGGGGGTGGGCCGCGGATCTGCTGCTGGTGGGCCTCGCGCTGCAGGGCCATCCCCAGCCTGCCGAGCTGCTGGCGGGCCTCGCGCGCGAGAGCGCCGGCCCGCCGACTTTGGCGCGCAGCCTGGCCGCCGAGCTGGGGGGCGAAGGCCTGCTGGCGCTGCACAAGCGGGCCAGCCTGTGGCACGAGCAGGCGGGCCTGCTCGACGAGGCGGTCCACTATGCCTTCGCCTCGGGCGACCCACACTTCGCCGCCGCGCTGCTCGAGCGCCAGGGCATCGCCCTGCTCGAGCGCGACGAGCATAGCGCCCTGCGGGCCTGGTGCCGGGCCTTCCCCGAGACGATCTATACGACGCGGCCGCGGCTCTGCCTGATCCACGCCTGGAGCCTGGTGCTGGACCTGCGGGGCGATGGCCGCGAGTTGGCCGAGCGCCGCCTGACCCAGATCGAACGGGGTCTGGCCACGGCCGACGAGGCGACGCGGGCCTGGCTCACCGGGCACCGGGCGAACCTGCGCGGCCACCTGCTGCTGTACGCGCCCGAGCCCGATTTCGAGGCCCTGATCGTCTACTCGCGGCAGGCCCTCGCTGCCCTGCCCGAGGACGACGCCGCCATTCGCTCGGTGAGCGCCCTGCGCATCGCCTACGGCAACATGGGCCTGAGCGACGCCGAGGGGGCCCTGAACGCCCTCGAGGTGGCTCAGCGCCTCGCCCTCAAGGGGCGGAACTACTACGGGGCTATCTCGTGCGTCTTCGACCGGGTGCGCATTGCCCACCAGCGTGGCCGCCTCCACGAGGCCGCCGAGCTGTGTCGCCTCTGGAAGGAGGCCTTGCCTTCGCTCGTTCAGGACGCCGGCCCGGTCTTTCCGGCCGGCGGCTGCCTCGATCTGGCCCTCGGCTGCGTGCTGCTCGAGCGCGACGACCTCGCGGGGGCTGCGGCCTGCCTCGGCCGCGGCCTCGAGCTGACGGGCGGCAGCGTGCAGTTTGCCGTCGCAGGCTTCCCGGCCCTTGCCCGCGTGTGCGAGGCCAGGGGCGACCGCGAGGGCGCCGAGGCCGCCCTCTCGCGCCTCCAGCAGGTCTGGCCCGCGACACAGTTCTATGTCGAAGGCCTGCTCGCCCTGCTGCGCTTGCGCGCCGCGCCCGCCGACCCCACCGTCCGGGCCGCAGCCAGGGCCTGGGCGATGGCCAATGTGCCGCGCGTCGGCCCCGACAAGCTGCCCCCGGGCTTTGGCAAGACCCTGGCCGATGAACCGCGCTATGGCGCGGCCCTGGCCTGGGCCCACGTTCAGATCCTCCTCGGCCGCCCGCGCGAGGCCCTGGCCTGCCTCGAGCCGCTGGCGATCGCTTCGCTGCGCGGCGGCCTGAGCCATCGGCTGATCGAGCTCTCGGTGGCCCAGGCCCTCGCCCTCGAGGTCCTCGGCGACCGCGAGCGCGCCTTCGACGCGCTCGGGCGGGCCCTGGCTCTGGCCGAAGGCGAGGGCTACGTGCGCGTCTTCGCCCAGGAGCCGGCTCTCGCCCCGTTACTCGCCGAGCACAGTACGACGAAGCGAGCGGCCCATCTGGCGCGCTCCGAGGCCTCGCCCGAGGTGGCCGATGAAGCCGGCGTCAGGGGCGTCGGCGCCCTCGCCGCCCCCCTCAGCAGCCGCGAGATCGAGGTTCTGCGCCTGCTGGCGGGCCGGGCGACCAACGAGCAGATCGCGGCCCGCCTGGTGGTCTCTTCGAATACCGTGAAGACCCACCTGCGCCATATCTACGCCAAGCTGGGCGTGAGCAGCCGCCACGAGGCCATCGTCCGCGCGATTGAGCTGAGGGTGTTGCCCTGAAGCGGGCGCGGGCCGCGCGGCCTCAAGCGCGCTGCGTGCCGGCTTCGTTACCCTCGATCTGGCGCAGGCCCGTCAGGTAGGCTGAGACCAGGCGGCGGAAGCTCTCGTCGCGGTCGAGGGCCATGCCGAAGCCGCCTGCGGCCTCGATGCTGGCGAAGCCGTGGGCCAGGCTGCGCAGGCCGCGCACGGCGTGGATCGCGTCGTCGTCGCTCAGACCGTAGGGCGCCAGCACCGCCACGACCACCTCGATCAGAGACTGGCTGAGCCGCAGCAGCTCGGCGTCTGTGGGGGTGGGAGCGCGCACGATGGCGGCGTAGCGACCCGGGTGGGCCAGGACGTAGGCCCTATAGGCGCCGGCCAGGGCGAGCACGGCGTCATCGCGGGCCCGGCCGATGGTGGCCTCGGCCAGGGCCGCCCTGAGCTCGGCGAGGGCCAGGGCGGTGATCGCGCGCTGCAGGCCGGGCAGCCCGTCGACGTGGTTGTAGAGCGAGGGCAGCTTGACGCCCAGCCGGGCCGCCACCTGGGCCAGGGTCAGGCTGGCCAGCCCATGCTGATCGGCCAGCTCGGCGGCGACGGCCACCACCCGCTCGGGGGTGAGGCCGGCGCTACGCCCCATGGGTCTGCTCCTCGCCGAGCTGGGCGGCGGTCTCGGCGATCGCCTGGGCCATAGCGGCGGCAGGCGCCTCGAGCACCTCGCCGTGGCCGACCGCCAGGCGGGACGGGCCGAGCTCGTGCAGGCGGCGCGCGCTGGCCAGGGCGAGGGGCCGGTTCCAGGTGGCCATGGCGGGGAAGGGGAAGAGCGGGCGCATGGTGCCCGACACGGCCAGGCCCGCGCGGGTCTGGAAGGCATCGCCGGCGATCAGACTGGCGTCGCGGGTGTCGAAGAGGGCGATCTGCCCGGGCGTGTGGCCGGGGGTCGCCACCACCAGCAGCGAGCCCACATGCTCGCCGTCGGCGACCAGCCGACTGGGGCGGGTGCGCACCGTCTGGTAGGCGCCCTTGAGGGGCGTCTGCGGCTCGCTCGGGTCGAGCGTGCGCTCGCCGGCCATGAAGCGGGCGTCGCGGGCCGAGGCGATCACCTCGGCCTGAGGGAGCCGGGCGGCCAGAGCGTCGAGGGCGCCCAGGTGGTCGCCGTGGGCGTGGGTGATCACGATGCGCCTGATCGGGGCGCCCAGGCCCGCGGCCGCGGCGAGGATGGCGCCGGCGCTGCCGGGGAGGCCGGCGTCGATCAGGGTCAGGCCGTCGGCCTCGCGCACGAGGTAGAGGTTTACGGGGAACAGGCGCGGGAAGCTGGTGAGCTGGATCAGCGACGCGCCGTGATGGGTGATACGCATTGAGAGCCTCCTGTCTGCTAATATGATTAGACTATAGACTAATAGTATTAGTTTGTCAAGCAGCAATTCGGCCCGCGTGCAGAACCGCCCGGGCTATGCTACCATTAGGGTCCCTGGCGGTCGGGGGACCGCAGGAGACAGAGGAGTCGGCCATGGCCCCACGCATCAGACCACTGCTCGTCGCTCTGGCGCTACTCGTCGCCCTGGCCCTGCCGGGCACGAGCCACGCCGTGGACCGCGAGATCATCCTCGGCGACCGGGTGACAGGGCTGCTCGAGACGCCGGTACAGGTGGACAACTTCCGCTTCCAGGGCCGGGTCGGCATGCAGATCCGCCTCAGGTTCACCGCCAGCAATGGCATGGAGCCGGCCGCCCGCCTCGAGGTCGACAACCGCGAGGTCTGGTTCGGCGGCGCCCCGGGCAACGCGGTGGTGGACAGCGGCGTCCTGACCCTGGACAGCAACAATCAGTACCTGCTGCAGCTGCGCACGGCCAACAACCGGGCCGGCGGCTACGTCCTCGAGACGGTGAGCAGCGACCAGAGCCTCAACATCTCGGGCGGCGACGTAATCGTCGCGGGCCAGACTGTGGGCGGCTGGCTGCCGGGGCCCGCGGCGGGCCACACCTACCAGTTCTTCGGCCTGGTCGGCCAGAGCGTGATCGTCGCGGCGCGGGCCGGCGAGAACCTGACGGTGCGGCTCAGCCTCGAGTCGCCCAGCGGCCTGATCATCTGGTCCGAGCGCTCGCGGGGCCCGAACGAGACCCTCACGCTACCCCCGATTCGCCTGGTCGAGAGCGGCCCATACCGGCTCTATGTGACGGCCGGCGGCGACAGCGGCGGAACCTACGAGGTCAGCCTCACGATCGGCCAATAGCCAGGGAGCGCCACGATGCGACGACTCATCCTCATTGCCGCCGCCCTCGCGCTACTGACCCTGAGCGCGCCCGCGCCAGCCGTGGCCCAGGGTGGCGCCCTGCCGCCCCTGCGCCTGATCAAGTCGGCCCGCTTCGAGCAGGCCATCCTCGAGAACGGGCGCATCGTCGCGGTCGGCCAGGGCTACAAAGAGAGCCGCGACCGCTTCTACTTGACCCTGCAGAACTTCGCCTCGGGCACGGTCACCGAGCTGGTGCTTTACGACGGCATCGTCTATACGCGCTCGAACGACGAGCGCGAGTGGCGGCGCGGCAGCGTCGAGGCGGCCCGCCGGCTCGTCCCCACGGCCGACATTCTGCTGCTCTTCGACGGGCCACTGACGGCCATGGGCACGACCCGCATCAACGAGACCGACACCGAGCACTACCAGATCTGGGGCGACGGCGTGGTGGAGGACCCGAGCAAAGACGGCTTCGTGAAGATCGACTTCTTCGTCGGGCCCCAGAACCGCTACCTCTACCAGTTCCAGTTCGACCGCACCGTGGCCAACCCCGACGGCAGCACGCGCCAGGTGGCCGCCACCATCCGCTACTTCGACCACGACGACCCGACCCTGAAGGTGCAGCCGCCACGCTGAGCGCGGTCCGAGCTACAGTTCAGCCTTGAGGCTGAGGGCCGCCCGCCCGCATCCGTGGTACGCTGTTTCTAACGATAGCAAGGATTCCTATCCCGATGCTGAACCTGCGCGACAAGCTGCCGACCCCCTGCCCCAGCGCCACCGGCGCGCGGGTGCAGATTGGCAGTACGCCCGCAGCTGAGGTGTCGTAGGGATAGCGCAGTCTAGCCGAGACGATACGCAGGCCGTGGGCGACCAGACGCCCGCGGCCTCACTGTTTGCATCCCCTCCCCGCGGGCCCGCTCAAGTCAGCAGCGCTATCGCAGCCCAGAGGGTGGCAGCAGGAGCCGCCCACGGAAGAGGAGGTGTTTTATGGCGAAGAAGCCGAAGCCCAGCCAGACCCCCAAAGCCCCGCCCGCGCCGCGCCCCACCCAGAAGCCCGTCTACAAGGCGCCAATCCTCGAGCGACGTCCGCCGCGCGTGCCCGGACGCTAGCGGTACCTTGCTCAATGCTGCGCGCATAAGCTCTGCTTATGCGCGCAGTATGCTATCATGATCGGCACGCGGGTTGCTTGAACCGGGGCGTAATCGATCTGGAAGGGGGGATCATGCGCGCCCTGAGCACTCTGGTCGGCTTCGCCCGGCCCCATACGGTGGTGGCGACGACGGTGCAGGTGGTCACCATCCTGCTGATCGTGGCCGAGCGGGGGGCCTTCACGCCCGAGGCTCTGAGCCTAGCCGCCCTGACTCTGGGGGCCTGCCTGGCCCTGAACCTCTATGTAGTCGGCCTCAACCAGCTCACCGACGTGCCGATCGACCAGATCAATAAGCCCTGGCTACCCGTCGCCTCGGGCGCCCTGAGCCCCCGCGACGGGCGTCTGCTGGTGGCAGGGGCCGCCGCCCTGGCCCTGGCCCTGGCCGCCCTGGGCGGCCCCTTCCTGTTGCTCACGGTCGTCGCGATCATGCTGATCGGCACGGCCTACTCGCTGCCGCCGACGCGTCTCAAGCGCTTCCCGGTCGCCGCCGCCCTGAGCATCGCCGCCGCCCGCGGCGTGATCGCCAATGTGGGCCTGGGCCTGCACTATAGCCAGCGCCTGGGCGGCGAGCTGCCGGCCCTGACCCTGGCCGTCCTCGGGGTCTTCTTCTTCGGCTTCGGCCTGGTGATCGCGATCTACAAGGATCTGCCCGACGACGCGGGCGACCGCCTGCACCGCATCGAAACCTTCACCACGCGTTTGGGTCCGCGCCGCGCCCTCGGCCTGGGGCGAACCGTGCTGACCCTCTGCTACGCCCTGCCGATCGGGCTGGCTCTGGCCGGGCTGCCGCGGGGCGACGCGCTCTTCCTGCTGGTGAGCCACGCGCTGATCGTGGCCGCCTTCTGGGTGGCCTGCAGCCGGGTTGACCTGGGGCAGCAGCGCTCGATCAGCGCCTTCTATATGTTCCTCTGGACGCTGTTCTACGCCGAGTTTGGCGTGCTGAGCATCTACGCCCTGAGCGGGGGCGTGGCGTGACCGCCGGGGGCCTGCTCGCGCGGGCGGCCGACTTCGCGGCCCTGGGGCGCCCCCTGCACCTGGGCGGGCCGGCGATCTTCTACGGGCTGGGCGTGGCCGCGGCGAGCTACGCTGGCGCGCCCGTCAGCTGGGGCGTGGCCGCGGCGGGTCTGCTGACCGTCGCGGCGGCCCAGCTGATGAACCACTACAGCAACGACTACTTTGACCTCGAGGCCGATCTGGCCAACGCCACGCCGACGCGCTGGTCGGGCGGCAGCAGGGTGCTGGCCGACGGCCGGCTGCCCCCGCGCGCGGCCCTCTGGGCCGCCATCGGCTTCGGCTGTCTGGCCCTCGGGCTGGCCGCGGCCACTGCGGCCGCCGCGCGGGCCCCCTGGCCGAGCCTGCTGCTGCTGCTCTTGGCGATCGGGCTGGCCTGGCTCTACAGCGGGCCGCCCCTCTACCTGCACCGGCGCGGCCTGGGCGAGGTGAGCGGGGCCCTGATCGTGCCCGGGCTAAGCGTCGCCGTGGGCTACCTGCTGCAGGCCGGCGAGCTAGGGTTGCTCGCCCTACTGGCCGCGACGCCCCTGTGCCTGCTGCAGTTCGCCATGCTGGTGGCGGTGAATGTGCCCGACGCGGCGAGCGACCGGGCTGTGGGGAAGCTGACCCTCGTGGTGCTGCTGGGGGTGCGCCGCGCCGCCGGGCTGTTCGTCGCGGCGGTGGGCCTGGCCTATGGCGCGCTGCCGCTGCTGGGGCTGGCGGGGCTGCCCTGGGCGGTGGCCCTGGCGCCCCTGGGGGCGGCGCCGATCGGGCTCTGGCTGGTGGCCGTGGTGGCCGGCGGGGCCTGGGATGCGCCGGCGAGCTGGGAGCGCATCGCCTTCTGGAGCATCGGGCAGCTCGTGGCGAGCGCGGGGCTGATGCTGGGGGCGTTTGCCCTGCTGAATCAGTAGGGGCGTGGCATTTGCCACGCCCCCTGGGCTGTGTACAGGTCGGGTCCTAATCTTCTTTGGTGGGGTGGTCGTCGAGATACTTGAGGGCGTCCTTGACCGACTCGATCTTCTCGGCGTCCTCGTCGCTGATCTCGATCCCGAACTCCTCCTCGATCGACATAATCAGTTCGACCAGATCGAGCGAGTCGGCGTTCAGGTCCTTCGAGAAATGAGCGCCCGGGACAATCAGGCTCTCATCGACGCCGAGCTGCTCGGCAATAATCTTCTTAAGACGCTCCTCAACCTCAGGCGAAGCCATGGGCATTGTTCCCTTTCGTGCAGTGCGATGCGCTACCGACAGACTTACAGGTCATCGTGGCCAGGGCGATAGCGGCTCACGACGGTACCGAGGACCCCATTGACGAAGCGGCTGGAGTTATCGCTGCCGAACTGCTTGGCGAGCTCGACGGCCTCGTTGATCACCGCCTTGACGGGGGTTTTCTCGAGGTCGTCGATCAGCAGTTCGAACAGGGCGATGCGCAGGATGGCCTTATCGACGCCCGGCATCTGGGTGATCGGCCAGTTGGGCGCAGCCTCCTCGATGATGCGGTCGAGGTAGCTGCGATGCTCCCAGACGCCGAACACCAGGCGATGCATGAAGCGCTCGCCGTCTGAGGCCAGCTGCTCATCCTCGCGACGCCGTTCGTAGACCACGTCGATCGGGTGGTCGGTTGCGTCGACCTCAAAGAGGATCTGCAGCGTCGCGATGCGCACTCGGTGACGCAGACTACCCACGCGGAACCTCCCTGGCTCTGGACTGGCGCGTCGCTGTGGCGTGCGCCGACCGGCGGGACCAGCTGCGCCCGCGTGTGCCGGTGCCAATTGTTAAACAGCGCTTCAACGAAGAACTTATCGTCCTGATAGAACGGCTGACGAGGCGTCGGCGGGCGTCACCTCATCCTTGCAAGGGCTACGCCAGGGCCTCAGACCGGGGTGGCGGCTCGCTCATCCTTCCAGCGCCGCAGAAGCTCGGCGACGTAGCCGGTGTGGTGGCGCGCGGCCCGAAACTCCGGGTCGTCGATCAGGGCGAGCTGGAAGGGGATCGTCGTCTTGATCCCGGTGATGATGCACTCGTGCAGGGCGCGCCGCATGCGGTTCAGCGCATCGTCGCGCGTCTCGCCGAACGTGATAATCTTGGCCAGCAGCGAGTCGTAGTTCTGCGGCGGCGTATACCCCGCGTACAGATGAGAGTCGACCCGGACCCCAGGCCCACCCGGCGGAAGGTAGAACTCGACCTCGCCGCCCGAGGGGAGGAAGTCGCGCTCGGGATCCTCCGCGTTGATCCGACACTCGACCGCATGCCGCGCTATTCTAATATCTTTCTGCTGGAGCGTCAAGCGCTCGCCCGCGGCGATCAGCAGCTGCCAGCGCACCAGATCGACCCCGGTCACCTGCTCGGTCACCGGGTGCTCGACCTGGATGCGCGTATTCATCTCGATGAAGTAGTAGTTGCCCTCCTGGTCCATGAGGAACTCGAGGGTGCCGGCATTGACATAACCAATAGAAGTGATGCCCGAGAGGGCATCGCGGCCCATACGCTCGCGCACCTCGGGGCTGACGATCGGCGAGGGGGCCTCTTCGAGGATCTTCTGATGGCGGCGCTGGGCCGAGCAGTCGCGCTCGCCGAGGTAGATCGCATTGCCGTAGTTGTCGGCCAGGACCTGAATCTCGACGTGGCGCACCTTGATCAGATACTTCTCGAGGAGCAGGTCGCCGCGCCCGAAGGCGCCCTCGGCCTCGGCCCGCGCGGTGGGGAAGGCCCGCACCAGGTCGTTTTCGTCGTAGGCGACGCGCATGCCGCGCCCGCCGCCGCCCGCCGAGGGCTTGAGCAGCACCGGGTAGCCAATCTGCCGCGCGATCTCGACCGCCTCTTCGACATTCTTCAGCTCGCCCTCTGAGCCGGGGACCGTAGGCACGCCGGCGGCGCGCATGGTCTGACGCCCGATCACCTTATCGCCCATCAGGCGCATGGTCTCGGCCGTCGGGCCGATGAACTGCAGTTTGCAGTCGGCGCAGATCTCGGCAAAATAGGGGTTCTCGGAGAGGAAGCCATAGCCGGGGTGGATGCTGTCGCACCCGGTGATCAGCGCCGCGCTGATCAGGGCCGGCGGGTTGAGGTACGAGCGCGCCGGCGGGGGTGGCCCGATACAGACGGCCTCGTCGGCGAGGCGCACGGCCAGCGAGTCGCGGTCGGCCTCGCTGAAGGCGACCACGCTCTTGATCCCGAGATCCTGGCAGGCCCGCACGATCCGGACGGCGATCTCGCCCCTGTTCGCGACGAGGACTTTGTTCAGCATTGGATCGCCCCGCGTGGGCGCGGCCCGGGGCCACGCCCGCTAGTTATTGCATCACCATGCCGCCATCGACGGTGAAGGTCTGCCCGGTGATATAGGCCGCCGCATCTGAGGCGAGGAAAGTCACCAGCTTCGCGACCTCTTCGGCCTGCCCGAAGCGCCCGAGGGGGATGCTCTCGAGGATGGCCTTGCGGGTCTCTTCGCCGAGCACCCCGGTCATCTCGGTCTCGATGAAGCCGGGGGCGATGGCATTGACCGTGACGTTGCGGGCGGCGATCTCGCGCGCCGTCGCCCTGGTGAAGCCCAGGATGCCGGCCTTGGCCGCGGCGTAGTTGGCCTGGCCCGCGTTGCCGATCAGCCCGATCACCGAGGCGATGTTGATGATTCGCCCGGCCCGCTGCTTGCTCATCTGGCGCAGCACGGCCCTGGTGCAGAGGAAGACCCCGCGCAGGTTGGTGGCGATCACCTGGTCGAAGTCCTCGTCCTTCATGCGCATGAGCAGCGTGTCGCGGGTGATCCCGGCGTTGTTGACCAGGATGTCGAGACGCCCGTGGGCGGCGATGGTCGCCTTGACCATGGCCTCGACCGATTCGCCCTCGCTCACATCGCCCTGCACGGCCGTCGCCGCGCCACCGGCGGCCGTGATCGCCGCCACCGTCTCTTCGGCCGTGGCGCTATTGCCGCGGTAGTTGACCGTCACGGCGGCCCCGGACGCGGCCAGTTCGAGGGCGATCGCCCGCCCGATCCCGCGTCCGCCGCCGGTCACCAGGGCTACACGGCCCGTCAAGTCCAGTTTCATCACTTGCTTCCGCTCACTCAGGCCTCGGCGATATCGAACAGGGTCTGCCCGTCGATCAGCAGCACATTCTTCCGGTCCTTCCCCGCCTTGAGCGCGTCGGGGGTGAACTCGGTGGAGGCCAGCACCAGGCCCTTGGGGATGCTGCGGCGCTTCATATCCTGGACCAGGCTCTGCAGCGTCCCCGGGCTCACCTTGTCGGCGACGGTCAGGCGCAGCAAGTAGATCTCGCCCCCGTAGCTCAGCTCGAGGTCGAGGTGCTTATCCTTGTCGATGAAGCGATAGTCCTTGAACTCAAAACCCTTCTTGCGGTACAGGTTGAGCACGTACGAGCCGAACTGCGGCAGCGAGAGGCCCTGCAGATCCCCGACGGTGCGCACCACGCCCGGCTTCTCGAGGCGGCCGCCGCGCTCGGCGACCTCTTTCTGCAGCTGCTGGTTGCGCTGCTCGGAGCGGCCGGCCATCACCGTGCCGAAGGCCGGGAAGGGGATGAGCGCGAAGACCGAGAAGGTGGTATAGAAGAAGAGCAGGTCGCCCAGACCTGTGGCCGTCGTCGTGCCGTCGGGGGTGAGCTGCAGCGAGGGCAGCGGCACGATCCCGGCCTGCCCGAGCAGCCCGTAGATCACGACCGCGATCAGGCCGAAGATGAAGCCGGCGAAGCCCAGCACGAGGCCGTGGGCCAGCCAGTCGCCCTTGACCCGCCGGCCCAGGTAGAGCCCCGCCATCACCGGCACGATGCCGGCGAGGATCTGCAGCACACTGCTGCCCAGAAAGAGGCCGCACCAGGCCAGGGCCATGACCAGGGCCACCAGCAGGGTCTCGCCCCAGCGGATATTGGCGAGCGAATCGCGAATGCGCTGCCCGAGGGGGACCTTCGGCGTGGTGGGCTTCTTCTCCGGCGCCGCCTCGGCAGCGCCCTTCTCGCGCTGCTCGGGCGTGGTGTCAACGCTCATGCTATGAGTTCTCCAGCAGCTCGTCCACGGCCTCGCGCAGCTTGCCGATGTCGGCGAACGAGCGGTAGACCGAGGCGAAGCGAATGTAGGCCACGTCGTCGAGCTCGCGCAGGCGGCGCATCACCTCGTCGCCGATCGCCTTGCTGCTGATCTCCTGGTCGTCAATGGCCATGATCGCGCTCTCGACGTCGTTGACCAGCTGCTCGATCTGCTGGGCCGAGATGGGCCGGCGGTAGCAGGCGGTGCGCACGCCGCGCATGATCTTCTCGCGCTCGTACGGCTCGCGCTCGCCATCCTTCTTGACCACCGTCAGACTCACCGACTCGATCCGCTCGTAGGTGGTGAAGCGCCGGCCGCAGGCCCGGCACTTACGCCGGCGGCGCACCATCTCGCCGTCGTTGAGCTTACGCGTATCGAGCACATCGGTGTCGCTGTGCTGGCAGAAGGGGCAGCGCATAGGGTTTCCAGGTGTTCGCCTTCCGGCGCATTATAGCATAGGCGCTGCCCGCCCTCGCACTAGGGCGCGAGCGTCAGAGCGCCCGCCGCCCCCTCGTCGACCGCCGCCCCGCTGAAGCGCATCGGCAGATACTCGACCCGCTGCCAGGGTGCGATCAGATTGGCGTAGCCCGCACTGACCGGGTTGCCCGACTGCCCCGTGGTCTGCATGAAGCGCGACCCGTCGAGGTCGGCCAGGTCGATGATCTGGCGGTACGAGGGCAGGTGGTACTGGTAGTAGAGCTCGTCGCGGTCCGGCGGGGCGACGTTCACCGTGAAGTCGTCGCCGCCATTGGCGATGCTGCGGCTGAAGAGCGGCTGCAGGGCCGCGACTTCGTCGAAGGGGTTATGTGGGAAGCGCGCGATGTGGGCCCGGTCCCAGCGCCAGCCGCCCACCTCGGGCGAACCCTGGGCCTCGGCCATGCTCGCCAGCCCGTCGGCCAGGGCTCGCCCCAGGGCCGCGTCGCACCCCTCGGGCGCGGGCGTGTTCACGTCGTCGCACCAGGCCGCGGCCTCGCCGCCGAGGACGCGCTGCAGCACGATGGCGTGGAAGTCGGTCTTGGCGTAGTAGTCGTCAGCGTAGATCGCGCGCAGCTCGTCGCCGAAGACCGCCTCGGCCAGGGCGTTGTAGTAGCCCTGATAGACCGCGGCTGCGGCGCTCTCGCCCGTCATGGCCCCGTCCCAGCCGCGCAGCAGCTCGAGGGCCGCCCGCTCCGCTTCGTTCGCGCCCTCGATCGCCGTGAGGTAGGGCAGCAGCGCCCGGGCCTGCAGCGAGACGATATCGCCCTGTAGGGCCGCCATGCTCGCGACCGTCAGCTCGCTCTGAGCTTCGATCTGTTCGACGATGCGCTGGGCGCGGTAGGGCGCGGCGAAGCTGCTCGAGATCAGGTAGGGGTAGCTCCCTGGCGCGACCTGGTTGTTGGCCGTAGCGATGTAGCCCCGCTCGGGGTTGAAGTCGTGGGGCAGCTCGGCGAAGGGCACGTAGCCCTGCCAGTCGTGCAACCCGCTCCAGCCCTCTACCGGGGCGGTGCCGTCGCCCCGCCCGCGCACCGGCAGGGCGCCCGGGGCGTAGTAGCCGATATTGCCGTCCACGTCGGCGTAGACGAAGTTCTGCATCGGGGCGTGGTAGTGGCGCAGGGCCGCCCTGAACTCGTCCCACCCCTGGGCGCGGTTGATGTCGAGGAAGGCCTCGAGGGTGCGGTCCTGCGGATCGAGGGCCGTCCAGCGGAAGGCCAGGGGCCGCCCGTCCCCCTCGGTCACGTCCGAGATCAGCGGGCCGTGGCGGGTGACGCGCACGAAGAGCGGCACGTCCTCCTCGCCCTTGACCTTGATCACCTCGGGGATGACCGTCACCGGCTCCCAGCGGCCCTGATACATGACCTCGTTGCGCTCGTTCAGCCGCTCGACGAAGAGGTCCTGGACGTCGGGCCCGGTGTTGGTGACGCCCCAGGCGATGCGCGCGTTATGCCCGATCACGATGCCGGGCAGCCCGGGCAGGGTGGCCCCGATCGCGTCGATCGCCCCGCCGCTCACGTGGGCCAGGTACCAGATCGAGGGGATGCGCGAGCCCAGGTGGGGGTCGTTCGCCAGTAGCGGTTTGCCCGAGGCGGTGCGGCTGCCGGCGATCACCCAGTTGTTGCTGCCCACGTGGTCGCCGCCCAGCCCCAGCTCCTCCAGGGCCCTGCCCAGGGCCAGCAGCTCGCCGGCCGCGTCTAGCTCGGCGCCGGCCAGGGGGCCCGCCTGTTGCGCCGCCGTGGCGCTGCCGGCGCCCGCCACGCTCATCCCCCCATCGGGCAGGATCAGCGGGTCGTCGCTGGCGCTGGCGGGCATGAGCTGGGCGGCCGCCTCGGGGCCGACCTGGGCCGCCAGACGCTCGCGCAACAGCTCCTCGCTCCAGTTCCCGCCCAGGTCCCAGGCCATCATCTTGGCCCAGGCCAGCGAGTCTTCGGGGCGCCAGGGCTCGGGGGTGACGCCCAGGATGGTGAACTCGATCGGCAGCCGGCCGGCGCTCGCCGCGATCGAGGCGTTGACCCCGGCCGCGTAGGCCTCGAGCAGCGCGCGGGGATCGGGGGCCAGGGCCGCGTAGGCGCTCTGGGCGGCGCGGTACACTCCCAGGGTGCGCAGGAACTTGTCGGTGGCCAGGGTCGAGGGGCCGAACAGCTCCGAGAGGCGGGCCTGGCCGATGCGGCGCTGGAACTCCATCTGCCACAGCCGGTCCTGGGCGTGGACGTAGCCGAGGGCGAAGAGGGCGTCGGCCTCGCTGGCGGCCCGGATATGGGGCACGCCGTCGCGGTCGCGCACGATCTGTACGGGCGCGGCGAGCCCGGAGGCGCGCAGCTCGCCCGTGGTCTGGGGCAGCGAGCGGCGCAGCCAGAGGTAGCCGCCGCCCCCTGCGGCGAGCAGCACGACGACGAGCACGACGACGATCAGGCCGAGGATTTTGAGCAACCGCATTGTTGCACTCCCGCACAGATGGCTACAAATAGCAAAAGCCCACGCCGACAGGCTAGCGCCGCTCTGTCGCGGGCCTCAGGCCGCGCGTATCTCGATCTCTTTGTCGAAGGCCTTGCGGAACAGGCCCGAGCGCCTGCCGGCGTCCCAGATCTCGACCGAGGCGTCGCCCTCGGCCTCGACCAGGACGCGCACACTCTCGCCCAGCTCGACGCGCACCGCTCGCACGACCTGGCTCTTGCTGCGCTCGAGGTATTCGGCGAGGCGCAGCAGGGCGCTCAGGCGCGCGATGCGCGGGCCGTCGTCGGCCTGTAGCACCGGCTGATAGGGCGCGAGGTCGCCCATGCCCTTGCGGTGGTTGCGCACCAGGGCGCCGAGGATGGCGATCTCGCGGTGGGTGAAGCCGAGCAGGGTGGCGTTGTGGACCAGGTACTCGCTATGCTTGTGGTGGTCGTAGTAGCCGACGGCGACGCCGATGTCGTGGATGGTGGCGGCGTAGCCCAGCAGCTCGCGCTCCCAGGCTCCGTAGCTGTGGAGCGGGGCGAGCTGGTCGAAGAGGCTCAGGCTGAGCTCGCCCACGCGGCGGCAGTGGGCCTCCTCATAATAGCTGAGGCGGGCCAGGTTGAGGATGCTGAAGCCGCGCGGGTCGTCGAGCAGGGGCGGCTCGGCCCCGGCCAGAAAGTGGGCGTAGAAGAGGCCCTCGCGCACGCCCTGGCCGCTGACGGTCAGCTCGCCGAAGCCGCCCTTGTCCATGAGCTGCTCGATGATCACGGCGCCGGCCAGGGTGACGTCGGCGCGCTCGGACTTGAGGCCGGGGATCTGCTCGCGCTCGCGGCGCCCCTTGCGGCTGAGCTGCTCGATAATCGCGGCCAGGGCCGTGCGGGTGAGCTGGTAGCCGTGGACGCGGTCGAGGGGGTAGGCCTTGCCCTTCTGGTCGATGCGGGCCAGGGTGCGCACGGTGCCGCCCATGCCGGCCAGGGTATGGCCGGGGCTGGCCTTGAGCCAGGCCAGCTCGGCGAAGGCGGCGTGGGCCGCGCCGCGCAGGGCCCGCAGCTCGCTCTTGCTGACCGGGTCCGAGGTGACGTAGCGCTCGGTGAAGCGCAGCACGCCGGCCTGCACCGAGTAGCTCCGCGCGGGGCGGCGCCCGCCGACGGCCACGACCTGGGTCGAGCCGCCGCCGGTGTCGAAGCTGAAGCCGTCGCGCAGGCCGAGGGCGTTGGCGGTGCCGAGGAAGCCGTAGTAGGCCTCCTCCTCGGCGCTGATAATGCGCAGGTCGAGGCTGGTCTCGCGCTGCAGGGCCTGCCAGAACTCGTCCTGGTTGGCGGCCTCGCGGATGGCGCTGGTGCCCACGGCGATCACCTGCTCGACCCCGGTGCCGCGGCAGAAGCGCTCGAACATGGCCAGGGCGGTGACGGCGCGGCGGATGGGCTCGGGCTGCAGGCGGCCGGTGGTTCCGACGCCTTCGGCCAGGCGGACGACCTCGCTCACCTCGTCGGTGAGGCGGAAGCAGCGCCCGGGATCGTACTCCATGACGATCAGGCGCGTGGTGTTCGAGCCGAGGTCGATGATGCCAATTTTATGCATGGTGCGGGACCAGGGACAAATGACCAGGGAGGAAAAACCTGGCGATGCCGGCCTTCAGGTCGCCAGGGTCGCTTCAATCGCGCCGACCACCTGCTCGAGCTGATCGTACCCGATCACCAGGGGCGGCAGCAGGCGCAGCACAGTCGGGCCGGCGGGCAGGGCCAGAACCCCGCGCTCGAGCAGGGCCTGGAGGTAGGGCTGGACCCGCGTCTTCAGCTCGAGGCCGACCAGCAAGCCCAGGCCGCGTACCTCGCGGACGGCGGGCAGGCGCAGCCCGCGCAGGCGCTCGACGAGCCAGGCGCCCTTCTCGGCGGCCTGGTGCGGCAGACCCTCGTCGTGGTAGGCGGCGAGGGCGGCGCGGGCGGCCGCGCAGAGCAGGGGGTTGCCGCCGAAGGTGGTGCCGTGGGCGCCGCCGGGCAGGGGGCCGTGGCGCTCGTGGATGGCCACCGCGCCCATGGGCAGCCCGGCGGCGATGCTCTTGGCCAGGATCAGCAGGTCGGGGGCGATCCCGCTGTGCTCGACGGCGAAGAGGCGCCCGGTGCGGCCGAAGCCCGTCTGTACCTCGTCGACCAGCAGCAGGGCCCCGCGCTCGTCGCAGATGCGCCGCGCGGCCTCGAGGTAGCCGGCGGGGGCCGGGCGCACGCCGCCCTCGCCCTGCACGGGCTCGAGCAGCACCGCGCCGGTCTGCTCGCCGACCGCCTCGGCCAGCTCTTCGGGGTCGCCGTAGGGCACGTGGCTGAAGGCGGGGACGAGGGGCTCGAAGGGCTCGCGGTACTTCGGCTCCCAGGTGGCGCTGAGGGCGCCCATGGTGCGCCCGTGGAAGCCGCGCTTGGCGGCCACCACCCCGGGCCTGCCGGTGAGCAGGCGGGCGAACTTCAGGGCGGCCTCGACGGCCTCGGCGCCCGAGTTGCAGAGGAAGAGGCGCGCCGGGAAGGGCAGGGCGGCGGCCAGCTCGGCCAGGTAGGCGGCCCGCTGGTCGTTGTGGAAGATCTCGGGGCAGCTCATCAGGGTCGCGGCCTGGGCCTGAATCGCGGCCACGACGGCGGGGTGGCAGTGGCCCAGATTGGCCGCGCCCTGGCCGGCCACGCAGTCGATATAGGCCCGGCCCTCGGCGTCGTAGAGGGTCGCGCCCTCGCCGCGCACGATCGCGACAGGCCGCTTGGGGTAGAGCCCGGAGGTGTACCGCTGCTCGGCCGTGAAGATTGCCTGGCTGTCGCTCATGGGTCGCTTCCGCCTATCTGGATGCCGCCAGTATACCAAAAAACGGCGGCGGACGTGTGGCTTTCGCCGTACGCCCACCGCCGCAGGAGGGGGGAGGGATGGTGTCACCGCCCGCCCGCTTCCCCAAGCGTGCGTTTGTTGACCGCCTTATTCTAGCGCCCGCTGCTGAGGGCGAGCTTAGGGCCAGCTAAAGGCCAGATGAGTGCGCGGCCCTTGACAGACGGCGCGCGCCGCGCTATAATAGTGTCAGTTATACACTATAAGTCAGGAGCGAGACCATGATCCGCAGCATCAACCTCGTCGCGCCCTCCGCCCCCTTCCTGAGCTACCTCGAGCAGTGGTACGCCGGCCTGCCCGCGGCCGAGCTGGCTGCCATCGTCGGCGACAGCCCCGAGCGGGTGGCCGTGCTCTCGATCGACATGATCAATGGCTTCTGCAAAGAGGGCCCCCTGAGCGGCCCCCGCGTCGGGGCCCTGATCGCGCCCGTGGTCGACACCTTCGCTCGCGCCCACGCCCTCGGCGTGCGCAGCTTCGTGCTGACCCAGGACACCCACGACCCCAACACGCCCGAGTTCGGGGCCTACCCGCCCCACTGCATCGCCGGCACCCCCGAGAGCCAGACCGTCGCCGAGATCGCGGCCCTGCCTTTCGCCGAGCAGATCGCCGTCTTCCCCAAGAACTCCCTCAGCTCGCACCTGGGCACCAGCCTGGGCGCCTGGCTGCGCGAGCGCCCCGCCCTCGACACCTTCGTGATCATCGGCGACTGCACCGACCTGTGCGTCTACAGCGCGGCTATGCACCTGCGCCTCGAGGCCAACGCCCTCAACTTGCACCGCCGCGTGATCGTGCCCGCCGCCGCTGTCGACACCTTCGACACACCCGTGGCCGTCGCCCGCGAGCTCGGCATCTACGCCCACGACGCCGACCTGCACCATGTGCTCTTCCTGCACCATATGGCCCAGAATGGTGTCGAGGTGGTGGGCGAGCTGGTGTGAAGCACTTGCCGAGATCGCCGACCCCGGCTATAGTGGTAAGGTTCACCGGCTGTTCCTCAGCGAGGTCAGACCGGCGTGTCTTACACCACCTTATGCTAAGGAGCGATACACAATGGCGGCCGGTACAACTTCTGATCTTCGCAATGGAATGGTCATCCGCTATAACAACGACCTCTACCAGGTGGTCGAGTTTCAGCACGTTGCCCCGGGCAACTGGCGCGCCTTCGTGCGCGTGAAGCTGAAGAACCTGAAGAGCGAGAAGACCTTCGAGGATCGCATGCGCGCGGGCGCCGACATCGAGATCGTGCGCATCGAGCGCCGCCCCATGCAGTTCCTCTACCGCGAGGGCACCGACTTTATCTTCATGGACCCGAACACCTTCGACCAGATCCAGGTGGCCGAGGCGATGCTCGGCGATAACTCGGGCTTCCTCAAGGAGAATGAGAGCGCCGAGCTGATCTACGACTCTGAGAAAGAGGTCCTGCTCAGCGTCGAGCTGCCGATCTTCGTCACCCTCGAGGTCGCCGAGACGACTATCGCCGTGCGCGGCGATACCGCCACCAACGTCACCAAGTCCGCCACCCTCGAGACGGGCGCGGTCATCCAGGTGCCCGGCTTCGTCAACGAGGGCGACCGCCTGAAGATCGACACCCGCACCCGCACCTACATCGAGCGCGTGTAGCAACAGCCGTCCGGCGGTTCGATCCACGGGAGGGCTCCGGCCCTCCCTTGTGATTCCTAGCGCACCGTCTGCTGCGCCACGGGCGTCGCCAGCCCCTCGAGGGCCAGGGCCCGCGCGCCCAGGGGCTCGAGGCGCACCCCGCCGTCCTCGGGGTAGTAGGCGAAGACGGCCCGCTCGAAGTACTGCACGGTCCGCTCGCGCCCGTCGGCGGCCCGCCCCGTGAACTCTTCGCTGAGGGGCAGGCCGAAGACGTCCTCGGCCCCGCCGCGCTGCCAGGCGTCCAGGAAGGCTCCGAACAGGCTGTGCCCGCTCTCGGGGAAGTAGCGCCCCGTCTCTGAGCCCGCCACCGGCTCGCGGGCGGCCGCACCCCCGTAGGCCAGGTCGGCCAGGGCCGCGACGCCCAGGGTCGTGGGCTGCACATAGTAGATCGTGTCGCGCTGGCTGTGGCGCAGGTCGATGCGGGCGTTGCGGAAGGTCTGGCTGAGCCCATCGGCGCTCTCCCGCGCGGGCTCCAGGGGCGGCCCGAAGCGCTCTTCGCCCCCCAGGGCCCGCCAGTAGCGGAAGATCGGCGCGGGCACCGTCTGGCCGGCCAATTCGCCGTCCGCGGGCAGCGGCAGCAGGGCCTCGGCGTCGGCGAGGACGGCCGACAGGCCCGCGAGGTTCTGGGCGAACTCGCTCTCGTCGCCGCTGATCAGCTCGGGCGTGATGCTGGCGATGCCGAGGCTGCCCGCCCAGTCGTGCATGCCGCCGGTGATGTTATAGAGCGGCCAGAAGCGGCTGTAGGAGTAGCCCGCCGCCGTGGCGTAGGTCTCGGCCATGGCGATCGAGGGGGCGTGCTCGCAGGCGGCGGGGAAGACCAGCCCGGCATTCGAGTGAATGAAGATCGCGCCCGCGGCGTCCATCAGGAAGGCCCGGATCAGCCGCGCCTCGCGCTGCGAGTCGGCGTAGGGCCCGCCCGTCTCGGCGATCAGCCCGTAGGCGCCCTGCACCGTCGTGCTCCAGTCATTCTCGGGGCAGCCGTCCAGGTTGGTGTTCATGTTGCGGTTGAGGTCCACGCCCGCGGCGTCGAAGCGCCAGCCGATCGCCAGCCCGTCGGGGTTGAGCGAGGGGATGAAGAAGAGGCGCACCGTCGGCGGCACCAGCTCGGGGTTGGCCCGAAAATGGGCGATTAGCTCGCCGGTCAGCCTGTAGGTGTTGGCCTCGGGGCCGCCGTGGGTGTTGCCCACCACCACCAGCTTGCGCGGCCCGCTGCCGACCTGCACAACCTCGATCGGGCGCCCCTGGGGCGTGAGCCCGAGCACGAAGTCGCGGATCACGGCGGCATGGGCCGCCTGCGGGCGCGCGCCATCCTGCAGCGCCGCGGCGAGGGCGAGGGCGAGGAAGAGGACGACGAGGGCGCGGGGCGCCACGCGGAGTCTGGAGGGCTTCATCGCGCCGATTGTAACGCAGCAAAAGGCCCGGCGCAAGCGCCAGGCCCGCCAGGCCCCATAGGCGGCCTTCGCACCCCGTTGCCGGGCCGTTTACGGCCCCGGCACAAGCCCTACTCGTCGCCTGCTGCCTCGCCGAGGGCCTTGCGCTTGGCCGCCACGAAGTGGCGCTGCTCGAGCCTGATGCTGCTGGTGATCCGGCTGATCGCCGCGCTCTCCTCGCTCGAGATGGCACCGTCGGCCGCCGCCACGGCGAAGAGGGCGTCCAGAAACTGCACCCGCTCCTCGACCGAGGCGCTCTGGGCGAAGGCATAGGTGAGGGTGTAGGCGTCGAGGTTCGCCTCGCTCTCGGCGATCGCCGCCTCGGTGACCAGCTCGGCGCGGTCGCGGCTGAGGCCCCAGCCCCGCTCGAGGGCCGCCACGATTCGCTCGCGCTCGGCGTCGGCCACCCCGGCCTCCACGCGGGCGACCGTCGCCAGGATGCCGCCGGCCAGGGCCAGCTTACGCGCCTCGTCGGCGGGGATGCCCAGGCCCTCTTCGGGCGACTTGCCGAGCCGCACCCGCACCGCGTAGTAGACCCGGTTGTTCAGGAACTCGTCGAGGTACTGCTCGCGGTTCGGGCCTGCCGCCTTGACCCCAAAGCTGCGGCGCAGCAGCCCGCCGAAGGCCGCCAGGGGGCCCGCGTCGGCCCGCTCGAGCGCGGCCCGGATCTCGCTGGCCACCGCCCGCTCGGCGTCGGTGGTGACCCGGTCGGCGCCCAGCAGCCGGTCGAGGGCCGCGAAGGCCAGAGCCTTGTCGCTCGGCCCGCGCATCGCCGCGGCCAGCTCCTCCACCAGGCGCCGGCGCTCGTCGGCCTCCACGGGCGAGTAGAGGTAGATGTCCAGCCCGGCCCAATCCTGCATCGTCAGGGCCATCTCGCCGCTGCCGACCGTCTGGCCTAGCTCGGCCAGCAGGTTCTTCAGGCTGTTGACTTCGTCGTTGGCCAGCTCGCCGTCGGCCCAGGCGGCGGCGATGATTACTTTGGCGAGGGTGATGGCCAGGGGGTGTTTTGACATACGGTATTCACCACGGAGACAATGCGAGTACAGGGTGCCGGGTGCGCTCGGCGCCGGCCCTATAGTAGCACGTTACGCGGTGCGCATTGCCGCGGCGTCGGCCAGATCGAGCTCCTCGATGCTCTGCTTGCGCATCAGGAACTTCTGGATCTTGCCCGTGACGGTCATGGGGAAGTTTTCGACGAACTTCACATAGCGCGGAATCTTGAAGTGGGCAATCTGGCCCCTGCAGAAGGCCTTGATCTCCTCCTCGGTCGCGCTCTCGCCCGCCTTGAGCCGCACCCAGGCCATGATCTCTTCGCCATAGCGCGCGTCGGGCACGCCGATCACCTGCACGTCGGCGACCTTGGGGTGACCGTAGAGGAACTCCTCGACCTCGCGCGGGTAGACATTCTCGCCGCCGCGGATGATCATATCCTTGATCCGGCCGACGATATTGAGGTAGCCCTCCTCGTCCATGGTCGCCAGGTCGCCGGTATGCATCCAGCCGGCCGCGTCGATCGCCTTCGCCGTGGCCTCCGCATTGTTCCAGTAGCCCAGCATCACACTATAGCCGCGCGTGCAGAGCTCGCCCGTCTCGCCCCGCGGCACCAGCCTGCCGCTGGCCGGGTCGACGATCTTGACCTCGATGTGCGGGTGGACCTGCCCGACCGTGCCGACCTGTTTTTCGAGCGGCGCGCCGATGCGGGTCTGCGTGCTGACCGGGCTGGTCTCGGTCATGCCGTAGCAGATCTCGACCTCGCGCATATTCATCACCGATTGCACCCGCTTCATCACCTCGACCGGGCAGGGCGAGCCGGCCATGACCCCGGTGCGCAGGCTGCTCAGGTCGAAGCGCGCGAACTCGGGGTGGTCGAGCTCGGCGATGAACATGGTCGGCACCCCGTACAGCGCCGTGGCCCGCTCCTCCTCGACCGCGCTCAGCACCGCCAGCGGCTCGAAGCCCTCGCTCGGGTAGATCATCGTCGCGCCGTGGGTGACGCAGCCGAGGTTGCCCATCACCATGCCAAAACAGTGGTACAACGGCACCGGGATGACCAGCCGGTCCCGCTCGCTGAAGTTCATCAGCTCGGCGACGAAGTAGCCGTTATTGAGGATGTTGTGATGGCTGAGGGTGGCGCCCTTCGGGAAGCCCGTGGTGCCCGAGGTGTACTGAATGTTGATCGGGTCGTCGAACTGCTGCTCGGCCTGACGCGCCGCCAGCTCGGCGGGGCGCACCGCCTCGGCGGCGGCCAGTAGCCCCTCCCAGGTCAGCATGCCCGGGGCGGCCTCGTCGCCCAGACGGATCACCGTGCGCAGCTCGGGCAGCCTGGCCGAGCGTAGGACCGGGGCGCCCTGTGCCCCGCTTGGGCGGGCCTCGTGCAGCTCGGGGGCCAGCTCGTAGAGCATGGCGCTGTAGTCCGAGGTGCGGAACTGCGCGGCGCTGATCAGCATGCTGCACCCCGACTGGTTGAGGGCGTACTCGAGCTCGCTGAGCCTGTAGGCCGGGTTAATATTGACCAGAATGGCCCCGATCTTGGCCGTGGCGAACTGGGTGATCGTCCACTCGGCGCGGTTGGGCGCCCAGATCCCGATCCGCTCGCCCTTGCTCAGGCCGAGGGCCATGAGGCCGCGGGCGCAGCGGTCGACCTGCCCTTTGAGCTCGGCATAGCTGTAGCGCAGCCCCTGCTGACGGCAGACCAGGGCCTCGTTGGCGGGGAAGCGCGCAACCGTCTGGTCGAACATGTCGCCGATCGTCTCGCCAATGAGCGGCCGCTCACTCGGCCCGCTGACGTAGCTCCAGCGCGTCGTCTCCATGGGTGCTCCTTCAGTGAGCGATTCTGCTTGTGGGTCGCCGCCTCAGGTGTTATAGTGCATGGTAACAGATTTTTTATCAGCGCGGCGATGTCGCCGCAGGACAGCAGGCAGCGCGGGCCGGCCCCTCAGGGTCTGCCCGCGCTTTGTGTTTCTCAGAAGGGAGCACCTCCGATGCCCACCCGCCCCGCCCCTGACTCCGACGGCGAGACCTCCACCTGCCCGGCCTGCGGCGCGCCCCTCGAGGCCGAGGAGCGCCTGTTGCGCTGCCCCGAGCACGGCCTGTTCTTCCGCTACGGGCCCCGCCTGCTGGTCCGCATCCCCATCGAGCGCGAGGTCGGCGAGGACCTGCTGCCCTGGCAGTCGATGGCTGAGCGCGCCGACGTGTAGTGCGCGGCCGTCGCCACGCTCGATCTGAGCGCAGCGACGGCGCCGCCCGCTACCATCCCCCGCCCCCGCCGCCTCCGCCGCCGAAGCTGCCGCCCCCGCCGCCGCCGCCGAAGCTGCCGCCCCCGCCGCCGAAGCTGCCCCAGGACGGGCCCGAGCTGCCGCCGCCGCTCCCGCCGCTCCAGCTGCCGCTGCCGCCCCAGCCGCCGCCCATGATGATCACCGGACCCATGCCGCCGCCGCGCGGGCGGTTCAGGCGGCTGCGGATCTCGTCGGCCACATCGTTGGCGGTCTGGGTGATCGCGCGGGCGTCCTCGACCGTGCGGGCCAGCTCGGCCTCGCCGCTGATCGGCAGGCGAATGCTGTCGAAGGCGCTGCGGGCCTGGCTGAGCCGCTGGCGGGCGTTGCTCGGCGCCGCGCCCCCGGCCTGCGCCAGCAGCAGCTCGGCCTGCTCGAGGGCCGTCTTCGCCGCGGCCAGTTCGCCGTTCAGGTCGGCTCGCAGCTTCTCGAGGCGCTGGGCGTCCTCGTAGGCGGCGCCGTAGACCTTCTGGCTCTCCGCCTGCAGGGCGGTATAGGCCGCCAGGGCTTGCTCGAGGGCCTTGCGCCGGGCCTCCTCGTCGAGCTGGGCCGCCCGCTTGTCGAGGGCCTGGGCCTGCTCGTAGCGCTGGACCAGGGCCTTCACCGCCGCGAGCGAAGCCGGGGTGATATCGGCGTCGCGCAGGTTGACGAACTTGGCGATCTTGGTCACCTCGCCGTTGACCAGGGGGCGCAGCTTCTCGACCTGCTGGCGCAGCTTCGCCATCGTCTCGGCCTCGCTGCGCGCGCCCGCCAGGGCCGCGTCGGCCAGCTGGTCGGCCGCCGTCGCCGCCGCGGCCAGCTTCAGCCAGTCGGGCTTCGGCTTGCCGGCCTCGGCCCGCGCGATCGTCAGCTGGGCCTCGGCCTCGGCGAGCTGGGCCTCGGGGGCCTTGCCCACGTCGGGGTCGTTGCTCTTCACGAACTCGTGGCCGGCCACCAGGCTGCGCTCGGCCTCGTCGAGCAGGCCGCGGGCCGCGTCGCGGGCGGCCTCCAGGTCGCGCAGGCGGGTCACAATCGTGTCCACCAGTCGGTCGACGAAGTCCAGCTCCTGGCTGGCCCCGTCGAGGCTCTCCTTGGCGGCGTAGAAGGCCTGAGCCTCCATGGTATTGCTCTGGCGCGCCAGCTCCCAGTGGTGCTGAGCCCGCTCGGCGGCGGCCTGGGCCTCGCTGCCGTTGCCCCTGATGTCGCTCCAGCTGCTCTCGGCGAACTCGTCGACCATGTCGAAGGTGCGCCGGCCCTCGGCGATCAGCGCGGGGGCCTTGCGGCCGCGGGCCTCGAGCTCGGCCAGGCGGCGCTCGTTCTCGGCCCGCAGGGCCGGCGCGCCGCTGCCCGAGGCGATGCCCTGCTCGAGCTTCGCCTGGGCCGTGTCGAGGTGCGGCGTTGCCGCTGCGGGCCCGCTCGACTGCAGGGCGTCGGCCGCCCCGCCCAGGGCCGCCTCGCTCTCGGCGAGGGCCGCCTCGGCGGCGTCGAGCCTGTAGCCCTCGGCCGTGACGGCCTGGGCCGCCTCGCGCTCGGCCCCGATCCCCGTCTGAATCGCGCCGAAACGCTCGGCCGCGGCCGCGATCTGCGCTGCGCTCTCCGACGCTGCCCTGGCGTGCGCGGTGGCCTCTGTGGCGTTGTACACGCCCAGGGCCGCCTCTGCACGCTCAACCAGCTGCTGGGCCGGGGCGAGGGCCGCCGCTTGATCGGCGATCGCCTCACCTAGGGCCGTCAGCTGGCCGGCAGCGCCGGCTAGGCTTTTTTTGCGCGGTCGGTCTCCTCGCGCGCCTGGCGCATCTGCTCGTCGAGCCTGGCCCGCAGCTCCTCGACGGCTTTGAGCTGCTCGGAGGCCTGCTGGGCCTCGGCCTGCACCTGCGTGTAGCCCGCCGCCGCCTGCTCCAGCTGCTCGTTGGTGGGCTTCTCGTAGCGGTCGAGCTGCTCGCCGATGTCGTCGAACTGCTCCTGGACCTTGGTGAAGCTGGCGCTGGCGCGTTGTTGCAGCTTCTGGATCTCGCCGATATCGGCGGGGCTGTACGAGACCTTGTCGAACTTGGCCTTCTCGGCGGCGTCCTTGAAGCGGCGGCCCAGGTCGGCGATCAGCGCTCCGGCCCCCTCGCGGGCGTCTTTCAGCTTCTGCTGCGCGTCGGCGCGCGTCTTCGCGGTGCGTCTGCGGCTTAAGAACACCGCGCCGCCCGCGCCTGCGGCCGCTAGACCGCCGACGCCCAGCACGATCGGGGTGGGGTCGAAGTTGATGTTGGTGCCGCCGCCGGGCACGGGCGGGTTCTCGATCGCGCCGTTGATCGCGCTCAGGGCTGCGGTGACGCCGCGGGTGAAGTCGCCGTCCGAGAGGCCCGGGTTCAACTGGCCCTGGCGGATGACCTCGTAGTTGTCGTTGACCGAGAGCGCGTCGCTCCACTGGTCGCCGAAGGCGATGCTGCTGAAGCGGTCATTCACCGCCACGTAGATGCCGACCACATTCGAGAGCAGGGCCCCGTCGCCGCGGGCCAGGCCGTCGTCGACCAGGCGCTCGACGAAGTCGTTCTGGTCGCCATTGTCGACCACATAGACGGCGACGGTTGCGCCCTTGTTGACGAGGGGGCGGGCGGCCTGCTGGACGGTGCTCTGGTCGAGACGTCCGCCAGGGTCGTCAATGATGACCCGGCCCTGGGCCAGGGCCGGTGTCGCCAGCAGCAGCAAGATGGCCGCGGCGACGACGAAGCGAAACAGATGGCGCACGGCGAGTATCCTCCGGGCTAAGGTTATGGGCTCGGAGCGGGCAGGTCGCGGGCCCCCGCGGGCGCGACAATGGCGACGGGCTCGGCGAAGCCGGAAAGCCCCAGGCGCAGGTCGTAGTTGTAGGGGGCCGGCTGCTCGCCCGCCGTCGTCCCGGCGAACGCGAGCTCGAGGGCGTGCAGGTAGCCGTCCTCGCAGATGATCATGCTCGACTCGGCCTCGGCGATGCGGCTCGGCTCCGCATCCACGGGCAGGCCGCTCTGGGCGAGACTCCTGAGCAGCTCGAGAGTGGCGGGACGGTCGCCCTCGTAGCGGGTGCAGCCCTGGCCGTCCAGGGTGACTGCGCCGCCGCTGGTGTAGCCCGAGAAGTCGGGGTTCGAGCGGGCCAGGGCCCCGGCGGTGCTGTCGAGGTTCACCGGCGGGGCGGTCATGGTCGCCTGGGCCGGGGTGAGCCTGTACCAGACGGCCTCGGGTGCGCCGAGCAGAGGGATGGGGCCGCGCACGTAGCTGACCCCGTCGACACGCATGGCCTGCAGCCCCGCCGCCGGGTCGGCCGCCAGCATCGCCGCCACCAGGCCGGTGAGTTGGTAGCTGTAGTCCTCGCCGGCGAAGTCGCCCACCAGGGTGAGCAGATTCGCCTGCTGGCTGCCGGCCGGGGCCGAGGGCAGCGCGCCCGCGCCCTCCACCACCAGGTTCATGCTGTAGCTGTCGGCGCTCGCGCTCTGGCGCAGGGCCGCGCCAATCGGGTCGTCCTCGGCCGCCGCCGCCGTGGCCGTAGGCGCCGGGGTGGCCGTCGGGGCGGGCGTCGGCGTCGCCGTGGGCGCCGGCGTTGCGCTGGGCGCCGGCGTTATCGTGGGCGCCTGGGCGGCCGGCGGAGCGCAGGCGCCCAGCAGCAGCAGGGTCAGCATGAGCAGACAGACACGCCGCAGCCCTAATTCATCCCTCATCCTTCATCCCTCAGTCGAGCGCCTGCTCGAGATCGGCGAGCAGGTCGTCGATGTCCTCGATGCCGACCGAGAGGCGCACCAGGCCGGCGGGCACCTCGAGGGTCGAGCCGGCGACCGAGGCGTGGGTCATCGCCGCGGGCACTTCGATCAGGCTCTCGACCCCGCCCAGGCTCTCGGCCAGGGTGAAGAGCCTGGTCCGCGAGACGATCTTATGGGCGGCCCGCTCGCCGCCCTCGGCCACGAAGCTGACCATGCCGCTGAAGCCGTGCATCTGGCGGCGGGCCAGCTCGTGCTGGGGGTGCTCGGGCAGGCCGGGGTAGATCACCTGCTCGACCCCGCTGTGGCCCTGCAGAAAGCGAGCCACGGCCATGGCGCTCTCGCCGTGCTGGCGCATGCGCAGCTGCAGCGTCTTGATGCCGCGCAACACCAGCCAGCAGTCGAAGGGCCCGGGCACGGCGCCCGCGGCGTTCTGCACGAAGCGCAGGCGCTGGGCGACCTCCTCGTTGCTGGTGATCAGGGCCCCGCCGACTACGTCCGAGTGGCCGCCCAGGTATTTGGTGGTCGAGTGGAGCACGATGTCGGCCCCAAGCTCGAGGGGGCGCTGGCAGGCCGGCGAGGCGAAGGTGTTGTCGACCACGGTCAGGGCGCCGTGGCGTCGCCCGATCGCGCTGATCGCCGCGATGTCGGCCAGCTTCAGCAGGGGGTTGGTGGGCGTCTCGAGCCAGATCAGGCGCGTTTGGGGCGTAAGCCCGGCCTCGACCCTGTTGGGGTCGCGGGTGTCGACGAAGCTGGTGCTGATGCCCTTATCCTCGAGCACGCGCTTGAAGAGCCTGTAGGTGCCGCCGTAGACGTCATCGCCGCAGAGCACATGGTCGCCGCTTTTGAGCAGGGCCAGGGCCGCGGTAGTCTCGGCGGCCAGGCCCGAGGCGAAGCAGATGCCCTGGCTGCCCCCTTCGAGGGCGGCGAGGGCCGTCTCGAGGGCGGTGCGGGTGGGGTTGCCCGAGCGGGCGTAGTCGTAGCCTTTGTGGACGCCGACGCCCTCCTGGGCGAAGGTGCTGGTCTGGTAGATCGGGACGATCACGGCGCCGGTGCTGGCCTCGGGCTCCTGGCCGGCGTGGATCGCGCGGGTGGCAAAACCATAGTCGGGCATCGTCGCCTCCCTGAACTGCTGGGCGCTGCGCCCGGATTATAGCACGGCGGCCACGCCCGCCGCCGCCGATGTATAATGGTTTATATTCGCCCGCGCGCGCATTGCGCTACAGGTCAAGGCGCGGTATCATATGTCACAGAGCCGCAGTTAGAAAGGCAGGGCCGCGATGGATGGCTGGATCATGTTCGGCATCATGTTCTTCGTGATCGTCGCCCAGGGCCTGCTCTGGGCCTGGGTCTTCATCGAGCGCCGCCGCAAGGTGCCCGACGTGAAGATCATGAACCTGCGCGAGCTCTACGACGCAAGCCGCCGCGGTATCGACGAGTACTATCGCCGGCTCACCAAACGCCCCCGCTAGCGGGCAGCGCGCAGGTTGCACAGGAGGGGCCCGGCCCCTCCTGCGCTCTTTACCGGTTCGCCAACCGCTGCAACTGGGCCAGATCGGTCAGGGCGATCGCGTCGTCCTCGATGCGGATCACCCCCGCCTCGCGTAGCTCGCCGATCGCCTTGGTCACGGTCTCGCGGTACGAGCCGATCATCTCGGCCAGTTGCTGGTGGGTGTAGCGCACCACGCTCGGCGGCACCGCCGGCTGGCGCTGCCCGGCCGGCACGCCCGCCAGGTTGAGCAGCACGCTGGCCAGGCGCTGGGGCACGCTCTTGAAGGCGATGTCGGCCAGCTTGTTCTCCATGGCCCGCAGGCGCTGGCCCATCAGCTCCATGAAGGCGATCGCGACCTGGGGGTAGCGCTCGAGGATGCGCCGCAGGGTGTCGCGCCCGATCACGCCGATCACACACTCGATCATGGCCTCGGCGAAGGTGTCGTGGAGCCACTGCCCCACCAGGGTCATCTCGCCGAAGATCGTCACTGGCTCGAGCACCATCAGGGTCAGGGCCCGCCCCTCGGGCGAGAGCTTGTAGATCCGCACGCGCCCGGCCCGCAGCACAAAGAGCTGCTCGCCGGCCTCGTTGGGCGAGTGAAAGATCTGCCCCGGCGGGTAGACGTTGTAGGCGATCAGGCGCTCGACCTCGGCCCGCTCGCGGGGGGCCAGCCCGCGGAAGATGTCGCCCGCAGCGACGTAGTGGATGGCCGGGTCGTCGGGAGTGCTCATAGAAATCGTGTCCCGCCAGCGGCGAAGCCCTCCAGGTTTGTGATTCGGGCCGAGGCCGCCCCGGCCGCGAGGGCTGCGAGGGCCGCCCGCACCTTCGGAATCATGCCGCCGCTGATCGAGCCGTCGGCGATCGCCGCCTCTACGGCGGCCCGGTCGAGCTGCGGGGCCACCTGGCCGCCGAGGATCACGCCCGGCACATTACTTACGAACACCAGCTCGGCCCCGCCCAGGGCCGCAGCGATGGCCTGGGCGATCATATCGGCGTTGACGTTATAGCTCAGGCCGTCGGCCGCGCCCAGGGCCACCGGCGCGAAGACCGGCAGCCAGCCCTGGCCGAGCATCGCCCTGATCGCCACGGCGTCGACCGCGGTCACCACCCCCACGCGCCCCAGATCGGCGCCGCCCGGGCGGTGCGGGTCGCAGCGCAGCAGGCCCAGGTCGATCCCGCTCAGTCCGAGGGCCCGGGCCCCGGCGCCAACCAGGCTCGCAACCACCCGTTGGTTGATCGTGCCGCAGACCACCCGCTGCATTACCGCCATGGCCTCGGGCGAGGTGACTCGCAGGCCCTCGATAAACTCGACCGGCAGCCCCTCGCGATCCAGGGCCGCCGTGATCTCTTTGCCCCCGCCGTGGACCAGCACCAGCGGCCCGCGAAACTCGGCCACGGCCGCGCTGAGACCCGCCAGAAAGGCCGGCTCATCGAGCTCGTTGCCGCCCACCTTGACGACCGTCGTGCGCTCCACCGTTGCTCGCTCCTCCGCTCCCAGGTTTCGCTTCAGCATAACAACGATTGCTCGATCGCGCAATATTGGCTATAGCCCCGTCTCCACCGTGTCGCCGCGCTGCGCAAAGAGCAGCTCCATCGAGGCCCGCAGCTCCTCCCCGTCGCGCTCGGCGCGGCGCCGCCTGAAGAGCAGGGCCATCCAGATCGGGAGGAGCGGGGCCGCCGCCGCGACTCCGATCACCCAGGCTGCGGCCGCGATCGCGCGGGCCACGGGCGACTCAGGCCCCAGCAGGAAGAGGGCCGGCAGCGGCGCCAGCAGGCCGATCGCCAGGGTCGCCGCCAGGGCGGCCGCCCCGAAGACCAGGCTCGCGCAGATGAAGGTCAGCAGGTTCTGCCCCAGCCTGTAGCCCAGCATGTCCAGGCTGCGCTGCACCGTCGCGCCGAAACGCGCCCGCTCCTGCACAAATGGTTGCATCGCGTAGACCGCGCTCCCGTAGACCGCGCCGTTGAGCACCAGGCTCGCCGCGTAGAGGCCCAGGAAGGCGATTACGCTGACCGCGATCGCCAGGGCCGCGGCCGCCCCGCCCAGGGCGCCGCCCGCCTCGAAGGTGGCCGCGAAGGCCACGCTGCTTACGCCGACCAGCAGATAGCCGATACAGATGCAGCCCGTGCTGAGTGTGCTGACCGCGATGCTCGCCGCCATCATGAAGATCGTGCCGTAGCAGCCCATGCCGGCCACCCGCAGGGGGCCGATCGCCAGGGCTCGTCGCACGCTGACCGGCTCTCCGTCGGCGGCCATGGACGCCGCCCGGCTCAGGGCGCCCATCACATACAGACTCAAGGGCAACCCGCCGACGAGGCTCGCCAGGAGCAGCAGGGCCCCCAGCCCCGACTCCAGCCAGTCGGCCGCCAGAAAGAGCGCGGCGGCGACGAGCCCGACGGGCGCCGCGGCAATCATGGCCAGCAGCAGCAGGCGCGTGAAGCCGCGCCGATACAGGCTCACGCCTTCGTCGAGCAGCTCCATGATCGGGGTGAAGGTCTGGCCCATGGTTAGCGCTCCAGCAGCGCGTCGGCGTCGCGCACGATCCCGAGCAGGCTCGCCTCGTTCGCCGGCTGCGCCATGCGGACGAGGATCTCGGCCGTCGCCTGCGCCTCGACGGGGTGGCTCAGGGCGATCGCCCCGACCAGGGCCCGGTCGTCAAGGTCGGGGCTCAGGCCGTAGGCCCGGGCGATCCGTCGCTTGAAGCCGGCCCTGTAGTGCTCCAGCAAGAATGCGCTCTTGCCGGCGCGCCGCAGCAGCCCGGCCAGGCTCGCCAGATACTCGGCGCTGCTGCGTCGGTCGACCTCGGCCCGCAACGGCACTGGCCGCCCGAAACGCCGCCCCGTGAGGGCAAGGTACCCCGCGCACACCAGGGCTGCGTAGAGCGCCGCCAGGCCCCAGGGCGTGCCAAGGAGCAGCCCGCGCAGGCCGGGCTGCCCGACGAAGCCGTGGTGGACCTCGTCGAAGACGACTCGGCCGCCCGGCGGGATGCGCCGCAGCAGGTTCAGCACCATAGCCCCGTTGTCGTCGTGGCGCAGCCCGAGGTTGCTGAAGGGGTGGGTCGCCGCACTGGCGTAGACGTAGCCCTCGCCATACTGCAGCCCCACCAGCACCGGCGCCTCGCTCGCCCCCGCCAGGGGCGCGGCCTCAGGGCCGGCGGCCACCCTCGCGCCCGAGTTAATCTCCAGGCGCTGGGCCGCCGGCGCCCCCAGGGCGGGCTGCAGGACCGGCGCCAGCTCGAGCGGCGACAGCTCGGGCGCGGGGACAATCGCCAGCTCGAAGGCTTCGAGCAGCGGCGCCGCCGGTGCGCTCTGCCCGGGGCGACCCTCGGCCACGAGCAGCGTACCGCCCGCCTCTACCCAGGCCCGCACGGCCTCGGCCTCCTCGCGGCTGTAACGCTCGCTCGGGCCGAGGACGACCAGCAGGTCGGCCTCATCGGGCGAAAAGGCGGCGTACTCGAGGCGGGAGACCTCGTAGCCCAGCTCGGCGAACCAGCGGTGCAGGGCCAGGGCCCCGCCCGGGCTGCTCGCGTGGCTGCTCGGCCCCGCCCCCGGCGCGCCCTCGCCTCGCCCTGGCCCGAGGGCGATCATGGCAGCCAGGAGGCCAAAGAGCGCGACCAGGGCGATCATGTCACGGCGCATAGTGTTTCGCCCTAGCTCAGTGCGTTCGCTGCGTCGCAGTAGTAGGCTCTCAGCGCGCCTCGAGCGAGCGCAGCGCTTCCACCTGGCGCTCTACCTCGGCATAGCCCGCGGCGTCGAGGGGCGCCCCACCGTACCAGACTCGCTCGGCGGTGTCGACAATTGGGCTCAGCCCGGCCCGCGCGGCCGGGCGCTCGCCAAGGCGGCCCAGATGTTCGCGGTTGGTCTGGTGCGGGTCATAGGGCAGGATGCCGCCCTCGTCGAGCCAGAGCAGGGCGGCGAGGGCCAGCAGGCGCGCCGCGCCCCGGTAGTCGCCCGTGCGCGCGAGGGCCGCGGCCTGAGCTCGGGCGTCGGCCGTGTCGCGGGCCGCCAGCTCTGCGGGCGAGGCGATGGCCGCCGTCGGCCCCAGGGCGCGCCGCAGACCGCGTAGCCAGAGCCCAAGCACCGCCAGCACCAGGGCGGCGCCCAGGGCGATCAGCAGCCACGAGACGGCCGTTCCAGGCGCCCCGGCGGCGATATCGGCGACGGGCCTGAAGAGGCCGCCCAGCTGCTGGAGGAGCCAGATGATGAACTCCTCGAGCGGCCCCCGCTCGTTGGGGGTGTCGTCTGGCCGGCCGAAGGGCGGGCGCGCAAGGATCTGCTCGAGGCGTTCGGCGGCGTCGGGTGGGGCCGGCGGCGCGACATACGCCAGGGCGTCGATCAGGCCCCCCAGGCGCGTCGCGACCAGCGGCAGGTCGGGCGTCGGCTTGCTCAGCTCTGCCGTGAGCCAGGCCGTGTCGACCGGGGCCAGCGTACCGTCGGGCATCAGCACCGCCGTCACCGCGAGGGCTGCGGCCGCCTGCTCGACCTCCAGGCGATCGCCGCGCGTGGCCGCGGCCCGCGCCTCGCGCAAGAGACTCTCGTAGCGGGCGAGCTCGAGCGGTTGCCCTTGGGCGGCCGCAGGCCCGGTCGAGAGGCCCCAAGCGAGCAGCAGCAGCAGACCTACCGCCACTCGGAACACCCGCAGCTGGCGTGTTACGGGATACACTATTGTCAGCCGTCCTTGATATAATAGACAGGTTGCCTCGCAGCCAGTACTCCGTCCGAGCAAGGCTGACGGGCGCCCAGCCACCCGCAGGGGCGCACCAGCCACCCGCAGGGGCTCACCAGCCACCCGTACTGGCGCACCCATGTGTGCGCCCAGCGCCGAGCCACCCGTACTGGCGCACCCATGTGTGCGCC